>DASYML010000234.1:0-16185 GCA_036009045.1 Pyrinomonadaceae bacterium
CCACGCGCATCCCGAAAGTCCAGGAGATAGTTAAGAGCATCTTCGGGAAAGAGCCGAACAAGTCTGTGAACCCGGACGAGGTCGTGGCCGTCGGCGCAGCCGTGCAGGCGGGCGTGCTGTCGGGCGAGAAGACGGACATACTGCTTCTGGACGTGACGCCTTTGAGCCTCGGTATCGAAACCCTCGGCGGCGTCTTTACCAAACTCATCGAGCGCAACACGACGATTCCAACGCGCAAGTCTGAGATTTTCTCGACCGCTTCGGATAATCAAACGTCTGTCGAAGTGCATGTCTTGCAGGGCGAGAGGCCGATGGCGACGGACAATCGCACGCTCGGCAAGTTTCACTTAGTGGGGATTCCGCCCGCACCGCGCGGCATGCCGCAAGTTGAAGTGGCCTTTGACATAGACGCCAACGGCATCGTCAACGTCTCTGCCAAGGACATGGGCACAGGGCGCGAGCAGAAAATTACCATCACCTCTTCTTCGGGTCTCTCGAAGGATGAGATTGATAAGATGATGCGTGATGCGGAGTCGCACTCGGCGGACGACCAGCGCAAGCGCGAAGAGATAGAAGCGCGCAATCGCCTGGACGGTCTGACCTACCAGATGGAGAAGACCTTGAGCGAGAACCGCGAGAAGGTCGGGGCCGTGGCGACGGACGTTGAGGCGGCCATCGCCGACGCGAAGAAGGCCACGGAAGAGGGCGGCGTTGAGCGTATGAACGATGCCTTCAACAACCTGCAAACTGTCTCGCACAAGCTGGCAGAGGCTCTCTACCAGCAGCAGTCCAGCGGCGGCGGTGGCGATGCCTCCACCGGCGGCGAGCAGGCCAACGCGGCGGGCGCGGGCGCGCAAGGCAGCGGCAGCGGTGAAGACAACGTGATTGACGCCGAATACGTGGACGTAGACGAAAACAAGTAAACAAACAATATTGCGGAATGCGGAATTCGGATTGCGGATTGATAGATAAGCGTTCCTTAAATCCGCAATCCGAATTCCGCATTCCGCAATCGAACGATGGCAAAAGAAGATTACTACAAGATACTCGGCGTCAAGCGCGATGCGAAGCCGGAAGAGATTAAGAAGGCTTACAGAAGGCTGGCGCGCAAGTATCACCCGGATGTGAATCCGGGGGACAAGTCCGCTGAAGAACGTTTCAAGCTCATCACGGAGGCGCACGATGTGCTTTCCGATGAGAAGAAACGCAAGGTCTACGACCGCTTCGGCCAGTACTCTGACAGTCTGGCGGATGCTGCTGCGCGCGGGGCGACGGGCGGCGATGGTCCGGGCGCGGGGCGCGGCGCTCCCTTTGACTTTGAAGGCTTTGAGTGGACCACTTCGGCTTCGGGCACGCCCGGCGGCGGTGGCTCAAGCTTTCGAGACATCTTCGCGGACCTCTTCGGCGGCGGCGCTTCAGCCAAACAGCCGCAGGAGCCGCCGCGCCCGCAGCCCGTGCGCGGCGCAGACATAGAGATGCCGCTCGCCATCTCCTTCGAGGAGGCCATCACGGGCCTCACGACCAACATCACCGTCAACCGTTCGGACCAGTGCTCGCGTTGCCAGGGGGCTGGCGACACGGGCGGCCCGGTCGTCGTCTGCCCGACCTGCAAGGGGGCTGGACAGGTCCAGCGTGCGGGCGGGCGTCTCAAGTTTTCGCAGGAGTGCCCGGACTGTAACGGGACGGGGCGGCGACGCCAACCCTGCGCGGTCTGTCACGGCCAAGGCGTGATACCGAAGCAGGAGAACGTCAAGGTCCGCATCCCCGCAGGTGTTGACACAGGCTCGCGCGTGCGTATTCCGGGCAAGGGACAGGGCGGGCGGCTCGGCGCTCAACCGGGCGATCTCTACATCATCACGAACGTCGGGCCGCACAAACATTTTACGCGCAAGGGCGACAATATTTATGTGACGGTTCCTTTGACGGTTCCAGAAGCGGCGCTCGGCGCGAAGATAGAAGTGCCCACCGTCGAGGGCAAGGCTCAACTGCGGATTCCGCCCGGCACGCAATCGGGCCAGAAATTTCGCCTGCGCGAGCGCGGCGCTCCGTCCCTGCGCAACGCCAACGCGCGCGGCGACCAGTTCGTTGAAGTGCAGGTCACGCTCCCCAAAGTGATTTCCGAGGAGACGAAAGAATTACTACGCCACTACGCGCAATTGAACCCTGAGAACCCGCGCGTCGTGATGGGACTAGAATAGAGGCTAGAGACTGGAGGCTGGGGACTAGTTAAAGTCTTACCCAGTCTCCAGCCTCCAGCCTCCAGCCTCTAATTTTATGAAACGCAAAGTCAGCACATATACGATCAGCGCGGTGGCGACGCAGTACGACATACATCCGCAGACGTTGCGTCTCTACGAGCGCGAAGGATTGCTCAAGCCCTCGCGTTCGGTGGGCAACACGCGCCTTTACACGGACGCGGACCTGGAACGGCTCGAAGTTATTCTCTCACTGACGCGCGATCTCGGCGTCAATCTCGCGGGAGTCGAGATTATTCTCAACATGCGCGAGAAGATGGACGCCATGCAGCGCGAGTTCGAGCGCTTCTTCCAATACCTGCAAACACACGCCGAAGAGTTTTCTCACTTCACGGAGATTCCGCCGCCGGAAGCGGGTGCGCTCGTGCCCGTCAGACACTCCGCCGCGCTGCGTCGCCGCACCGCTTCGCGCGGTTGAAAAATCCGCTTGACTGCTTCAAAAAAAATCCGCCCGTCAACTTCGTCCGCCGATTCTTCCCTAAAAGACTTGCTCCGCTTCCGAATTTATGAGAGATTTTCCGTAAATTCGGTTTCGCGGCGCACCTTTTCTGATTCGACCGAAGGGTGCAGAACTGTTGAGAGCGACGCCCGTTGACTTATTGAGCGACAATTAATCCGTACGAGAGATGCGCTGTGCCTTTCGCATCTCGCCGCAGTCTTTTGAGCGATGGCCGCGTCGCCTTCCTATCTACAGGTTCCCAATTTGAATTTAGCGAAAGAAGGTGCTCCTTATGTATCGTGCCCATCTCAGGCCCAGAAATTTCTTATGCGCGCTGGCCTTGTGTGCGTTGTCAATTCCCTCCGTCATCTTCGGGCAGGAACGCGCGCCCGCCGCTGCTCCCGCTCCCGGTACTCAACAGGACGAGGTCTTGCGTATCAGCACAGACCTGGTCCAGACGGATGTCGTCGTCCTGGACAAACAGGGAAGCGTGGTGAAGGACCTTCAGCGCGATCAGTTTGAGTTGCTCGTGGACGGGCAACCGCAGCCCATCACGTTCTTCGAGAACGTCGAAGCGGGGAGCGCTAAAGAGGCCGCGCAGTTGGCCGCCGCCAGGGGCGCGACCCTTGCGCCCGGCTCATCTTCAACGACAACAACCAATGGACGGATACTCATCTTCTACGTGGACGACCTGCATCTCAGCCAGCAGAGCATTCAACGCACGCGTGAACTGCTCACGAAGTTCGTCAACGAACTTGGCCCAAACGACCAGGCTTTGATCGTCTCGCCGAGCGGCCAGATAGGCTTTCTTCAACAGGTGTCGAATAACAAGACGGCTTTGCAGCAAGCGATAGCGCGTCTCAATTACCAGATGCGGAATGATACAGGGCGACGCGGGATGACCGTCTCCCAGGCGCGCGCCATTGACCAGGGCCAGCGCGATGTGTTGGAGGCCAAGATTAAGGAACTGATAGATGATGAGGGCTTGACGCGTAATCCGATGCAGACGGATCAGGGACTTGGCGACTCTGCTCGGACTAATCCAGGAGGCCCGCCGGGCGCGCAGCCCCAACCCAACTCTTCCGCAAATAATACCAACGTCATCTCTTCCGGCAGCAGAAATATCGGCAACAATTCGATGGAAGGTCTGGAGGGCGGCACGAACCTCAACAACCGGCGCGCGACGGCTGAATCGCTGGTCAGGAGCGAGGCCCGGCGCGTGCTCTTGCAGGAGCAGGCCATCAACTCAGGCTTGCTCGCGGGGCTTGAACATCTGGCGCGCGGCGCGGCTGTGCTGCCCGGACGCAAGTTAGTCTTTTTCATCTCCGACGGTTTTATTCTGGACACGAAGAACGGCGATCTGGGAGAGAGGCTGCATCGTGTGATTGATGCGGCGTCTCGCTCCGGCGTCGTCATCTACGCGGTTGATGCGCGCGGACTGACAGCCGACGGGGCTGGCGCGAGTGTGGATGCTTTCAGCGATATTTCCGGGATGTCTCCGGGGCACAATTCCGCATCCGACAGCACCAGCATGGCTCTCGCGGAGAACCGGCAATCCAAGGAAGTGCTTCAGACTCTATCTGAAGAAACGGGCGGGCGGGCGATTATCAATCGCAACGATCTCCAGGCGGGCATCAATAAAGTCTTACAGGAGACGGCCTCTTATTACGTGCTCGCTTGGAAGCCGCCGCAACAGGTGGAGGCGGGTGGACCAAAATTCAAGACCATCAAGGTGAGCGTCAAGGGGCGTCCAGAACTGTCGGTTCGCTCGCGTCGCGGATTCTACACCTCTCCACCGCCGTTGGTTTACGCGTCCAGCAAACCACTCACCGGCCAGGATGCGGCCTATGCAGCCGAGTCGGAATTGCGTAAGGTCATCGCGGACCCGTTCCCGCATCGCGAGTTATCAATTTCAACCTATCACACCTTCACCAACATTCCGCCGGGAGACTACAAACTAACATCATTCGCAGACATCAGCGGTTATCAGGTTGGCCCCGGCGCTGACGGTAAAACCGGCGGAGAGGTGGACGTGGCGATGGTCGTGCTCGACGACAAGGGAAAGCCCATCGCCAACCTCGGACGCAAACTCAAGGTCACGCCGTCAAACGGCGTCGCCGCCAATCAACCGGCCAAATTTGTCGGCACGTTTCCGGCCACCCTGTCGCCGGGTCTCTACCAGGTGCGAGCGGCTGTGCGCGACGCGCACACAGGACGCACCGGCACCTTCTTCGACTGGCTTGAGATACCCGAATTCAAACCCGGCAAGCTGACGATGAGCAGCGTCTTTCTCAGCGACGATAAAGCGAAAGAGGCTGGCGACACGTCTGACAAATCGAAGGCCGTGACGATGGTCACGCGTCGCTTCACCAAAGCCTCGAATCTGGTCCTGCAATTTTACGTCTACAACCCGACGCCCGCAGCCAACAACAAGCCGGATGTGGAAGCCACCATCACGCTGCTGAGCAACGGCCAGACACTGACCAGTTCTCCCCTGCCGCCGGTTCCGCCGGACAGCATGAAAGACCTGGCGCGGCTTTTCTACAGCGCGCAGTTTCCGCTCGAACAATTCCCGCTCGGCACTTACACGCTGCAAATCACGGTCAACGACCGCGTCACCAAAAACAGCACGTCGCAGCAAATCAACTTCACCGTCCAGTAAGCAGGTGAACTAAGGAAAGGCCGCTTCTCCA
Source organism: Pyrinomonadaceae bacterium (assembly GCA_036009045.1). Lineage (GTDB taxonomy): Bacteria > Acidobacteriota > Blastocatellia > Pyrinomonadales > Pyrinomonadaceae > DASYML01. The sequence continues at coordinate 5,388 of DASYML010000234.1, forward strand.
TCAGCCAGATGAGAGCAGCGGCCCTTTCTTCAAAAAGAAAATCCCTGGACCTCTTCTTCACTCCTCGGAGAAAGGAAACGACGATGAGATTAAGTTTCGGAAAAAAAGTGACAGTGCTTTTAGCCACACTCGTTTTGATAATGATGGCGACCAACCGGGTTTCAACTGCGACGCCCCCGCTGCCGAACCCCGTGCTCCTGTTCATAGGGCAGGAAGACTATGACGCCAACGGCAAACATTGGACCCGGTACAAGTACACCGTGGATAATCTGGCGAATTATCCGAACGAGCTTTTCGCTCCCGCGCCGGACCTGCCGCCCTGTGGTCAGAACACGAAATCCTCTCGCACCTGGGTTGACATCTACGATTCGAGGGGAAAGAGACTCTATGGATTTTGCGCGCTCGCCAATCACGATGGCCTCGGTCAACTATGGTTCGCCCTTGAAAGCGATGTCATTCCTCCAAGCTGGATTTATATTGAGATGAACGACCGTAAGACGACCACCAAATACAAATCCAACCTCGCGGAGACTACGGGATAGACTCGCTCGCTCCGCGCTCGTCAAGGTCAAACCACTCCGCCGCGCGGTAATGGTTCAATGTAGTCTTGAGCATCTGTGACAGTAAGATTCACCACCGCAGACACAGCGCGCACAGAGTCAGCACAGAGAAGTTTGAAATATTTTCTCTGTGCGTCCTCTGCGTCCTCTGTGTCTGCGGTGGTGAACGCCTCTTTCATCCCCGCTCAAGACTACACTAAACCACTACTCACCACTCTGCATTGCCACACCGCTACGCTCGCGGTTGAAAAAATCCGCTTGTCTTCTTCAAGCGAAAGGTATAAGCTGCGCGCCCTGTCAGACCTTGACAGGACTCTTATTTCCGCCGTCAACGCTTTCACCGCTTAGTAGTTTCTCAAACCAGCCGTCAAAAAAGTTAAGCCGTCGTTTCGCTTCGGGCTTTACTCAACGTCGTGCTCGGTCTCTTCCGTCACGCGACCACCGCATGACAGGTGTTCTCACTGGCGCACCTTTCGGAGGAGACTCTTTATGCATCGTCACGCCTTGAATCCGTCCGTCACCCTGCTCTGTTTTGTTCTAACGCTCATCATCTTCCAACTCTCCGCGCTCTCATCAAACACGCTCGCGCAAGACCTCGACAACGTCGGCATCGGCGGGCTTATTCTGGACCAGAACGGCGCGTTCATTCCCGGCGCGACCATCACTGTGACGCTCGCCTCGACGGGCATCGAACGCTCCGTCACTACGAATGAAGAGGGGCGCTATCGCTTCATCGCGCTCGCGCCCGGCATCTACACCCTGCGAGCCTGGTCCAAAAATTTTGCGACCGCAGAGAAGAGGAATCTGGAAACAATCGCGGGCCAGAACGTGCGGCTCGATTTCACACTGCACCTGGCGGACGTGGTCGCCGGTCAAGTCATCACCACAGAGGCAGACGCTTCTCCCGTGGACCCGACGCGCACCATCGTCGGCGGAACCGTGACGGGCCTTGAAGCGGAACAACTCCCCGTCAACACGCGCTCGCCGCTCGACCTCATCTTCATCCTCGGCGGCGTCACCGAAGAACCGCTCTCCACCAGAGACCTCTCGGAAGACCGCGACACGAATCCGCGCCAGACTCCCGAAGAGGCCGGAACCTTCGCTCTCTCCGGTGGCCCAGCCTACTCCAACAACTTAACGATTGACGGTCTGGATAACAACGACGACCGCGCCGCGCGCGAACGCTTTCAACCTTCCATCGAAGCGGTCGCTGAAGTCCAGGTCATCACCAACCAATTTTCCGCAGAGTATGGCCGCGCTTCCGGCGGGCGCATCAACATCCGCACGCGCAACGGCTCACAACAATTTCGCGGGCGCGCCTTCTATTTCTTCAAAGACGAATCCTTGAATTCAAACACCGTCAGAAACAACGAGCTCGGTCTCAAGCGGCTGCCCTTGCAGGAACACGACCCAGGCTTTACCTTGAGCGGTCCTCTCATCCTCCCGCGAATTTTTGGACCACTCGCGCATCTTGAGCCAAACAGGAAGACTCTCTTCTTCGCCGCGTTTGAATCAGACACGGTGCTTGATTCCGCTCTCATAGACACGCTCGTGCCCGTCTCTCAAAACAGCCTCTTTCCTCTCCCCGCTCCGACCGCGCTCAATGGGCGACGCCTGGAAAATGTTTCCGCCCCAAGCCAACGGGCGGAGATCGCGCCCTTCATTCAATCCGTCAACACGCCCGCGAGAAATAATACTTTCACCCTCCGGCTGGACCACAAATTCACTGACGCACATCAAGGCACATTGCTCTATCAATTCGGACGCCTGAAAAACCTGCGGCAGTTCGGCGGCGGCTCTCGTCTCGCAGAGGCGCTGCAAGGGCAGACGCGCTCGACGGATGCCCTGGCCTATGCGGATGATTACGTTTTCAACACGCACACGGTCAATCAGGCGCGCGCACAGGTCTCGCGGCTGATGCCCGCCTTTGAGGCTCGCGGCAGCGGCATCGGCGGAAGCCCCGTGGTCCTCATCAATCTCCACGACCCGCTCGCCGCGTCCGATGCGGCAAATCGCTCCGGCACGCTCGTCGCCGGTTCCTCGACCAGCGGCGGAACCGCGCGACGCGAGACTCGCTTTCAATTTCAAGACACGCTGACGAACATGCGCGGCGCGCACTCTCTCAAACTCGGACTCGACGTGCAGCGCATTCGCTCGACCTTCATTGATCTCTCCGATGCTTCTGGCACATTCAACTTCGCCAGCGCGGGAGATTTCTTAGCGAGCCAGCCGAGCCGCTTTCGCCGTAATTTTCAGACCGCATCCACGCAGAGAAACGTCTATCTGGGTCTCTTCGCGCAGGACGAGTGGCGCTTGTCTTCAAATCTCCTCTTGAGCTACGGCCTGCGTTATGAGAATGAGACCATCGCGCGCGACCGGAATAATTTTGGTCCAAGATTGTCCCTCGCCTATGACCCGTTCAAGTCCGGCAAGTCCGTCATACGTCTCGGCGCGGGTCTCTTCTTCAATCGGGCATTGCTGCGCACGATTGATGATTTTACGCTCGGCAATCAACAACTTTTCTTCGACACCAACAATTTGACGGACCCGCTCACTGGCAAACTGCTGAGCACGGAACAACGACGCAAGTTCATCTCTGACAATCTACATTTCCCGCAGACGCTCGCGCTCGATTCAACGCTGGTCCAACAATTCGCCGTCCGCGAGACAGGATTCTTACGCCGCTTGGACAAACATCTGCGTATTCCCGAAAGCTATCAGGCCAACATAGGCTTTGAGCGTGAGCTTCATGGCGGGTTTGTTTTAGAAGCTAATTGGACCTGGAATAGAGGTCTTCACCTGTGGCGAGAATTCAACGCCAACGCCCCCGTGCTGCCTGCGGGTTACAAGGACTGGACCAATTTTCTACTCTCGCGCGATTTCGCCAACTTTCGCAACGCGCAGGGCGGCACGCGGCCTCTCTACAACGCGACGAGCGCGGGCGAACTCGTGCGCTTCACGCTCTCGCCGAGCGACGCCGCGAATCCCAACGCTGTCGGGCGCATCATAGAATTCAGCGTTCCCGTCTCGCTCATCAATCTCAACAGCTTCAGTTCTTCGACGGCCATTGATGTCGCGCTCGCAGCCCTCAACGACCTGCGCCCGGACCCGACGCGCGCGGAGATAGAACAACTCGCCAGCATCGGCAACAGCTTTTATCAAGGTCTCACGCTTGAGCTACGCCGACGCTTCGCGGACGGTGGAAGCGGATTCGGCATCTCTTTCCGCGCTGCTTACACGCTCTCGCGCCTGATTGACGATGGCATCGTCAACACTTCCGACGCCCTCAGGCCCGGAGACTTTCGCGCGGAGCGTGCGCGCAGCCTGCTGGACCGGCGGCATCGTTTCGTTTTTTCGGGGACGCTCAAAACGCCGCACGCTTTGGGCCGACTAAGCTTGTCTCCCATCCTGCGCCTCGGTTCCAGCGCGCCCTTTAACATCTCCATCGGCGGCATTGACCGCAACCTTGACGATGTGAGCAACGACCGGCCCATCTTCACTGGCGACCTGCGACGTATTCGCGCGCGACGAACGGGCGAGCCGCTCTCTCAAAGCTTGATTGATGCTTTCGCCCTGCCGACCATCGGACGCACGGGAAATCTGCCGCGCAACGCTGGAATTGGACCGGGAATTTTTCTGCTGGACCTCAACGTGACGCGCGAGTTTCGTTTGAAAGATCGCGTGCGCCTGCGGCCCGTCATCGAGATGGATAACGTGCTCAACAAAACCGTCTTCAGCTTCGGCACGGAGTTCATCAATTTCAGCGCCTTTGGGCCAACTGCCACCGCCGAGCAGCGACAGGCGTTTCTGAATTCATTTCTTGTTCCAACGCGCACCCTGCGGCAGCGACAGATTCGCCTTGGAGTTCGGTTCGATTTCTAGTTGGGAACGTGAGTTCAACATAAGCATTGGAATATTGTCAGACCCTTCAGGGCTAACATGCAGCAGAGCTTTCTTATGTCAAACTCACGTTAGCCTTACATGAGGAATTCTACATTGTACTTTCGCGCCAGTGCCGTCAGTTTCTCAAGATCCGGCGGCAGCGTCGTCAGTTCACGACTCGCCTCGGCGAAAAACTCCTCGAAGCCGCCGGGCGTAATCGTCACCAGCACTTTCCCTTCAGCCTCTCCGATGTTACGAAAGGCGTGCGGAACGTTTCGCGGCAACAGTGCTATAGAGCCTTGACGCGCGTTGAAAGTCTGCTCTCCGCAGCGAATCTCGAACTCGCCTTCAAGAATGTAGAAAATCTCGTCCTCGTTATGATGAACGTGCGGCGGCGGTCCGGCCTGGGGCGGTATCGTATTCTCCACAATCGAATAGGCTCCGCCTGTCTGCTCGCTACCGATTTTGCACCTCATCGCTGTGCCCAGAACATTCCAGGGGTCTCCGCCACCGGGGGAAACCACGATTGCGCTTTGTAATTCAGTCTGCATCATCTTCTCCTTCCAGGTAACTCAAGTTGCTCTCTCTCTGTGAATCTCACTAGCCTCTTGTCTACTAACGCGTAAAGTTTGAGAAGAATGAATCATCAATGTGCGTTGATGGTGCTTCATCCAGCGACAGCGATTTTCATTTAGGTTGGTCCATTAATCAGGAGAGAAAGCATCTCGCGCAAAGGCGCCAAGAAGTAAGTCGCATCCAACTGCTGCGCGCTCTTGATGGGCTAACTCTTGCTGCGTAGGACGACCGTGACGAGAGTTGAGATTGATACAATGCCTCTCTCTGATGATTGAGTCGTTGATGAAATTACGCGTTATAGATTAGCAGTCAACAAATTTATTATCAGGAGATATACGATGGCCGTCGAAGAGATCAACATACCGTTTCATAGACAGGGAACTTTTTTAAGCCTCCGTCTGCTCGGGGCCTGCGGGATGATTGGCGCGCCGATGATGCTGGTAGAGGGACTATATCGTTATCTCGCGCACATGGCGGATAATCAAAACAACCAGATTGACGGCGTCCTGGGCTTAATCTACATCGGTGGGTGGATGTGTAGCGCCATCGGCATGCGCAGGTTGAGAGTCACGGGCAGCGGTATCTGGGGGATGTCGGTTAGCGCCGTGCAAATGGTCGGGCTGCTCCTGGCTGGCCTGTGGTCAATGCAGGAGATCGTTCATTTCAATGCCCTCGCGGGAAGCGAATTATTCAGTATCACTGACGCCGCCTGGCCGCTCAGTCATTTGTTCATGCTGGTTGTAGGTGGTTTCGTGCTCGGAGCCGGGGTGTGGCATGGCTGGCGGAGAGTTCCCGCATTTCTGTGCGGGCTGGCGTTGCTGGCGTTCTTTATAGCAAGCGCAGTTGGAGTAAGAGAAGTCGGCTTGGTGCTCTTTCCAGTCATGACCATGATCGGATTTATGTCGCTGGGCTACGCGGTCCGCACAAGCCGCTGAGTCGTTACAGGCTCCTGAATCGCCATTGACGAGCGAAGTCATGAAGTTTGAAAATACCTGCTCACACATGCGCGTCAGTTCAAGGAGCGTCTAACAACTAATCGAACCCGACGCCTCTCTAACATCTCTTTCATAACCATTGGCGGTGCCTCGCCAGAGTCTCCTGATGATGCCGAAAAGAGCGGGCTTTTGATCTGGGTTTTTGTTACACTCTCGCACATGAAGAAATCAATCACATCCCTCTTAGCCGTTGTTCTAATAATGTTTTTGGCGAGCTATCCGGCCCTGGCAACTTGCGGCGGCGGAGGTGGGGGCGGTGGCGGAGGCATGTCTTCCGGCGCTTCGTCATCCAACCCGCAGGTCTATTATGTGCCTTGGAAAGTTCGGGCGCACAATGACCCGCCAGCGATGGGGCTGGTCCTCTACTGGTTCCCGGTCGGCGCTGAAGAGATGAAAAAATCCAGCTTGCTGGAATCGCGTGTGCTCTCTCTTTATGCCTCCCAATGTGTCTCTATGGAATTAGCTGACTATCACACACCCGCCGGAGCGAAACTGATAGGCGAATCCAAACCGCCACTGGCCGTGCTCGCCACACCAGACGGCACGCCCGTCAGCAAGGTCGAGAATAAAGACGGGCGTTTGAAAGTGACCGATGTGGAGAAGTTGGTCGAGAGCGAAGTGAAGAAGCGTGAGGACGCGCTCGACGCGAACTTGAAAGATGGTAAGGACAAGGCGAAGGCTGGCGACAACGCAGCCGCCATCCAACTCTTGCGCCCGGTGCTTGAACAGAAATGCATGTTTCCCAAGAAGGCCAAGGAAGCCGCGAAGGAGTTGAAGAAGCTCGGCGTGGATGAAGTCGCAGACGTGCCCTTCGCGCCGGTCTTCGACGCGCGTGAGAGCGCACGCATCGAACGAATTATGCGCGAAGGTCTCAAGGCTGAATTCAACGCCAGGTACGTTGATGCCGAAAGGCTCTACACCGAAGCTCATCTTCTGGACCTCGCAGACCCCACTCCTTTGCGCTATCTGGGTGAACTCTATCGTCACCATCTGGGCGAGTGGGACAAGGCCCGCACAACATTTGAAGCCATCCTCCGCATGCCGTCTGATCCACTGTCCCGCGCCGTCGCGCAGCATGGACTGGGCAAGATGACCATCCATGAAGGCGAGTTCAAAAAAGGATTGGCGTTGATGGAAGCCTCTGTCGAGACGTATCCGTTGGCCCTCACCTATCGCAACCTCGCCGTCTACTGGAACTCCGAGGGAGACCAGGCGAAGACCGGGCAGTACATTCAAAAGGCGCTCTCTATCGAACCGAAAGACCCTTACAATCTCATCTTCGCCGCCGTTTTTATGGCGGGCACCGGACACGCAGACGAAGCTTTGAAACTCGCACGCGAGAATGAATCTCTGCTCTCCGCCTCTTATAACCTGGCGGCCATTTATGCGCAGGTCGGCCAGCGAGACAAAGCGCTCTCCCTGCTCAAACGTCATTTCTTCGAGTACGAGCGTTATCAATCCGTGCGCTCTAAGGAGATGATGGAAGCCCGCGTTGACGCAGTCTTTATGTCACTGCGTGAAGACCCTGCTTTCGTCGCACTCACCCACGATGCGGACGGCAAACTTCCCATGCCAAACAGGACTATGGGCGCACCTGGAGGGGCTAACAGGTAAGTCGGAGGAACATAGTTGAAATCAATACTTCCCATGTGGACCAAAAAATATGGCGCGCTCCTGTTCATGCTGTTGTTGATGACGGCTCTGCTATGGCCCGCGCGCGTCTCGCTGGCATGCGCCTGTTGCGCGGATACTGGCGAATGGTTTCTCAACACGGATACCGTCGGCAGTAGCGAGATTGGCGAACTCAATCGTCTGAGATTCTCCCGGACGGCGACCACGTTCCAGAGCGAAGCGGGGCTTGACGGTATCGAGGGCATCTCGCATCCGGCGGACAGTTACACTCTCACGCAGACGCGAACGGGCCGCCAGTGGAGTTTGAGATTTCAGGACCAGCAAGGCCATAGCGGAGTGCTTTACATCACCATCCCCGCCAGCATTACTTCTTACGGAGCAGACTTGCATGACGGGAGCCAGGGCGGTGGGGGCGGCCCTTTGCTCTACAAAGAATGGCGCGCGCAGGGAGGCTTGCGCGGGACCGGAATTTTCAGTCGGGGCATCACGCCTGATGCCAGGTTCAGACTCGTTTTTCAGGGACGCGGGAATAGTTGCGAGAATGTGGAAGATTACAAGAACTGGCTGCTGGAGGTCTCGGGTCGGCGCGCGCGATACACTTTATATGGAACCTTCGGCCCTGCCGCTCCGCAGTCTTAAAAGCGAAGCGCGAGGGCCGTCAGGAATCTCACATCTCGGACCATCTTTGATGGATGCAAGGCTGCTGTGCGCTGTTGTTGAGAATGTCTTTCGCACGCGAGGGCGTGGCGGTCTCTACTCTCAAAATTCTCGCTTTCTGTTTGTGCGTGACGCTGCCACGTCGGCAGCGTGCGCGTGAACGTCTGATACGTCTTTTCATCCAGTTTGTCATGATGCTTCAATTCTCTCCGGGAGAGACGGGAAGGTGTCCATGAAGGCTTCAATGACGCGCGGATCGAATTGCTTGCCTTCGTGCTTGCGCAGTTCAACGGTCGCTTCTTCATGCGAGAGCGGCTGGCGATAGGGTCTCAGCGCGACCATCGCATCGTAGGTATCTGCGACTTGCACGATGCGCGCCATGAACGGGATGTCTTCGCCGCCCAACTTGTGCGGATAACCTTTGCCATCCCATCGCTCATGATGATGCTGCGTGCGTATGCGCAGTTCAGCGGGAAGATTGAAGTAGGAAGCCAGCAGCGCGCCAAAGCTTGGATGCAGGTGGAGTATGAAAAGCTCGGAGCGCGTCGGCTTGCGCGGGCGATTGAGCACCGCCTCCGGCACGAGGATTTTGCCGACATCATGCAGGACCGCCGTATAGCAAAGCTGTTTCAATCGCTCGTCATCGAAGCCGAAGGCGCGACCCATCGTGCGCGACAGTCTGGAGACTCTCACGCTGTGATAGTAGGTGGCCGGACGCGAACGCTTAAAACGCTTGAGCAACTCTTCAGTGCCGCCCGTCTTCTGCCTCCGCCCGATGGATTTCAGTTGACCGAGGGCGCGCTGTAAATAGTTCGCCCAGCTTCCGTTCACCAGCTTCATGGTTGCGGCTTGAGCAGCTTCAAGCGTCATCTCTTGATGCATGTATCGTCTCCTTAAAGTCGAACCAAAACACATCTGCCGGGGGAAGTTTTTGGACCACTATCCGAACGTCTCTTTAATGGACCTTTAATCAACCAGTCTCTATTTCTGTGACTTCGGATTAACTGCGACTGCCTGACATATAGCATCCTGCGTGCCATGTCTCATAAACGGCACAAGTGAAAAAGCTTATGTACGGTTGAGTACGTGACTCTCAAGATGAGAGCCAAGATGGTTTTGCGCCAAGTAACCTCTTTATGAAAATTGGGTGGGATAGGTTAAGAGCTTACGTGAGGTTCCGGGAAGCGCTCCACAGAGTTGTTGCACATGATGAAACACGGTGACAGTAGGAGCGTGCGCGGGCTTGCACGATATGGTGCGGCGGCCAATGCCAAAAAAGGCGAGGTCTCTGAGGGCGCGACCGTTTGTGATAGACTGGCATCCCCGGCGCGAAGAGCAGATGAGCGGAGACCTTTTCAAGCAGGTCCAAAAACGAAAGCGATGAACGACTCCCACTCAAATAACGAGTATGAAACGGAAGTGGACACAGCGCTCCTCGATGCCGAATTATTCGTCAAGTATGGCGCGATAGAGAAGGCCATCAAGCGTCTACAGGGCGCGCTCCAGAGCCGCCCGCGCTCCATCAAATTGCGCGAGTGCGTGCGCGAGATTGCCAGCGCGGGCAAGCGCCCGGAAGAGGCCGCCAGGCAGTGTCTCGCGCTCGCCAGCATCTACATCGAGCGAGACGATTTCGAGACGGCTCACGAACGCCTGCTCGAAGCCAAGCAACTGGACCCGCGCATCAACATCGCCGCCGGACTCGAAGCCATCCGCCGCGCGCGTCGCCCGGACCTCAACAGACCCGCCGAGACAGCCTTCGAGCGCCGCGTCGTCACCACCCTCGCAGGAGACCTGCGCGCCATCAGCATCTTCGACATCGTGCAGGTCCTGGAAAACGCGCGCCTGTCGGGCGTGCTGGCAATCAACGGCGAGGCCCACCCGGTGGGTCGCGTCTTCTTCAACGAAGGACGCATCACGGGCGCGGAGACGAGCGACGGAGTGACAGGAGACGAAGCCTTCCGCAAGGTCGTCGAAATCACCGACGGCGCATTCGAGTTTGAAAGATCGGACCAGAAATTTCCCGACAACATCAAGAGTTCCAGCAACACCAACCTCATCCTCGACGCGCTCAGAAAACTGGACGAAGAGAAGAAGTAAGCTGGAGGCTGGAGACCAGAGGCTAGTTAAAGCAAAAATATTTTAACTTGCCTCTGGTCTCCAGCCTCCAGCCTCTGCCTTTCCTAGTCCAGCAGGACGCGTGTGCTGAGGGCTTCGGCGCGTTCGAGTGCATTGAGCAGGCGCAGGAATTGGCCGTAGTTGCGACCGCGCGCGTGGAGGCGAGAGATTTCTGAGGCGGAGAGGTCGTTGCGCAGGACGAAGTCCAGAAAGTCGTAATAATCTGCGGTCGCGGCGAAGGGGAACTCGCGCGTGTAAGAGGTGGCGGCGGAATCGTCTGAGCGGAATCCAGCGAGCAGGTCGAAGAGATGGTCCGTCGTCAAGTGTGATGCTTCGCGCGTTAGTTGGATGGGCAGACGAAGCTCGAAAAAGCGCATGTTC
>DASYML010000235.1:0-11983 GCA_036009045.1 Pyrinomonadaceae bacterium
AACACTATGTCCTTGGCCGCGTACTCGTTTTCGGACCACTCGTCCTTCGGCGAAATCAGGAGCAGGAAATAACCATCCTTCCCAGGCTCTCTGTGCGTCAAGAGCGAGAGGCCGAAGTCTTCGCGCGAGAGCGAGTAAAAGAGTTGAAAGTCCTGCGTTTCCTTCCCCGCCTCGGATTCAAAGGAGATGCGCGCGGCCTTCGCGCCGTGATGCGCCAGGTCTATCTGGTGGCTTGGGCTGTAGATATTGCGCAAGGGGTCTTTGCCTTCAATCTCGACGCGGCCTGAGACCTTCCCTATGGGCTGCATGTTGCGCCCAGTGCCGAGCGGGTAACGATACGAGACCGTCCCTGACTCCGCGCGCAAGACCTGCGTATAAGTTATCTCAAGTTTCTTGTCGGAACGCGGCGGGATGGGAAAGATACTGGCCTGAAACAAATCCTTTCCGGCGTATTCGAGAAGGCCCGGATCGCGCTGGCGACGCACTATCTCGTCGTAGATGCGCCGCGCTTCCTCGCGCGAGCGGACTTCGCCGACGAGTTTGCGGTCGCCGTCCCAGATGGCGAACTCCACGATGGACGCCGTCTCAGGAATCGGAAACAGGTAAGTCCCTTCGAGCGTCGCGTCCGTCTCGTTGCGAAAGACCTGCTCGACGTGCGTGGTCGCCACCTGTCCCGCAATCTTCGTGTCAATCTTGATGGAACTGATGGGGAGCGCGCGGGGCAACGTGACGGGCCTCGGCGGTCTGGGGCAGCGGTCACACGGGCGCGGCACGATCACGCCCTGCGCCCGCACGCCCGCGACCGTCGCAATCATCATCAACAAAACGAATAACAGATAACGGTAAGCTCTTCTGTTCGGCATGATTCTCATCTCCTCAAGCTGATTGATACGCGGAAAGCTCAACACAAAGCCCGCGCTTTTGCTTATAGAACGCTCGCCCGCCTCTCTCTTGCGCCGTTGAAGTAGTATATACCCGCTCAAGGCTCAATTTTCATGCATGCGCGATGATGTTCAAAGCTTAACTGAGTTGACGCAGGCGCTCGTTGCGCCATCCGAGGATCAACATGAAGAGCGAGACGATGATGCCGCCGACGGCGAGCGTGTGCGGCGCGCCGAAGCGATGTGAGGCAGCCCCCGCCATCAGATTGCCGAAGGGCAGCGCGCCAATGAAAGAGAGTATGAACATGCTCATGACGCGCCCGCGCATCTCGTCTGTCACCAGCTTTTGGAGCAGTGTATTGACGACCGCGACAGAGAAGACGATGGAGAAGCCGCTGCCGAAAATGGCTGCGAGCGAGAGAGTCATAGACTCTGAAAACGAGAAGCCTATGAGAAAGAGGCCGAACAGGAACGCGCCGCCGATAACGGACCAGCCCTTGCGGCGAAAGTCTCCGAGGAATGTCAGGACCAGCGCGCCGCAGAACGCGCCCCCGCCCGCCGCGCCCATCAACAAAGCCACCCCCGTATCCCCCACATGCAGCACATCGCGCGCGAAGACCGGAATCAAGGTGAAGTAAGGAGCGCCGAAGAGGCTCGTGACAGCGGAGATGAGCAGCAGCATAAAGACGCGTTGTCTGGTCCAGACGTAGCGAAACCCGTTGATTAAATCCTGCCAGAGAGCGCGTCTGTCCTTCACAGGATGCTGCCAGTGTGCGTCCTGTTTATCGTCAAAACGCACCATCGAAAGCGCGACGACGATGGCTATGAAAGAGAAACCGTTGAGGAAAAAGCAACCGGCCACGCCGAAGAGGCTCAAGCCGATGCCCGCCAGCGCCGGACCGACCACGCGCGAAAATTGAAACTGCGTCGAATTGAGCGCGATGGCGTTGGTCAAATCTTCGCGCCCGACCAGATCAATCGTCAGCGCCTGATAAGAAGGCCCCGCGAGAGACATGCAACATCCCGTGACGAACGAGAGACAGAGAATCATCCACCACTGGACCACATTCGTGACGACCAGCGTGCCGAGCAGGAGGGCCGATACGCCCGCGCCAATCTGCGTGTAGATGAGCAGTCTTTTGCGGTCCACTAAATCCGCGAAGACGCCGCCCGCCAGCACCAGTACGAGTCCCGGCGCGGTCGCCATAAATCCATCCAGCCCCAGCAGGAACGGCGAGTGCGTCAGGTTATACATGAGCAGGGCCTGCGCCACGGCCTGCATCCATGTGCCCACGTTAGAGAGGAACGCCCCGGTCCAGAAAAGCCTGAAATTGCGATGCGACAACGCGCGAAACATCCCGCCCGCACGACGCACGCGTTTCTCTTCCCCCGGCTTAATTCGTGTCTCCATCAATCGCTCAATTTCGCTTCGTAATCAAAACAGCGAGTAGCGGAGATTAGAGGCTAGAGGTTAGAGACTGGAGGCTAGAGAAGACCTGTGGTCTTTCACTAGCCTCCAGTCTCTAACCTCTAGCCTCTAGCCTTCGCTTCTCCTCCATGCTGAGAGGGGAGCGCCGGAGCCGCCGCGTCTCTCTGCGACGATTTCCGCGAGGATGGCGAGGGCCACTTCCTCAGGCGAGACCGCTCCTATGTCGAGGCCGACCGGCGCTCTCACCTCTCGCAGTCGCTCTTCATCCAGGCCCGTCTCGCGCAGGCGTTCGAGGACGATGTTCGTGCGCCTCTTGCTTCCGATAAGTCCGATGTAATCGGGCCGCGCCGCGAGAGTGACGCGCAAACACTCTTCATCTTCGTTGTGGCCGCGCGTGACGATGGCGACGAAGATGCCGCGTCCTTTGCCGATGGTCTTCCGCAAAGCAGTGGTCCAATTTTCGGCGGCTATCAATTCAATATTCTGGTCCGGGAAACGTTCCCGTGTGACGAAGTCCGCGCGGTCGTCAATGAGGGTCGTGCGATAGCCCGTCAAGCGCGCGAGTTGCGCCAGGGATGCGCCGACGTGTCCGGCCCCGCAGATGACCAGTCGCGGCTCAGGCTCGATCCGCTCGAAGAGGACGCGCGCCCCGCGCCAGCCTTCCAGCAACGGGGCAAACTCTTCGACGTTGAAGATTCCCGCCGACGCGCGTGAAGCTATGAAGGCGGGAGCATGTCGCGCGACCGCTTCATCCAGCGCGACATCACGGAGGCCGCCAACGCGCGCGCCCGTTTCAAGCAGGAGCAGTTTCGCGCCCACGTCGCGCGGGGCGCAGACGAGCGTCGCAAGGACGGCGATGGAATTTTCCGAGTGGGCCTGCGCAATGGCTTTGATGAGCAAGCCGTGTGTGGTGTGATCGCTCGCGCTGTGCATGTGCGCCGGTAGTCCGGTCGTCGCCTTTATGATTTTGAAGAACCCGGCCCATGCAGGCCGACGAGGCTCGCCGCGCGACGCAGCAACCACCAGGGACCGACGAGCAGGTAAACAGGATTGCGAAAGAAGGCTGGCTGGTTGCCCTCTATGAGATGCCCCACGAACTGAAAAATCCAGCCCACGACAAAGAGCGCCAGCGCCCAACGCCAGTTAAAGAAAAAGAGCGGCAGCGAAATCACAATCAGCGGAATCCCTATCGTGTGCGACAACCGATTCAAAGGATGCTGATGTTTGGCCTTATAATTATCCGCAAATGATTCCGGCATCTCAACCTCCATCAGATAAAGCAGTAAAGAAGTCTGGAGTCTGGAGTCTGGAGTCAAAGGCAAGAAACCGTCTTTGACTTTTGACTCCAGACTCTAGACTCCTGACTTGTCTTTCGCCTTCTCCCACACGTCTATAAAGATTTCCATCGTGCCGCCGCAGACCATGCCCTCTTCGCTGGCTTCATCCGCCGTCAGTTTGAAATGGTGGAGCGCCGGAGTGCCTTGACGCAGGGCCTCGCGCGCTTCGGCCCAGACTTCCGCTTCGATGCAGCCACCGCCGACGGTCCCTGCGGTCTCGCCGTTCTCAAAGAAAAGCATCTTGGCTCCGCGACGTTGCGGGGTAGAGCCGCGCGTGTGCGCGACGGTGGCGACCGCCACGCGCTCGCCGCGCTCGTTGGCTTCATTAATCAGACGATAGAGGTCTGCCTGCGCAATCGTGCCCATCAGTTTTAGCTCCAATACCTCTCATTCTATCACGCACGCGGTCGGAGCGTTGAACTCTGGAGGAGCATGACGCGCGGCCTCAGAAGAGCGGTGGGTTGGAGGTTGATGTGTCGGTCGGAGTTGAATTGCCCGAACGCGGCGACACGTTAATATTTGGAGAGTTGATGTTGTTATTGTCGGTCGTGTTGCTGTCCGCAGGGTTCGTCGTCATGATCGCAGGATTAGCGGGGACCGCGTCCACGAGTTGGCGTATCTTGTCAGCCTCGGCGTCCGCGTTGGCGATGGCTGTTTCGAGACGCGCGCGGCTGGTCGTTAATTGGTCCAATTGCGCGCGGACTCTGGACCTCTCACTCTCAAGCTGGCGGCGACGCTGCTCGCGCAACTGTTCGGGCCGCGTCGAGCCGAAGCCCGCGAGGGCGTTGTCCAGATTTTCCGGTTGGAGAGCATAGTCCAGTTGCTCTGCGCGTGCCTGTAGGTCCGCCTCTTTGGCCTGCACGTCGCGCAGTTGCGCGTGCAGATTTTCCGCACGCTGCTCCGCGCGCGAAAGCCTCTCAAGATTGACGAGCGTGCGTTGCTGTTCCTCCATCTGGCCCAGCTTGTCCGTCAACTGGTTGACCTGCGTGGACAATTTATTGACCGTCCGGCGCATGGCATCCTGATCTGTCTCAGGGGCGTTATTATTGCGCGCACGAGTTGCGCGGCGCGTGCCCGTCGTACTGGCGTTCGTGCTGGCATTGGCCGTGTCGCCGTTCTGGTCAGTCGGCTGGTCCCCGGCGGTGCTGATGATTTGCGGATCGGTCGCAACGGGTTGCGACGTGTCAGGCTGCACGGCAGGCACACTCTTGACGACCGGATTGGTCACGCGCCGCGAACGTTTCCGACGACGCGTCTGAGCATCCACGTTCACCAGACAACAGCCGACGATGAAAAGAACGACCAGCACCGAACTCAGATGGCGAGCCAATTTAATCCGCATCACAAACCTCCCCTGCAACAACAACACAACCAGGCACAACCGTCAACACTTTAAGAGATGCCACAACGTCACCCTCAAGATGCTCATTAAAACTTACACGTCACTCGTCCGCAAGAGTTCCAAAGGCAGAGGCTAGAGGCTAGGGGTTAGAGGCTAGTTAAAAACATCTTTGCTTTTCCCAGCCTCTCACCTCCAGCCTCCAGTCTCTAGCTCCTGCTCTTCTCATCCCGGTTGAATCTTAAAGCTAATATCCATCGCGCGGGCGGAATGAGTCAATGCGCCGATGCTGATTAAGTCCACGCCCGCTTCGGCGTAGGCGCGCACGTTGTCGAGCGTGATGCCGCCGGAGGATTCGAGCGTCACCTGCGGCGCGAGCGAGCGGGAGACTTCCACTATCCTGCGCGTCTCTTCGGGCGTAAGATTGTCCAGCAGGATGATGTCCGCGCCGTTCTTGATGGCCTCACGCAAACCCGCTTCGCTGGAAACTTCGACTTCTATCTTGTGCAGGTGGCCGACGCGCTCGCGCGCCAGAGCGACGGCGGCTCCGACGCCTCCCGCAAGCGCGATGTGGTTATCCTTGATGAGCACGCCGTCGTCCAGGCCCAGGCGATGATTGCGCCCGCCGCCCAGCAGGACCGCATACTTTTCCAGCATCCGCAGCCCCGGCGTAGTCTTGCGCGTGTCTATAATCTGCGCCGACGTGCCTTCGATGGCGTGTACATAGGAACGCGTCAGCGTCGCAATTCCCGAAAGACGTTGGAGCAAGTTTAAGGCGACGCGCTCGCCCGCCAGCAGGACATCCGCGAAGCCGCTCGTACGCGCGATGACTTTCCCCGCTTCCGCCTCTTCGCCGTCCGCGATGAAAGCCTCTATCTGCTGTTGCTGGTCCAGTAAGTTAAAGACCTCCTCAGCCGCTTCCAGACCGGCCACGACCATCTTCTCTTTCGCCATGAAGCGGCCACGCGCGCGCGCGTTACGCATGATTGTCGCCTGCGTCGTCACGTCGCCGCGCCCCAGGTCCTCACGCAGAAAGAGGCCGATTTGAGAATACAGCGCACCCTCGTCGAGCCAGTTCATTTGAGCGCCTCCAATGTCTGCCTGAGCGTTCCCGTGCGGCGCGCGATGTCGTCCAACCGCTCCCTCAATTCGTTCACCTTCTCGGCGGGCGCGCGCTCCACGAACTGCGGATTGGCAAGCTGTTTTTCGAGCGTGCCAGCCTCCTTCTGCAACTTCTCAAGTTCGCGATTGAGCCGCGCCGTCTCCTGCGCGAAATCAATCAAACCTTCGAGCGGCACACACACCTCCGCGCCTCCCACCAGGATGGCACGCGCCGCAGCACGCGGGACCGTCAAGCCCTCACCAATCTTGATGTCGGACGCACGCGCGATGCGCGCTATCTGGTCACGGCTCGCCTCATAAACTCCGCGCAGGTTTTCATCCTGCGAGTTGACGATGAGAGTCAGGCGTTCGCCCGGCTTGATATTCATCTCCGAACGTATGTTGCGGACGCGCGAGATGAGATCAATCACCGCCTGCATCTCTGTTTCGGCGCGCTCGTCAATCAACGCCGCGTCGCCGGGCGGAAACCGCGTCAGCATGATGGTCGCATGCGCTCCCTTGTAAGCAGGATGCAGTAGGCTCTCATCAACTCCGGGCAGGCGTTGCCACAGTTCCTCCGTGATGTAGGGCATGAACGGGTGCAGGAGCCTGAGCGCCTGTTCCAGAATAGAGATGAGCCGCGTGCGCGCCACGTCTCTTTCCGGCGAAGCCTCTTCAGCCGTCACCTCTGCCTTCGTCAGTTCGATATACCAGTCGCAGAAATCATCCCAGAAAAAATGATAGAGCGTTTGCACGGCTTCGTGAAACTGATAATTCTCAATCGCGTTGTGAACATCCCGCGCCGTCCGGTTGAGCCGCGAGAGGATCCAGCGATCATGAAGGGCAAGCTGTGAACTCTCTTTCGTAAAAGCGTTCTCGCTCACCTTCGCGCCCTCCGAATTGAGCAGGCAGAAGCGCGCGGCGTTCCAGATTTTGTTAGCGAAGTTACGATAGGACTCGACCTGATTATCATTCCAGCGCGTGTCCGTGCTCCCGATGGAGGCCAGGACCAGCCTCGTCGCGTCCACCCCGTACTTCTCAAACACGTCCAAAGGGTCCACGCCGTTGAGCCTCGTCTTGGACATGCGCTGCCCCTGCTTGTCCAGAATCGTGCCCGTCACAAAGACAAACGCGAAAGGCTCCCGGTCCATAAATTTCATCCCCGTCATGACCATCCGCGAGACCCACAGGGAAAGAATATCGCGCGCCGTGACGAGCACAGAAGTCGGATAGAAAGTCTTGAGGTCGGCGGTCTCATCCGGCCAACCCAGAGTAGAAAAGGGCCAGAGCGCCGAAGAGAACCAGGTATCCAGCACGTCCGGGTCCTGCATCAGCCACTCACGCTCTTGTTCCCGTTGGATGACATCAAATCTCAGAACATCACCGGACTTTAGAAACTTGTCTCTAAGCTCCTGTCTCTTCGCATCAGTCAGCCTTTCTATATTCGAGAGTTTGGTACGGGCTTCCGCTTCTGAACGCGCGACTATCACGATGTCATCAGCCGAGTACCACGCCGGAATCTGATGGCCCCACCACAGTTGTCTTGAGATGGTCCAATCGCGCAAGTTTTCCAGCCACGTCGTGTAGACCTTCTCGTAAGGAACTTCGGGCACGAACTGCGGCGTCTTTCGCTTCGTCATCAGTTCCAGCGCGAGGTCGCGCATCTGGTCCATCTTGCAGAACCACTGCGTCGAGATCAAAGGCTCTATGACCGTCTTGCAACGCTCGCATTTCGAGATGGAGAACTCGTAGTCAACGACCTTCTCAAGCAGGCCCAGCGCCTCGAATTCCTGGACCACTTTATCGCGGGCCTTGTAACGATCAAGCCCGTGGAATCCTTCGCCAGCCGCTTCGGTCATCCGCGCATCCCTGTCAATCACCACCACCTGCGCGAGATTGTGGCGCACGCCCATCTCGTAATCGTTAGGGTCATGCGCGGGCGTCACCTTGACCGCGCCCGTCCCGAATTCAGGGTCCACAAATTCATCCGCGACGATTGGAATCTCTCGCCCCACGAGCGGCAGCAGAAGCGTCGCGCCGATGAGTTCGCGGTAACGCTCGTCTTCAGGATTGACGGCCACAGCCGTATCTCCGAGCATCGTTTCGGGCCTCGTCGTCGCCACCGTCAACGCGCGTTGCTCGCCGCCGTCGTTTCCATTCTGGTCCTTTAATGGATACCGCAAGTAATAGAGCTTACCCGCCTGCGGCACTTTGTCCACTTCCAGATCGGAGAGCACCGTCTGGTCGTTCGGACACCAGTTGACGATGCGATCGCCGCGATAAATGTGGCCCTCATCGTAGAGCCGCACGAAGACTTCGCGGACGGCGCGCGACAATCCCTCGTCCATCGTGAAGCGCTCGCGCGACCAGTCCACGCTCGCCCCCTCGCGCCGCATCTGCGCCAAAATCTGCCCGCCCGATTCGTGCTTCCATTGCCAGACGCGCTCGATGAATTTTTCTCGTCCGAGGTCATGACGGCTTAATCCCTGCTTCTTCAATTCACGGGTCACGACGAGTTGCGTCGAGATGCCCGCGTGGTCCATGCCCGGCAACCAGAGCGTGCGATAGCCGCACATCCTCTTATGCCGTGTCAGCACGTCCATCAAGGTGTGTTGCAGCGCGTGGCCCATGTGCAGAGACCCGGTCACGTTCGGCGGCGGAATGACGATAGAGTAAACGGGAGCCTGCGCGTCTTTGTTGATTTCAGGAGCGAAGCAGCCCTCTTCTTCCCAGCGCGCGTAGTGGCTCGCCTCGGCTTGCTTCGGGTCATAGGTCTTCGGAATATCCATGTACAGTTTCCAGATTTCAGTTTCCAGTTTTCAGCAATTTGTCTTGAGCAATTTGTTTTCAGTTATTGTAAAGCAATCCCGATGCATCCTAAAGCCGACAACAGTCGGTTGCTGCTTCTGAAAACTGAAAACTGTAAACTGTCCTGAAAATTGTCCCGACAAATAAAAATGGACCAAGCGGGCGGCTTGAATTACTGCTGCCGCCTCTCGCTCGATCCTGCGTAAAGTGTCCGGGGGATTTACCTTGGCTGTGACTTCTCTTCTTCGAGGCGGCGCTTGATGAGAAGTTCTGCCAGTTGCGGGACGACTTCCCAGGCGATCTCCTGCACGACCCTCTCCGAGAGATGTTCGACGGCGCGACGCGCGATGGCGTCTATTACTTCCGGCGATAATTGGTCCAACCCTATCTGCCCCGCTTGCGCCGTCGCGGCGGGCGCGGGCGGCGCTTCCTGAGCGACGAACATTTCGCTCGCTCCGGTTGATGCGTCCTGAGTTAAAGGACCGCTCTCGTATGTGCTGCCCTCATCAAACGTCAACGGCTCGGCGGAGACGTGCGGCGGCTCCAACGTTTGCGATGGCTCAAAGGCTTCTTCGGTCGGGGCGAATTCTGCGCGCTGCTCTTCGCCAGCGAATTGCGCTTCGGTGAACTCTTCCGCGCGCGGGCTGGCTTCGGTCATCTCTTCTTCCAACTGGACGGGCAGCAACGTATCCTCACTCTCGGCTGGCGCAACCGCCTCTTCAACCTCGTCTGTAACCAACGTGTGCGGCTGGCTGTAAAACGCCTCGTCTTGCAGGTCCAGAATAAAATCGTCCTCTCTGGACGCGGAGTAAGCGGGCTCTATCTCTCCCAGGTCGAGCAGCGCATCGTCTGTCCGCGCGCCGAAATTCATCTGCGGCCCCGCGCCCGCCGGTGCGTAGGCAGGGGCGTGGCTCTCTTCCAGACTGAAGGGCTGGGGGGCCTCATCCTCCTGCGCCTGCGGCATTGTTTCCGCATGAGCCTGGATGGTCTCGGCTTCTGCCGCTTGCGCTTCACTATGAGGTTGAGG
The DNA here is from genome assembly GCA_036009045.1 of Pyrinomonadaceae bacterium. Lineage (GTDB taxonomy): Bacteria > Acidobacteriota > Blastocatellia > Pyrinomonadales > Pyrinomonadaceae > DASYML01. The sequence continues at coordinate 9,923 of DASYML010000235.1, forward strand.
CGGGAGCGGGGCCGTGTTGGCCGTCGCCACTTCCAGAGCCTCCGCGTTCATCACATGCTCAACGGCACGCGCTTCTTGAGCGGGCCTCTCTTCGGTCTCCACCAGCGATGGCAGCCTTTGGGTGGCGGCTTCTTCTTCAGGCGCACCGCCTCCGAGAAGCGAGCTCACCTTGTTGACGAGTTGTCTGATTGATTGAAATGGTTTGGTCAAATGATCGTCCGCGCCGACTCTGCGCGCCTCCTCTTCGTCAAACGGCTCGAAGGAGCCGACGAGCAGCATCACCGGAAGATGGCGAAACCGCTCGTCATGCTTGATTCGTTCGCAAACGTCGTAGCCGCCGAGTTTCGGCATGTGAATGTCTGCGAGCACGATGTCGGGATTAATCTCTTCGAGTTTGGCGAGGGCCTGTTCACCGTCGCTCACGGTCGTGACCTGCATACCTTCGTCGCCGAAAGTCAGGTCCACAACCTTCTGAATCGTGACCGAATCATCTGCGAGCAGCAGTTTACGTCCCGTTAACAAAATCATACTCCTTCAAAGGTGGAGGTGAGCGTCATCATCCGGGCAAGAGCGCCATCGAGCGCGCACAAACGACGCGGGGGCATCGAGCGAGTTACTCAACCCGGCCTGCTGCGGGTCAGGCCATTATTGAACCTACCATTCACGCTCGCCGGGCGTCAAGAGGTTAATTTGAGGTCTGGAAATTAACCAAGTCAGGGGCGGCGATAAACTTCCCTGCGATGCCTGACGCGAACGATGACAATCACAATCCGTGCGGATTCCACCTGGTAAATAATCCGGTAGTCTCCGACGCGAATGCGAAACAGATTATCTTCGAGTTTCTTTGTCCCTTGAGGATGAGGATTTTCGGCCAGGGCTTGAATCTTTTTTACTACGCGTTTGAACACGTCCTTTGGCAGGGCGGCGAGATCGCGCTGCGCTGCTCGCGTCACTTGTATCTCGTACATTGGCGGCCAACCCCTCGCGTATCTCCGCGTATGGGATACGCTCATCGGATTCCGCCAGTGCCTCACGCGCAGCTTTAATATCTGACTGGTCTTCCAATTCTTCAAGAAGCATCAAATCTTCTATCGGGATGATAGCAGCCAAGTTCTTTTCTCGCCGGTGAATGATAATCCGCTCACCGCGATAAGCTACCCGGTTAAGGGTTTCAGCGAAATCCTCTCTTACTTCACTGATGGTTAATCGGTTCTCTTCCATTCAATAACTCAAGGGCGGCATGTACAATGTGTACGAGTTGTACGAGTTGTACACTTCAACTTTTTGTTTGTCAACAATCTTCAAGATGGTCAAATCTAGCTGGTGCGGGTTGGACCGCGTCGTTCGATGTCGTCGCCTGTGTTCGGCTTGCCGTCCGGTCCTGAAGAGCGGAGGGTGTAGCCGTTGGCAGTGCCTTCGTACTGGTAGGGATTGTGCCAGGGGTCTATGCGGATGATGTCTGGCAGGTAACGCGGGTTGAGTTGGTCTATGAGAGCGCCCTCTTTATCCGCGACGACGTAGAAGCCGCGCTCACGGCGGAAGGCTTCGAGGGCAGTCGCCACCGTTTCGAGTTCGGCGCGGGCGCGGGCGCTCTTTTCCGCGTTGACCGCGCGCAAGAGCAGGTCCACATCCTCCCACTTATTATTGCCCGTCCGGATCTCCGCGATGCGCCATTTATTTTTGTCATCCTTGACGAAACGAAACGCCGTCTCGACCTGCGCCACGACGACCGCCGACGAACCCAGCGCGGAAATCTCCTTCACACGCACGGCGTCCGTCGTCAACTCTATGCCAGCCACACGCGCGATTAACTTACGCGCCTCCTTCGGGCTGAGTTCGCCAGCGGCCCGCGTGTAACCCGCGCCCAACACGCACATCACAGAGACCACGAGAGCCAGCGTCGTCCATCGTGTTCGTTTGCTCATCAGCTTTTTCCTCTTTACCAGTTTTCAGTTTCGAGTTTTCAGTTTTCAGTTATGAGCGATTAGCCAACTTCAAAGATTCTAACGCACATCATCAATTGATGAGATTAAAAGATTCAAGCTGTCTTTGCTGAAAACT
>DASYML010000236.1:0-31691 GCA_036009045.1 Pyrinomonadaceae bacterium
AAACAAGAACTCTCTTTTAGCTCTTGACTCCTGACTCCTGACTCCGAGACTCCTGACTCTTGATAAATCCCGTGACCAACTCTGTGAATTCCTGCGGGTACTCCTCCTGCGGCAGATGGCCGCAACGGCGAAAGACTATGAGACGCGCATCAGGCATTGAATCGTGTAGATGCTCGCCGAGCCGCAAGGGTGTATCAACATCCTGTTCGCCCCAGATGAGCAGCGTGGGCTGCTTGATGAGATGCGCGTCGCGCTCTATGCGTTCGGCCTTCCAGCGACGCAGGCTCTGCAAGATAGCGTGCTGCGTGCTCGCGGCCTTCAAGGGGAGATGGCGCGCTTCCATTCTCTTTTCGTCGAACAACTGTATCGCGCCCTCGGAAAAAATCTTCTTCAGCCGACGCCGCACCATCCAGCGCGAATCGAGCAGGAGAGGCGAGATGATGTTGCCCACGACCGGCGCGCTGGCGAGACGCAGTAGAGGCTGCTTCTTCGCCTCGTTGTTAATGACGGAGCCGACCAGGACCAATTTTTCCACGCGCCCCGGATAATCCAGCGCCAGAGAAGCCGCAATCGCGCCGCCGTAAGAACTGCCCGCGAGCGTCGCGCGCTCGATTCCCAGACGGTCCATCAAGCCCAGGACCATGCGCGCCTGTGCCTCAATCGTGTACTCGCCGTCCCTCGGCTTGTCTGAAAAACCGTGGCCCAGCAAATCCACCGCGACGACGCGAAAGCCTTCGGACGCGAGCGGCAGAAACACCTCGCTCCACACCAAGGTCGAAGCGCAGAAGCCGTGTATGAGCAGGACCACAGGACCATCATCCGGCCCCGCGTCCTGATGATGCACGCGCGCTCCGTCTATCTCCGCGAACCATGAATACTCCGCGTGAGCGATCTCGCCCGCGTGCTCTCTCCATTCGACATTACGCGGTCTCGTCAAGAGTTTCGCGGCCACCGCCGCGCCCGCGAAGCCGCCCGCGCCCGCTGCAATCAAGTAACGTTTCTTCATAAAATTTCTGCGAATGATTTCTCAACTCACAAGATTATATCAGTTTGAGCGTAGCTCATGTCAGTCCCGCCTGCTTAAGCTGGGCGGGTTCCTATCTCAGCAATACCCGCCCAGCTTAAGCAGGCGGGACTGACGTTGACGCCTTATAAGGGGTCACATGCAATTACGACCCCTATAAACCAACGCCCGCACCTTTCAGTGTGAAAAGCACGGGCGTTCCGGTTGTCCTTCAGAATCTTCTGCCGTCTGGCTGCGCCGCCCGCGCTGGAAATCTAGCGCGAGAGCAGCGTGCCGACGTAGGTCAACAGTTCGTTGGCGCAGACGGGGCAATAGCCGTGGTCCTTGATGAGCCGGTCCACCACCTCGTTGATGCGTCTTAACTGGTCCGGGTCCGGCGTCTTGACCGAGGTCGTGATTTTCACTACGTCCTTGAGGTCCGCGAAAATCTTTTTCTCAATCGCCTCCTTGAGTCGCTCGTGCGAGTTGTACTCGAATGAGCGGCCCTTGCGCGCATAAGAGGAAATGCGTATCAGAATCTCCTGCCGGAAAGTATTCTTGGCGTTCTCCGAAATGCCAATCTGCTCTTCGATAGAGCGCATCAACTGCTCGTCCGGCTCCATCTCCTCTTCGGTGATGGGGTCCTTCATACGCTCCTTGTTACAGTAAGCTTCGACGTTGTCCAGGTAGTTATTACAGATGGTCCGCGCCATCTCTTCAAACGAATAGACGAAGGCGCGCTGGACCTCTATCTTGGCCAATTCGTCATACTCTTTGCGCGCCAGCGAGATGGTATTCATGTAACGCTCGCGCTGCTCCGGGTTGATGCCCGTGTGTTGCTCGAAGCCGTCTTTGATGGCGCGCAGCGCGTCAATCGGGTTGATGCAGGTGACGCCGTCGCGCACGAGCGCGCTGGACAAACGATTGATGATATAGCGCGGGCTGATGCCGTCCATGCCCTCGCGCACGGTCTCCTCTTTGAGTTCGCGCACGTCCTTTGATTTGTAACCCTCCACATCCTCGCCGTCGTACAACTTCATCTTCTTGACGATGTCAACGCTCTGTCGCTTAGGCTCTTCGAGCCTCGTCATGACGGCGAACATCGCCGCGACCCTCAGAGTGTTCGGCGCGAGATGGACGTTGCGGAGGACTTCGGACTGGTTCAAGAGTTTGCCGTAGATGCGTTCCTCCTGCGAGACGCGCAGGTTGTAGGGCACGCGCACGAGGATGATGCGATCCTGCAAGGCTTCGGACTTACGATTGCCTGCGAAACTGATGTACTCGTTCTCGTTCGTGTGAGAGAGAATCACTTCGTCCGCGTAAATCATGGCGAAGCGCCCGGTCTTGATGTTCTGCTCCTGCGAGAGCGTGAGCAGGCTGTAAAGAAACTTCTCGTCAACCTTGAGCATCTCGACGAACTCCATCAAGCCGCGATTGGCGATGTTGAGTTCGCCGTCAAAGCGATAGGCGCGCGGGTCCGATTCGACGCCGACCTCTCCAATGGTCGAGAGATCAATCGAGCCTGTGAGTTCCGTGATGTCCTGAGATTTCGGGTCTGAAGGGGCGAAGGTTCCGATGCCGACGCGCTCTTTCTCTGAGAAGAGGATGCGCTGGACGAGCACATCTTCGTGGCGTCCGCCGTAGGTGTGCTCAAGCGTGTAGCGGCACTGCGGGCAGAGTTCGCCCTCTATGTAGATGCCGTAATGCTTCTCTATCTCGGCCCTCAGTTCCTGCGGGATGAGGTGCAGCGGCTCTTCGTGCATCGGGCAATCTTTGATGGCGAAGACAGCGCCCATCTCATTCCTGGTCCACTCTTCGAGACCGCGTTTGAGCATCGTCACGATGGTGCTTTTGCCGCCGCCGACGGGACCCATCAAGAGCAGTATGCGCTTGCGGACTTCGAGGCGCTGGGCCGCGCTTTTGAAATATTCCACGATGCGCGCAATCGGCTCTTCGATGCCGAAGAGTTCTGCGGCGAAGAAGTTGTAACGCGCAACCTCATCGCGCGTCCCTTCGTTCAACTTCTCGACGCTAGCGGCGTGGACCATGTCATTGATGCGCGCGTGCGAGAGTTGGGCGATGCGTGGATTTTGTGAGACCAACTCGAAATAGTCGCGGAAGCTGCCTTCCCAACGCAGGGCCTCGCGGTCACGCCGTAAGCTTTCGAGCCGCTCGCTGATATTGAATTTATAATTATTGCCATCCTGATCTTGCATAGCCTTGTTAGTACCTCATCTCTGGCTTCGCGCGCATCCTGGATAGCGTGTGGGGAAACCCACGCCCCGGCAACATCAGGCCATCCGCGCTTGACCTCCACAGGCCAACGCCGAATGTGCCTTTCAGGATTAGTTTCGATATGCGCTAATCTCACGCGCGCGTCAAGCGTGGACGCATCGTCGAAACATTTCCCACCGTAAGAGTCCGAGAGTCTGAGAGTCTGGAGTCTGGAGTCTGGAGTCAGAAGAAAGAACCTGCTTTTGACTCCAGACTCCTGACTCTCAGACTCTCGGACTTATTTTCAATTGAAGCGGGCAGGACGGGAACGCTTGTCTCTCTGGCGGTCAGCGGCCCGCTCGCGCGCTTCCCCGAATGCTGTGCTCAGTATAACACACCGCTCAAGGGGGTAAGTCAATGCTTATTCTTCCGTCTGGATGACGATGCGCGGGCGCAAGGTTTGCAGCCCGGTATCATAAACCCCGACGGCGATTAACGCCGCTCCCTCCGACAACATTCGCACCTGCTCTCCCTCGCGCCACGACGCAGAGGCCGCCCGCCCGACCCGCACGCCGACGCCATGACGCGCGCACCGCGCCTCTTCACCTGTTAGATGCAGAGACGGCAGTTCAGGGAGCGCCATTGCGGGAGAAATAAGAAAGCTGGCCCACTCACCGTTCAAACTTCTCTCTTCTAATTGGTCCAGCGTGACGGCTGAGGCGATTTTGAAACTGCCCGCTCGCGTGCGTCGCAAAGCGGCCAGATGAGCGCGCGTGCCGAGCCGCTCTCCTATCTCTTCGGCCAGCACGCGAATGTAAGTTCCGGCGGAACACACGACGCGTAGATTGAGGTCGCACGTCCCGTCCTCTTGATAACTCAGCGTCGCGCCCTCATGAGCGATTATCTCAAGCTCATGAATCGTCACGCGCGCAGCCTTGCGTTCTATCAACTCGCCGCGACGGGCCAACTCGTAAAGCTTTTCCCCACCGACCTTCTTCGCCGAATACATCGGCGGCACTTGCTCAATCTCTCCGCGCAGAGATGCCAGTGCCGCCTCTATCTCATCAAGAGTCCAAGGTCCAAGGTCCAAGGTCCAAGGTCCGAATCTTTCCGTCAACTGCCCCGAACTTGGGACCTCGGACCTTGGACCTTGGACATCCTTCGCCTTTCCCGTCACGTCGCCCGTGTCCGTGGCATAACCGAAATGGACCACGGCCTCATACTCCTTCAACGCGCCGCTCAGAAATTGGGCCAGCCTCGTCGCGCGCCCCAGGAGCACGACCAGCACGCCCGTCGCGAACGGATCGAGCGTGCCCGTATGACCCACGCGCTTCATGCGCAGGATGCGCCTGACCCGCGCCACCACGTCATGCGAAGTCAATCCCGCAGGTTTGTCTATGATGATGATGCCATCCACGAAAACGATTTTAGATTTTTGACCGGCGCTTGGCGATTTAAAAATCGCGTTTTGAAATTTCAGGTCCAGAATTGCTCTCACCCGTCAATCCGCAAGCCGCAATCTAAAATCCGAAATCTACTTGTTTGCCCTGCGCAACGGCGTTGCGTTAGAGTAGTTTTATTGTGCGAAAAAAGAGTTGGAAACAGAGAGGGCCGCGCCCCGGCGCTGAACGGGAGGAGCGCCCGCAGAAACCTTTGGACCCGGAGAAGGCACGCGAGAAAACGATGCAGCGCGCCATCAAACTGCTCGCGGCCAAGCCTCGCTCCATCGCTGAATTGCGCGAACGCCTGCTTGAAAAGCAGTGGGCCAACGAAACGGCGGTGGACGCGGTGGTTGAGAAATTACGCGAGTACGGCTATCTCAACGACGAGCGCTTCGCCTTCAGCTTCGCCTCTTACAAAGTCAGGCAGAAGCCCGTCGGGCGCGGGCGTCTGAGGCGCGATTTGCAACTGAAGAAGGTTGATAAAGAGACTGCTGACGAAGCCCTCAAGCTCGTCTTTGAAGAGATGCCGGAAGAGCAGTTGATAGACCGCGCGATAGAGAAACGCACGCGCCTGCGTGGTCGGCCACAGACGCGCGCGGAAATCAAGAGCCTCTACGATCACCTGCTGCGAAGAGGCTTTTCATACGAACTCGTCTCGCAGAAAGTGCGCGCCGCCTCCGGCGCAAGCCTTGAAGAAGAAGAACAGTCAGGAATCCAGAGTCTGGAATCATGAGTCCGCAAGCTGTTCTTGACTCCTGACTTCAGACTCTGGACTCATGACTCCTGACTCCTGACTGTTCTCAGTTCCCTTGAAGCTTCTTGAGCATTTGTCTGCCGTTGTCGTTCTTAGGGTTCAGTTCGATGGACTTCTGGTAATTCTTAATGGCGAGTTCCTTATCGCCGTTTGCCATGTAAGCCTCGCCGAGGCTGTCGTAGGTATTAAATGAGTCGGGGAAATTCTCCACGTTCAGCTTAAAGACTTCAATCGCCTCTTTGACCTTTCCCTTTTGCAAGAGCGCGTAACCGAGCCTGTTCATCTGCGTCTCGTTCAAGGGACCGCCCCCCGCATGATTCCGGCTCCGCTCGCGGTAATCTTTAATCGCCGCTTCGCCTCTGGCAGAGATGTCTTTGAACAACTCTTTGGCGGGCGAGTTGTAAGGCTCGTAGTTCAACCAGGCGATGGCGGGTTGCTGGCCGCCGATGGCTTCCTTCAGAATCGCAGGGATAATCGAATGACCGTTGCCGCTATCTGTAAAAATCATGACGCCCATCTTCTGCTTTGGATAGGCCACTGTGTAACACTGCACGTCGTTATTGCTATCGCCCCAGTGCCAGAAAGATTCGCCGTCGCTCGTCTGCTGCAAGCCCCAGCCGAGTCCCCATGAGACATCCTGCAAGAGCTTCACTGGTCCAGTATTATTGACGCAATTCTGACAGCCTTCCTGGACCTTTATTTGCGGAGTCAGCATCAGCCGGGCCGTCTCCTTTCTGAGTCCCGTTCCGTTCATGACCGCAATGACGAGTTTGGCGTAATCCGTTGGAGTCGTATTGAGGCTCGCCGCCGCGTTGGCCTCCGTCGGCTGACGCCTATCTGTGACGCCGCCGCTCTGGTTGTGGCCGTAAGCCTTGAGCGGCGCGAAGCGTTCCTGCCAGACGTAACTGCTGCTCGTCATCCCTAGAGGCTCGAAGACGATCTTTTTCATGACATCGTCCAGGGGTTGGCCCATCAAGTGCTCGACGGTCTTTTGCAGGAAAACAAAACCTTCGCCCGAATAGCTGAATTTCTCTCCCGGCGTAAAATAGATTTTGAGCGGTCCCTTTTCCGGTCCATTTTGCGGTCTCCAATTAGGAAAGCCAGTGGTGTGGCTCAAGACCCTCCGCGCGGTAATTTGATTCAGGCGCGCGTCATTCTCCACATAAGCGCCCGGCATGTACTTAACGAGCGGCGTATCCAGGTCCATTTTTCCGCTGTCAACCAACTTCAGCACGGCGTAGGCGAAGACGGGTTTGCTCAAAGAGGCCGCCTCAAACACGGTGTTGTCCGTGACCGGGTCCTTCGTCTCCGCGTTCGTGACGCCGAAAGCATGTTGCCAGAAAACCTTTCCGTCGCGGATGAGCAGGATGGAAAGCCCCGGCACGTCCCCATCCTTCATCAATTGCGGAATGACTCTTTCCAGCCGAGCGGTCAATTCATCCTTCTTCATATTCGTCTTTAAGGGCACGAAAGGTTGGCCCATCTGTGCCTGTTGCTGCTGCGCGATCAGATGTGGGCCAATCAGGACCAGAAATAAGAGAGCGGCTATTAAGCCCCTGGCCGTTGGCCTGAGAGATGTCTTCATCTTCTTGACTCCTTTGCGAATCCGCTGCTGTCTGCAAATTATGCGCTTGATGGTGTAGAGAGCGGCGCGTTCGCTGATTTCGGATGAGAGATGTGCCGCTAATATCGCTTCGACTATTTACCGCTCAATCATTAAACACCGCGCCTGGACCCTTTGTGACATATTTTTCGCGGCTCTTCAATAAGTTTAGCCACAGAGGACACAGAGAACACAGCGCGGAAAGGGATAAAGTAAAGCAAGCTTATTTCTCATCAAGCTCGCTTCTTCCTCTGCGCCCTCCGTGTGCTTTGTGGCTCATCCATCGGCTCTGATTCTTCGTTGAGCATACTTCGCGCGGGCGCAACGCGCATGCTACACTTGATGTTTACTTTAACATGATGGGACTTAACCTCTGATGACTGGAAACGAGATTCGCCAAGCCTTTTTAGACTACTTTGAGCGCAAGGGCCATCGCGTCGTGCGCTCCAGCCCCTTACTGCCTGCCAACGACCCGACGCTCCTTTTTGCCAACGCCGGGATGAACCAGTTCAAGGATGTCTTTCTGGGCCGGGAGAAGCGCGATTATACACGCGCCGTATCGGTCCAGAAATGCCTCCGCGCGGGCGGCAAGCACAACGATCTTGATGAAGTCGGAAAGACCGCCAGGCATCAGACCTTCTTCGAGATGCTCGGCAACTTTTCCTTCGGCGATTACTTCAAGCGCGAAGCGATTCAATATGCCTGGGATATTCTCGTCAACGAACTCAAGCTCGACCCCGAAAGATTGTGGTTCACGGTTTTCGGTGGCGATGACGAAGTTCCGGCGGATGATGAAGCCGCCGCGTTGTGGGTGGAAGTCGGCGCGCGGCCTGAGCGTATTCTGCGCTTTGACCGCAAAGATAATTTCTGGCAGATGGCGGACACAGGCCCTTGCGGTCCTAACTCCGAGATTAATTATTATCTCGGAGAGCATCCCGAAGACCCGAATTTCAATCGCCCGGATTTAGTTAATGGACCGGGCGATACGACGATGGAGATTTGGAATCTGGTCTTCATGCAATACAACCGTGTCGAGGTTGGAAAGGGCACATACAAGCTGGAACCGCTGCCCGCGCCGTCAGTAGACACGGGCGCAGGGCTTGAACGCCTCGCCGTCGTGCTACAGGGCGTCAAATCAAATTATGAGACGGACCTCATCAAGCCAATCATAGATTTTACCGCGCGGCTCGCAGACAGAAATTATGAGCCTGAGACGCAGGAAGGCTTCGCTATGCGCGTCATCGCCGACCACGCGCGCGCTACGGCCTTCTCCATCGCGGACGGTATTCTGCCAGGAAATAAAGATAGAAATTATGTGCTTCGCAAGATTATGCGTCGTGCGTTGCGACATGGTTCTCAAACGTTGGATTTCAATGAGCCTTTCTTCTACAAAGTCGCCAATTTTGTCATTGACGAAATGAAGGGCGCTTACCCGGAACTCGAAAGCCAACGAACCTTCATTGAAAAAATGGTGAGGTTGGAAGAGACGCGCTTCATTTCGACAATGTCTCGTGGACTGAAAGAACTGGATGAGCTACTTGGCAGAACGTCTGAATATAGTGTCAGCCTCAATGATTTAGCCCGATTGAAAGACACGTTTGGTCTTGATACTGACCTCATGTTCGTCGCCTTGAATGATCACTACAGAGAAGATGGAGGCTTCAAATATATTCACATTAGCGGTTTGGATGGACAGGAAAACGTCGAGGAAGATCGTTTCAACGAATTAATTGAGGCTCAGATAAAGAAGCTTCAGCAAAAACCTGATACCGATAAAATCAAACAAAGCGAAAAAATCAAACCCGTCTACATTTCATTATCAGGGCGGACAGATACGCGCTCCGAATTCAAGGGCTATGAGACGACGAAAGCTGACGACTCAAAGATTGTGGCTTTGATAAAAGGCGACCACGAAGTTGAGTCTCTAGACGAAGGCGATGAAGGCGAAGTCGTTTTGAATCACACTCCGTTTTACGCTGAAAGCGGCGGGCAGGTCGGGGATGTCGGTGTCTTCATTAACGAGAATGCCAGTGCTGTTGTCGTTGATACATATTCGCCCGTGCAGGGTTTGATTGTTCACAAAGTCAAAGTTGAACGCGGAAGTTTGAAGGTCGGCGAAGTGGTTTCCGCACACGTTGACGTTGAGAAACGAGACGCCACCCGGCGCAATCACACGGCGACGCACTTGATGCACGCGGCTTTGCGCGAAGTGCTCGGCGCGCACGTCAAGCAGGCCGGTTCGATTGTCGCACCGAACTATTTGCGTTTCGACTTTAATCATTATCAACCGCTCACGCGTGATGAGATTGCGGAGATCGAGCGTTTAGTCAATTATCACATCCTGCGCAACGAGAATGTGCAGACGGACATTCTCTCGCTCGAAGAAGCCATGCAATCCGGCGCGATGGCGTTGTTCGGTGAGAAGTACGCGGAGAGTGTTCGTGTCTTGAGCGTGCCCGGCCTGTCCGGCGATGCCTTCTCGAAAGAGCTTTGCGGCGGCACGCATGTGCGCGCGACGGGTGACATAGGTCTCTTCAAAATCGTCAGCGACGAATCTATCGCCTCAGGCACGCGCCGCATACGGGCCGTCACGGGCGTGGATGCCTTCACGCGCTTTCAGGAGACGGAGGCATTAGTGGACCAATTGGCGGGCGGGCTGCGTAGCGCGCGACAGGACCTCCCCTTGACGATTGAGCGTCTTCAGGATGAATTGAAGAAGGCCCGTCGTGAGGCGGAAGAGTTGCGTCTGAAGATTGCCACGGGCGCTGTCGGCGCATCCAGCACGAACGGCAATGAGGCTAGAGAGGTCGCGCCGGGCGTGAAGGTGCTGGCGCGCGAAGCGAGCGGGCTTGACGCGGCGGGGATGCGCCAGCTTTCCGATACTTTGCTGGCGCGCATCAAGTCCGGCGTCGTCATCCTTGGCCGCAGCGGTGATGGCAAAGTCTCGCTCATCGTCCGCACCTCAAACGATTTGACGAAACGCATTCCCGCAGGTCAGATCATCAAAGAACTCGCCCCGATGGTGGGGGGGCGCGGCGGCGGCAAGCCCGACATGGCCGAAGGCGGCGGCTCGCAGCCGGAGAAACTGTCGGAGGCTCTGGAAGCCAGCTACGGTGTCGTCGAAAAACTGCTGGCGTAAAGCAGGAGCCAGAAGCCAGGAGCCGGGAGCCAGCATGAAGAGCATGCTATCGCTTTTCCTTCTGGCTCCCGGCTCCTGGCTTCTGACTCCTGGCTCTTACATCGCCTTCTGCTTGTCTGTGAGCGTGATGTTCATTTTTTCGAGAGTGGCGCGGTTGAGCGTCCCCGTCACTTTGATATTCTCAGCCGCCTGATATTTCTTCAGCCCGGCGCGCGTCTCATCGTCTAGCTTTCCAGTCTGCTCGCCCGCGTAAAAACCTTTCTGTTTGAGGAGCGTCTGTGCCTGCTTGATCTGCTCCTTGTTCGCACGAAAAATTGGTCCACGCTTTTTCGCGTTCGTATTCTGCGTGGAGGAAGAGGAGTTCGCTTTCATGGTCCCGCCTTGATTGGCCCATGCGACGGACAAAGCGAAAAGAAGCGTGAGTGAAATCACGAGTAGTTTTCTCATCAGTTGTTTCCTTTATGAGGCACGCCAGACGGGAGCGCGCGGTTGTAGACGGCTGGTTGAAAAGCCCTTGTATCATACTACCGATGTCAATGCTCTGCGCCCCTCATACGCTGGCGCGGGGGCGCTTGGGAACACGTTTTCGCTCACCTCCGCCCTCCGAATATCCGTCGTTTATCTCATATCAAGATAATCCTTATGTTGTGCAAACTACTGCTTTAATTGGAGATAAGAAGTAAAGATGATTTGTGTATAAACTTGTTGTAATCCTTTTAAACATCATGCTATGATTCTCCTGCCTCTTTTGTGAGGGCTTGAACAGCGCTCTTTGCGCTCCCGTTTCGGACATCTTTCCTTCTTCACACTTTGCAAACCCTGCCGGGCGCATCCGACGCGCAAAAGAGATTGTGCCTCTCGAATAAAAAGACCTTTTGGACATGGTGAGCAGCATGAAAAAGTTTCTCTGGATAAGTATCTTGGCGTTGGCGTCCGCCGTGCCAGCCCTGGCCCAGTCAAATGGCGCTTACCGCTTTGATAACTTCGACACGCGCAACGGCATACGCATAGAGAGCTTGCCGACGACGGCCAGGCTGCCTTCATCCAAAACCGATGCCGCGCGGGCAGACAAATCGGCTGGTCCTGTCAACAAGGCGAGCGCACCCGCCACCAAAAATGCACACTCGCGTGCGGAGTCTGACGTTGACTCGCAGCCGCGACAGGTCTTGATGTCCGCGAGCAAATCACTGGATAATTTTACGACGGGCGATGCGAGGCTCGATGCCATCATCGTCGAATCCGCCACGCGCAATAACGTAGACCCTGTACTCGTTTACTCGCTCATGCATCAGGAGTCTTCCTTCAAGCCGCGCGCGGTCTCATACAAGGGAGCGCGCGGGCTGATGCAGTTGATGCCGGGGACGGCTGCGCGCTTCGGGGTCAGAGACATCTTCGATCCAAAGCAGAACATAGAGGGCGGGATACGTTACCTGAGTTTCCTGCTGGACATGTTTGATGGCGACGTGCCGCTGGCGCTGGCCGCCTACAATGCTGGCGAGGGCGCTGTCATTAAATACGGGAGACGCATCCCGCCCTACAGCGAGACGCAGGAGTACGTGCGGCGCATCACTAAGCGTTACGAGTTAATGCGCGACCCGGCGACGGCCAGCCTCGCGCGCAGGGTTTCCAACACGCAGCAGGTCGCGCAGGTCCAGGAAAGCAAGCCTCTCAGCATCTACGAACGCAGCGTTTACGCCGTCTGCACGCCGGATGGAAAATGCCAGTTGGTCAGCAAGTAAAGGCGCAGATAAATGGACCACTAATGGAGACTTGACGGAGCGAATAGCAGAGAGCTTAATCAGCAAAGAGGCGGGCGCTTCTCAAACTTGAGAGCGTCCGCCTCTTTATTTTAAGCCCTGGGCCGGAACTGTCATTCGAGAGAGGCTCAAATCGCAGGACACTGAGACCGACTATCGTGGGGGAGCGGGAGAGCATCTGCATCTTTACTAATCAGCGTTCTGGCTCTCGGACGCGGCAACTGATTTCTATCCAGCGCCTTCTTCATCCTGAACTGAACATTGAGACCCTTCTTCGCCAGCACAGTCATCAACGCGCTCATAGAAGGCGAGGAGACAAATTCACTGGCAGACATATCGCCGATGATATGTATGTCGGGCGGTGCGATGGGCGCGTCACGATTGTTGAGCGAGGCCAGCGCGTTCTGAATTTTCGCGGAGGTCCAGACCGGACTCGCCTGCGGAGCAGCATGAGAGGCAAGCTTTTGCAGCGTCTCTCGCGGCATCTCTCCGGGCGTCGCGGCCCGTCCGGGTTTGGGGATGGAATCAAACTCGCTCGGCGTAGAATAATTATTTGAAGCCAGTTCCGCGTCAACAGACGAATCGGAAGAGGCTTGCCTTTGCTTAGTTCGAGCATCAGGCCCAGACCTCGCGGCAGCGAGCACGGCATTACTCTTTAAGGCCGGAGCGTGATTGTTGGCCGCCATCGTCGTCTTGCTCTTGGCGATTAACTGCGGGCGCGGGCAGGGGTTCAAGGGCGCGTCCGTATTCTCCGCCGCCTGCGCTTCGGGGGTCAGTAGAAGATTCCACCAGACCAGGCCCGCTCTCTCCTGCGCGGCGTTGATGGAGTGGCGCAACTGCTGGACGGCTCGCGGCGTCGAGACCAGTGCCATGATGATTAAGGATAAAGTGGCTAAACGCTTGCTGCTTTTCATTTGCTCTTACCTGCAATCGTTAGTGATGGAGGCTCTTCAAAACTTCTCTCTCCTCAACGTTCCTTATGATGAGAACACCGCCTGCGCGCCCTTTGTGGCAAAAAATATTTTCATCTACTCTCTTATTTCCTGCGAGCGCCCGATTAAGTTCCGGGAATTTAACCCTTCATCCATTTTATACAGAAGTTTGATACGGGCCGCGCCCCCTCTTTGTTTCGCATGAAGCGTAGGCCAGAGATGGTCCGTGCGTGGCGTTTGAAAGAAATTTTTAAACGCCACGGCTGAGTGACGTAGAACACGGCGCGGTATTTTATGTATCATAGTGGCGGACGCGTCATCGCACGGCGCGCCAAAGTCCCTTTGCGGGAGGCAGAGATTTCTTGTCAAATTCGCTTCCGAACAGTTCCGTCAATGGCGTTGACAACGCGACGCCCGCGCGCCCGCGTCGCGCCCTGCTGATTGACGCGGGGTCTGCCGCGAGGTTGCAGCCGCAACTGGCCGTCAACGGCTATGAGACGCGGACGGCCACGACCGGCACAGCGCCGCACGCGATTGAAGATTTCGCGCCGCACGTCGTCCTGATAGAACTGCACAGGGGAGGCGCACACGATGTGAGTCAGGATTGCCTCGCGCTCGCACGCAGCCTGCGCGCGGAACCCGCGACCTACGTGCTCCCGCTCGTCTTCGTTTTCGATGAGGACGAGCGAGACCTGCGCAACGCCGCTTTGAGCGTCGGGGCGGATGACTATTTCAGCGTGTGGACTCCTGCGGCGGAGATGCTGGCGCGGCTCGACGCGCTCTTCTGGCGGACGGAAGCGGGCCGCCGCGCGGCTTCCGTGGCCGGAGACCAGCGGCTTGAGATAGACAATTTTATATTGATGCTGGACGCCGTGCGGACGGCCATCGGCGCGGGAGAGAGCGGGACGCTGGCGCTCGTTTACGCGACGCCCGCGCGCGAGGGCGCGACGCTCGACAAGACCGCGCGCGACCGCACGCTGGCAGAGGCTCACGGCTTTCTCAAACTCAATTTGCGGCGGGTTGACGAGGTGGCTTTTTATGGTCCAACAACGCTGCTCGTCTACCTGCCGCGCACGAATTCAGAGACGGCCCTGGCGGCCCTCTCAAGACTGCGCGAGCAGTTCATAGCCGAGCGCGCGGGTTTTGAGATAGCCCTCGGTCTCGCGTCGTTTCCCGCCGGTGAAGACGACGTTGAAAGCCTCATCGAAAAATCGGAAGCCGCAGCCCTCCTGGCCCGTGACCTTTCCCGTGCGGAGCGCGTCACAGTCTACCGCGCGCCGGAGGAGACGGAAAACTTCCGACAGGTTTCAGAGACTACAGGCTCTCATGCAGAGCCAGCAATTTTCCAACAGCCACCCACATCATCTGCAACAGACCAGCTGCCAGCGGCTCCTTCATCATCATCCGTAGACGAAGCGCGGCACACCACGCAGCCTCCACTGTTCAAGGTCCGCGCGGAAACAGGTACTGCCAGCGAGATAGAGAAGGTTGATGAGAGACAAGCTGGCAAGACTGGCGCGGGCGAGAAGCCATCCAATGAGGGGCAGGCGTTTGAGAGACAGACGCGCAAGAGGCAGGCTCATGAGAGGCTGCCTGATGAGAGGCAAGATTATGCGAGGCAGGCTCATGAGAGTCGAAGCGCCGTTCCGTCTTCCAGTCCATCTTCCAGGGAGATTTCATCTGCGGCGCAGTTGAACGGCGCGGAGGCCGTGAAGGCTGCGGTCGAGGCGGGTGCGCGCGAACTCGAACGACGCGCGGGCGGGGCCATCATGCCGGGCCGTCTCTTACTGACGGTCTCGGACGCCGCGCGCATGGCGCAAATTAATGCTCTGATACGCTCCGCAGGTTATGAGGCGCGCGCGGCCTTTGACGGCCAGCAGGCGCTTGACCTCCTGCGTATAGAGCGCCCGGACCTGTTGCTGCTCGATTATCAACTGCATGGGATGGACGGGGTGGAGACCTTGCGACGTTTGTGCAAACAGAGCGGCGGGCGGCTCAAGCTGCCAGTCATTTTACTACTGCCGCCGGAGCATGAACTGGCGCGACAGGAAGCGCTCGAACTCGGCGCGAGAGATGTCGTCATCACGCCCTACGACCCTGCGGAATTACTGACCAGCGTGCGTCTGGCCGGAAACGCCGAATGAGAGGAACTCCCTTTAATGCACTGTACCAACTGCGGCACTTACATAGCACCGGGCGAGCGTTTCTGCGCGGGCTGCGGACTGGCAGCCGTTGACCCCGAAGTGACACGGCTCGCCGGACAATCGTCGAATCTAACTCGACCGTCCTCCAATCTGGCGCGACAGTCCGCGAGCCTTCCCGCGAGGAATGATGACGAGAGCGATGTCGAGAGGACCATCTTCACCGCGCGCCCGACCCTGATGTTCATCAAGCTCGGTTATGCCGCCGCCGCGCTCGGCGCGATTCTCCTGACCATCCTCCTGGCGAGTTTCACGACGCTTAAAATCTCCGCCTTCATCGCGGTTCCCGTGGCGATGGCGCTCCTGCTCATTCCCGCTTACTATCACATCAGGCGCAACTCTATCCGCTATCGCCTGACCGATTCGGAAATCGAGATAGACCAGGGACTCGTCGCGCGCACGACCCGCAACATCCCACTACGCACGATTCAGGACGTGACCGTTTCCGCGACTATCCCTCAACGCCTTTTAGGCTACGGCAATCTGATTATAGACAACGCCAGCGAACAGGGCGGTAAACTCGTCCTGCATAATATTCAAGACCCGCGCAAACACGCAGACCTCCTCCTGCGCGAACTTCGTCGCTGGCGGTGAAGAGCAAGGATGAAGTAGGAAGGTGGAAGGATGAAAGAAGAACTAGAAGAGCTAATCGTCTTGAAGAGCCACACTTTCATCCCTCATCCTTCCCATTTCCGACTTGCTTTTGTTCACAACCGAAGCGGGCGGGGGAACATCCAAGGATTTGCGGGTTCTAAAGACTTGCGGTCCTTAATGATTTGGTTAAGAGGTACTATTTTGCGTATCGCATCGCTCTCAAAATTGATTCTCGTCTGCGCGCTCTTTGCGTTGCTGTTCGTGCCTTTGCGCGCGGGTGCGGCTGTGCCGTCTGAGAGGACGGCCAAAATGCTGCCCGACACTCTCGGAGATTTTCGCGCGCAGGGCGCTATGTCGGGGCCTCAAGACTCGTTTCAAGATTATTTATTGCGCGCGGATGGCGCGCTCTCCGCTGCTCAGCGCAATTACACCTCCGCTAAGGGGGAAAAGTTTCAAGTCCTGCTTATTCAGATGTCCTCGGATTCCGCCGCTTATGCGCTGCTGACGAATCTGACCAGGGGAGAAGACAAAATCCCCCTTGTGATTCAGACTGGCGATGTCGGAACGGCCAGCGTCAATCGAGGCAGCATCTCCTTTTTCAAGGGCCAGAACTTTGTTGATGTCAAACAACTCAACGTCTCGCATATCAACACGGAGGCCGTCAAAGCTGTCGCACGCTCTCTGTCGGACACTCTGGACAGAGGCGACGGAGACATTCCTGTGCTCGTCAAGCATCTCCCAGATTGGGAGAGGGCGCAGGCGCGTGCCGCCTATGCTTTGAGCCTGGATGGCCTGTTGAAACTCGTAGGCCATCAGCCAGTCCTTGAGGCAGTCAGCTTTGAAGGCGGCGCGGAAGCCGTGACTTCAAACTATGGCCCATCAAGACTCGTTATCGTCGAACACACGACGCCGCAGATTGCTACAGACTCCGACGCGCGCATCACGGAGCGCATCAAGCAGCTACAGGACGCGGGCCAACCCCTGCCTTCCGCCTATCGTCGCGTCGGCAATTACTCCGTCTTTGTCTTCGACGCGCCGGATGAGCGGGCCGCCGCGCAGTTAGTGGACCAGATAAATTATGAGCAGACAGTGCAGTGGCTCGGCACTAACCCTTACATCCTGCAACGCGCGCAGAGAGATTATGTTAACACTATGGGAGGCACGATTCTGGCTGTGATTAAAGCCTCCGGTCTCTCTTTAGTCGTGTGTTTCGGGATCGGGGGACTGGTCGGCGCGCTGGTTTTCAAGCGACGCCGCGCGCAGGCCGCAGCCATAGATGCCTATTCGGACGCGGGCGGGATGTTGCGTCTCAACATTGACGAGATGACGCGGCAGACTGACCCTGGCAGACTGCTCGGCAGGGGCGAAGGGTAAGACAGCCTTCAATCGTTCGCGGTTCAACCCGGAGGAAACAGCAAAGCGCGCGGCGAAGTTTTTAAGCAACAACGCCGCGCGCTTTTTTATCTAGCCCCGAAAAAGTTTGCGGGCTGCTGGTCTTCCTGTAAGGCTCCCCCAAGCCTGTCCAGGACGCCGACCAGCAGCCCAGCAACTTATGCTCATTGACCGCTTGCTGACAACAACTCCGTTCCCCCGAAAGAGTCGCCGCCTGCTTTTCAAAGTGAGAGAACGCCTCCCCCAAAGCCTTCACTCACTGCCGTCTCCGAGCCTGACCCGATTACCCTTATGTACCCTTCTCTATTTTTGTCATGGTCTACTAGTGCAACGACCGTGCCATCAACGCCAGTCAATTTCCGGTAATCGCAGAAAATAAATCCAGCCCTTTAAATTCAAGCCTTTCGGACTCAGCCGCAAATATCCGGCCTTGTTTGTCATTCTCAAAGAGACAAATTCTTGAATTACTTCCGTACAATGACAGTGTAGTGTTGGACGAAAATAATTCGCATTTAGCAAAACTCCGAAGCACGGCCAGAGAAGTTTCCTACGCATCTACATTTACATTTCTCTATGGCAAAGCCTTGAGCAGAGTATCTATGTCATCAATTGTATTGTAGAGATGAGGCGCGATACGCAGGCGTGTGCCGCGCGGGGCCGTGACGATGTTCTGTTTTCTCAGGTGAGCATAGAGGGCCATCGGCGACCATTCGTCGCTGTGATGACGTATGCAGACGATCTGAGATTTTTCGCCCGCAGCACGCGAACTGACGATCTCGTAATCGCGCCCGCGCTGTAGTTGCGCGCAGAGATAGTCCGTCAAATCATTCAAGTGCGCGGCGATGCGCTCGACGCCCGTTTCGTTCAAGAGGCGGAGGCTCGCTTCGAGTCCATGCAGGAGCGAGGTCGGAGCCGTGCCCGTCTCCCAGGCTAGCGCGCCGTGTTTCCACTCCTGCTCGAAATTTCCATAATCCTCCGGGTTCTCCACGCTGGTCCAGCCAACGAGCATCGGTTCAAGACGTTCCCGCGCGCGATTCGAGAGATACAGCAGGCCCACGCCCTCAGGTGTCAGCAGCCATTTGTGACAGGCACCAGCCGCCACGTCTATCCATTCCGCCTCCGGCCCGATTGGCAGAGCGCCCATTGCTTGAATCACATCCACGACGAGCAGGGCATCCGCTCTGGCACGCGCCGCGCGACCGATGCGCTCAAGGTCCGCGCGAAAACCCGAACCGTACTGGACCTGGCTAAGAGCCACGACGCGCGTCTTCTCGTCAATCAGGTTGATGAGTTCTTCCAGTTCGAGACGCCCGTCGCGCTCTTCGCACATACGCACTTCGACGCCGTATGCGTCACGAAGGCGCAGCCAGGGATAAATGTTAGAGGGAAACTCTCCGCGAAACGTCACGACGTTCTCGCCCGCACGCCACTTGAGACCCTGCGCGACGGTCGAGAGAGCATCCGAAGTATTACGCATGAAGGCCACTTGCTCCGGGCGCGCGTTGAGCATCTCCGCGACCATGCGTCTGGCGCGTTCCCTCACCGCGACCCAGCGACGATAGTTAATCGAGCCGTTTTCGGCCACGTCCTTTAACTGCGCCGCGACCGCCTCGACGGTCGGCGTGGGCGGCGGCGCGATTGCCGCGTGATTCAAATAAACAACGCGCTCCGTCAGTGGAAAGAGAGCGCGAAGCTGGCTATTCATAGAAACTTTTCGCCGTACTTAGAGCACATTGCGATTGAGTGAAAGGTCAGTACCGCCTGCGGTAAGGGGCGGGTGAGACGATTGGGGATTGGCGATTGCGGAATGCGGATTAAAAGAATATTGGTCCTGTAATCCGCAATCCCAAATCCGCATTCCGCAATCTTGTGACCCGCCTGCGGTAGCGGGCGGTACTGACTTGGACGCTGTGCTGTAGTTGTCTCAGGTTCTTGCACATCGCAATAAACCTTTGCCGTGTGTAATTCAAAAGTTGTTTGGATGAAAGGGTCTGCCGTAAAGCTCCTGATAGACCCAGCCGAGGACGCGTACCTCCGCAGTGCAGAGCGTATCCAGCCAGCAGGTCGTGAGAAAGATGGCGCGACCGTTCGCGGTCGGAATTTTCGAGGCTTCCCGGACCGCAGAGGTTCCCTCCATGTCGAGGCCGTAGTCCGCGCTGATTTCCCCGTGCGTCTTTGCGGCGTCCTCCAACGCGGCAAGCAGTTGGCCTATCCACTGATGAAGTCCGGCTTCCGTGTCATGCTCCGCGAGCGCCTGCATGATGCCGACGGCGAGCCTGTCTTCGGCCTTGTTGAAGAGATAGACGGACTCGCTCTCGCGCCTGCTCTCTTCCTGCTTCCACTGGAAAATCTCTTCGACGCGCGGGTGGCGTATGGCGGCCACGCGCTGGTCGTAATCCAGAAACCATTGCAGCACGTTAGCCAGCGAGCCGACGTTAATCTCCCCCTGCTCGTCTCGCTCAAGCGGCGGCGGCGCGTTCAAACTTTTCGTCCCTGTCCCCGATTTGGAATTTGACATACTTGCTTGCTTTTAGCTTCCAACTAGTTTGAGTTCAAACGAGGCGCGGACTTCGCCCACCTGCTCGCCCCTGTGATTGCGTACCGCAAAGCTGGCATAAGGCGCGAGCGCTGCGAGGGCTTCGCCGTCAAGCACGCCGAGTTGACGCAGTGATTCTATGACGACCGTGGGACGCGCGCGGCGGTCCTCTCCATCCTCTATCTTGAGCGCGAGGCCAAGCCCGTGCGGCCATCTCTCAGACGGCAGCACGCCCACCGTGTACACGCCCTCGGCCCCTATCTTCGAGATTAATCGCCCGCGCCCCGCGCGCATCATCAACGTATCGAGCCGCTGCTCCGTCGCGCTCCCGCCTCCGATCATCTCCGGGTGCTCCATCATCGCTTTGACTATCCTGCGACCAGCCTCGCGCGTTTTTCCGTCAAACTCCAAAGGCGGAGCGACGAGCCGCGCGTACATCAACGCCATCGCGCGCACCGTAATGCCAAAGACGGGAGCGCCGCAGCCGTCCGTCCCAACCGCGATGTCTTCGATGGGCACGCCGGAGAATTGCGCGACCGTGCGCCCGATCATCAACTGCACGGGATGGTCCGGCTGGTCGTAAGTCTCTAAAGGCGCGTCCAGATACAGGGCCAGCGCGAGCATCCCCGCGTGCTTGCCTGAACAATTATTCTGAAGCACGTTGGGCGGCTCGCCGCTTTCGCGCAGGGCCTGCGTCACCTCTTTGCTGAAAGGCTCATGCACGCCGCACTTGAGGGCGCTCGCTGCCAAACCTATCTTGTTTAGTATGGAGGCGACCGCTTCTGTGTGCATCGGCTCGCCGTTATGAGAGGCACAGGCGACGGCTATCTCTTGCGGCGTGAGATTGAAATGGTCCGCCGCGCCGCTGGCGACGAGCGGGAGCGTCTGAAAGGGCTTGGCGGACGAGCGCAGGTAGGTGACGGTTTCGGGCACGCCCAGGAAAGCGCGCACTTCGTCCACAGAGTCTACGACGGCGATGTGCCCGCGATGTCTCGATTCTGTGAGCGACCCGCGCGTGACCTCCACGAGCGGCTCCGGCATCGGAATGTCTCTATTCTCTTCTTCTTTATTCATAGGCAGTCGGCATCTTATCAAGTAAAAAGGCAAACACAAAAGAGGCTGGAGGCTGGAGGCTGGAGGCTAGTGAAGGCAATGGTTTTCCCAGCCTCCAGTCTCTAGCTCCTAGTCTCTCGCCCCTGGCCTCTAGTCTCTCTTTCTTGTCTTTTACCTTTTGCCCTTGAACCTTCTACCGCCATAGGTTAGGACGGTGAGACTGACGCTGCGCCGACCGAAGCGGCAGGCTTCGCGCGTGGTCGGGACCCACACATCTATCTTGCGCCCGCGCACGCTGCCGCCCGTATCCGCGACGAGATATTCGCCGCTGTAGAGTCCCGCTTCGAGCCGCACGCGCGTGCCCAGTGGGAGAAAGCCCGGATCGGCGGCGATGATGCCTTTACTAACGGGCTTACCGCTCGCGGTCCTTCCTGAGAGATTGTAAGCCGTCGCCAGATAAGTCTGCGGCGCGGCGGCGACGATAAGTTTCGTAGCATCCTTATCACCCGCTTTCGTCGTCGCAGGAGCCATCAACGGCGGCGCTTCATCAAAGTCTTCCGAGACGTTGATGGCTGTCTTGGCGTCCGTTGCCTGTGCGGCAGACCTGTCCCTGGTTTCCGTCATTCCGTTGATGGTCGTGACGGTTTTTGTTGTTTCCTTTTTCTGTTGCTGTCTAGTTGGGTCTTGAAAAGCTGGCTCGGCGGCCAGCGGGCGTGCATAGAAGAGCACAGAGGCAGTCAAGAGTGCGGTCACAAAGACCGCGCCTCCGCCAAAGAGGGATTTCATCTTAATCGGGTCTCCTGTCCGAGGTCTCCAATCATTCGGCGACGCTACGCGCGAGTCCATTCTTTCCCATGACTCGACCTCCGGTCCTAGGAGTTAAAGGTCAACCGGAGTTGGGGGCTTGCATCCTTGATGCGGTGCGCCGAAAGAACCACAAAATAAAAAACAAGCGAACAACATAGTCCGCTTGTTTCATCATGTGAGAGACCGTAACACAATTTCGCCACAACTGTCCAGCGAAGCTAAAGGCAGGAGCCAGAAGCCAGAAGTAAGAGAACAGCATCCAGCATGAAGAGCGTGCTATCGCTTCTCTTCTGGCTCGTGATTCCTGGCTCCTGCCTTACCGTCCCTGTTCCAGAAAGTTTTCCACAATGTGCATACCCTGTGGAAATTCTTCGTTGAAGAGTTCCGGGTGAAACTGTAAGCCGAAGACGGGGCGGGAGATATGCTGCATGGCCTGGATGGCGCAGGTCTCGTTCGAGGCGGTGCGGGTGAAGCCTTCCGGCAGTTCTTTGACTTCGTCGTAGTGTGAATGCCAGACAGTCACGCGTCCGGGCAGGCCCGCGAAGAGAGCCTTGCGGTCAGTCTCTATTTCAAAAAAGCCGCGTTCGCGCAGGCAGCCTTCGTAGCCCTCGCCCGGTTCCAGACGCCGCATGACGCTGACGGGCGCGCGGTAGGCGAGGGCGATCTGCTGGTGGCCGCCGCAGACGCCGAGGATGGGCTGCGTGGCGTGGCGTATGACATCGAAGACGCCTGAGAGAGCGGCTTCCGTGTAATGGCTCCAGGGGTGGCTCTGGCCGCTGAGGATGATGTGCGTGGGTTTTATCTCTTCGAGACGACGGAGCGAGACGCTTTGAAACCGCTCCGTGAAGATTTCAGCGCCGGGCCGCAGGCGTTCGAGAGCGGCGCGTATCTCGCGCGGGCTGGCTCCCACTCCGTCAATCGTGTTGTCAACCAGGTAGATCATCAACTCTTTCAAACACCCGGCGCCCTCAGACAGAAGAGTTTGCCCTTGAACGCTCCAACGTAGATACGACCATCCGCGATTGCTGGCGTGGCGTCTATATTTTCGCCGAGTTTGATTTCCTGGACCAGCGTCCCATCATCCGCGCGCAGCAGGTAGAGCCACCCAGCCTTATCGCCGTAGACGACACGGCCATCAACGACCGGCCCCGTGCCCCAGATGGCCGCGCGCGACTGGTAACGCCAGACGAGTTTGCCCTCGTCTCCCGTCAGGCAGTACATATAACCATTGTTCGAGCCGATGTAGACGCGCCCGCCAAAGGCCACGGGGCTGCCCCAGAAGCCGCTCTTATCTTCCGTGCGTTGATTCAAGCCGCCCTCCGCCTTGAACCTCCAGACGAGTTCGCCACTCTCCTGTTTGAAGCAACTCACGAAGCCGTCTTCGGCAGCCGTGTAGACCAGCCCGTTCGCCACGGCTGGCGTAGAATTTGAGTCCGCGCCGATGCGCGCCTTCCAGATAATCGCGCCGTCTTCCATGTTCAGGCAGAACAGTTCGCCCGCTTCCGTACCAACGTAAATGCGCCCGTCAACGATGGTCGTCCCGCCTTCGACGGAGCCGTTCAAAGGCTGTTTGAAAATCAGCTTGCCGTCCGCCAGGTCAAAGCAATAGTAGAAGTGATCTTCGCCGCCTATGTAAACGCGCCCGCCCACGATGGCGGGCGAAGAGTCCGTCTCAAAGCCGGTCTTGTATTTCCAGACGAGCGAGCCGTCCTGCGTGTTGAGGCAATAAACAGTATTATCCAGATTGCCAATCACGAGCCGGTCGCCGACCACTGCGGGCGAAGACTTCGCGCTATCCGTCGTCTTATAACTCCAGATAACCGTCCCGTCCTTCGCGTTCATGCAGTAGACATAGGAATCCGCCGAGCCGAAATAAACCCTGTCTCCGACCACCGCCGGTTGTCCCGGCCAACCTGAACCGCTCCAGGCATCATTGCTGTGTAAACGACCTCTGGCGGCCTGCGTCTTAAACTCCCAGGCGACTGCGAGCGGCGCTGCGGGCCAGGGGCCTGAGCCGTAAAACGAGCGCGCCGGATTGCCCAGCCACATAGGGACAGCGGCGGGCACGCGCACCGTCCTGGCCTCGCTCGCGGCAGTCTCTTTACTCTTAACGCTCAACTCTTCCGCGACGCTCGCCTTGCACCCGTTGAACGCGCAGAGAGCGAGGGTCAGGCACAGCAGGATGAAAATAATGGACCGGGAACGGCGCGTGTCTTTCGCGCTCCCGCCGGGACGGGCACTGTTGAAGGGAGATTCATTCATGGGGGAAATTCTCTGGTTTATGGACCGGCAGCGAACCGGCCTGGAATATTTTTGGACCACTATCAGGACAGATGACGCGAGGCTTTTTTGCGCCGGAAGAGAATACATCGTCGGCCCAATGCGCGCAAGTAATCTCATGCATCAGTAGTGGTTCAATTTGGCTTGAGTAATGATGAAAGCAGCGTTCACCACCGCAGACACAGAGGACACAGAGTAAGCACAGAGAAGAAGTTTCAACTCTCTGTGCGTCTTCTGTGCGCTCTGTGTCTGCGGTGGTGAGTCGTTGCTCACGTACAATCAACATCACCTGAACCCCTCAAATGATTCTATTCCTGCGGCGTTTCGGGCGCGTTCGCTCCCGCCAGCCATTCGCCGCCGTAGACGATGTCCGCGCGGCCCGTCAGCAAGACTTCCCCATCCTCTCGCCACTCGATTGCGATTTTCCCTCCGGGCATAGAGACACGCAGACGACGCTCCGTCAGTCCCTTCATGACGGACGCCACCGCCGCCGCGCAGGAGCAAGTGCCCGAAGCGCTCGTCTCGCCCACGCCTCGCTCCCAGATACGCAATTCTATATTCCCACGGTCATGCACGCGCACGAAGACGACGTTGGCCCGTTCGGGAAACTGCGGGTGGACTTCCAGAAGCCGTCCCAGCCGCCGCCAATCAATCGCGTCAAAGTCTTCAACGAAGATGCAGCACATGGGATTGCCCATCAAGAGCGCCGTGACTAACACGCTCGCGCCCTCCACGCTCAACGGGTAATCAACGACGCGCTCAAGCGGCTCATCCGTCAAAATCGGGATGGACGCGGAATCAAACGCGGGTTGGCCCAACTCCGACGCGAACCAGTAATGGCCCTCGCTCAAGCGTTCCAGCAGGCGATACAGTTTGACGCCCGTCCGCGTCGCCAGCCGCAACTCATTCCCGGACCACAATCCCCGATAATAGAGATAGGCCGCCGCCGCGCGCGTGCCGTTGCCCGACAAACCTGCCTCGCTCCCGTCCACATTAAAGATACGCACGTCGAAATCCGCATCATGCCCTGTTGATTTCTGGACCAACGCGATGCCGTCCGCGCCCGCCCCGTAATGACGCTCGCACACACGCCGCGCGAAATCATTGAGAGAGCCGACCAACGCCAACTGCCCCGCCTCAAAGACGATGTAATCGTTACCGAATCCGTGAAATTTGATGAACCGCATAAGAACAGTGACAAGTGACGAGTGACAAGTGACGAGTAAAGACAAGTTCTTGCTTGTCACCCGTCACTGTTTTAATTCCTTCCCGCGAGGGATGCGAGCAGGACCGCGACGGGGTCTATGCAGTCGCGGCGCGCGTCCACGCTTTCGGGATAGTTGTTGACCATGATGGAGAAGGCGAGGTGTTCGCCCGCCGCGCTCGTGACGTAGCCGGAGAGGCTGGCGGCGGCACTGAGCGAGCCTGTCTTGGCATGTATGTTGTTCTCCGCCGGTGTGCCCTTGAAGCGATTCCTCAACGTCCCATCAACGCCCGCGACGGGCAGCGCGTCTCGGAAAATTGCGCCGTAGCGATGACGGCTCATGTAGGTTAAGAGTTGCAGCGTTGCGCTCGCCGTCACCATGTCATTGCGCGAAAGCCCTGAGCCGTCCGTCAGGACCAGTTCATTCGGATTGACGCCAGCCTCCGTCAGAAATTTCCTGACGACTAAGAGACCCGCATCCTCGCTCGTCACAGGCGCGCTCGCGTTTGCGATAATTGGTCCGGGCGCGACGGTTTTGCCGAGCGTGCGGAGGATAAGTTCCGTGTAAAGATTCTGGCTCGGCTTGAGGGTTTGCGCGGCGATGAGGCTGAAGGGCGGCGAGAGCATGCTCGTGATTTCCAGGCGCGTGGTCAGCGGCGCGGGAATTGGACCACTCGTGCTCGCATCAATGATTCGCGTGCGCCCGTTGACGTTCACGCCGCGACGTATGAGCGCCTGCCGTAGCATGTCTACGAAGAGCGTGGCCGGATGTGCGATGCCGACGCCTCCCGAATAACCTTTATCATCGAGCGCCAGCCCACCGCTCACTTCCAGCACGTTTTCGCCGAGGGGGCGATAGAGCGTCAACTCTCTCTTCGTGCCACGCGCGGCGGTCGTCGTCCGGTTAATAATCTTGACGAGGGCGGTCGCGGGTCCGGTCGTAATCAGGCACGGAGCGCCGAGGCTCGCACCGGGCTTGACGAAGAGATCGAGCGAGTTGTCGTTGACGGTCAGTGCCGTCACCTCCGCGCCGTAATACCATGTCAGATCGTCCCACTCCCAACCCGTGCCGAGCGGTGGTCCAATAAAATACGTTTCGTCACCGACGAGGTCGCCTTCGATGCGCTTAACGCCCGCAGCCTGTATCCGCGACGCGAGTTCGTCAATCCCTTTATTGTAATCGCCGTTATTAAAGCGCGCCGCGATTGAAGGATCGCCGCGCCCGTACACGATGAGGTCTCCGCGCACAGCGCCTGTCTGGTCCGGCTGCGCGACGGCATAGACGGAGGTTCTGAAATGATATTCCGGCGAGAGGCGGTCGAGCGCCGTCGCCAGCGTATAGAGTTTCATGTTCGACGCTGGCCGCAAGAGTTTGTCGGCGTTCGCTTCAAACAACGTGCGTCCCGTGTCGAGTGATGTCACCTTGACAGCGACCATCGCGGGCGCAAGGCCGGGGCGACGCAGGATTTCAGAGATGCGCTCCTGCAACTCCGCGACGGATTTCGGCGCGCTCGATTGAGGCGCACTCCTGACCGCCGTGCCGGACTGAGGCGCGGGCGTGGGAGCAGGCGTCGCGGCAGGTGTCGGAGTGGGAGCGACGGCGCGGCGCTCGCGTTGCTGCGTCTGCGTCGGCTGTGGAGTTTGCGCGACAGCGACCGCACAGGGGTTCAACGCAAACAGGACGAGCAGGCAGACTAGCCGTGTTCTCAGCTTATTTATTTGGACCATAATAACCATAATGAAATTAACGAGACATCTACATTCACCACAGAGACACAGAGGATATAGAGATGGCACAGAATTATTGAATGCTTTTCTCCGTGCGTCCTCTGTGCGCTCTGTGCGCTCCGTGGTGAATAGTTCTACACGTACGCTCAACGGGACACCGAACTAAACCTTATCTCCAACTTGCGCGAAAGAGGCGACGAGTTCATCCGCGCTGGCGGTGGCCGTGCCGATTTTGCCGACGACGATGCCCGCCGCGTGATTGGCGAGGCCCGCCGCTTCGAGCATCGAAGCCCCCGCCGC
Source organism: Pyrinomonadaceae bacterium (assembly GCA_036009045.1). GTDB lineage: Bacteria > Acidobacteriota > Blastocatellia > Pyrinomonadales > Pyrinomonadaceae > DASYML01. The sequence goes on from DASYML010000236.1 coordinate 26,940, forward strand.
GAGCGTGGCCGAGAGAGTGGCGATGACCGTATCGCCCGCGCCCGTCACGTCATAGACTTCGCGCGCCGCCGTCTCGACATAGACAGGCTCATGGTCCTTCTCCAACAACATCATGCCGCGCTCGCCGCGCGTAATCAGCACCGAGTCGCAGGACAGTCGCTCGCGTATCAGTTGGCCCGCGCGTCGCAGTCCCTCGTCCGTGTCTTCCTCTACGTTCGTCAGGCGCAACGCTTCGTGATGATTGGGCGTGATGAGCGTCGCCGGGCGATACGCGTTGAAGTTGCGAATCTTCGGATCAACCAGCACCGGAATGCCGCGTTCATAAGCGAGCGGCAGCACAGACGCGAGCACACGCGGCGTCACCGCGCCCTTATCGTAATCGGAGACGACGAAAGCATCCGCCTCCATCAAAGCTGATTTCAAGATAGCGATAATCTCATCTTCAATCCGCGATTCGACGGGCGCGCGTTGCTCTCGGTCCGCGCGCACGACGAGTTGATTATGAGCGATAATCCGCGTCTTGATAGTAGATGGACGCGCCGCATCCCTGATGAGTGATTCATCCGCGCGCAAGGCTCCCGCCACGCGCAACTCCGCGCGCAAACGCTCCCCGCCCGCATCATCTCCCACGACCCCCACCACGCGCGCACGCGCCCCCAGCGCCACCAGATTCGCCAGCACGTTGGCCGCGCCGCCGAGATGCACAGACTCGCGCTTAATCTCCACCACGGGCACGGGCGCTTCCGGCGAAATGCGCGTCACCTCGCCCCACACAAACTCATCCAGCATCACGTCCCCATACACCACCACCAACAGGTCGCCCAAACGCCCTGCCACATCACGAACACGTTGCTGAGTTAATTGGACCATGAAAAAACAGTGACGAGTGACGAGTGACGAGTGACAAGCAAGAAAAAGTGATGAGTGATAAGCGGCAAGTGACATAGAATTGCGTTCTTGCTCATCACTCGTCACTCGTCACTGCTCTTAAGCACTCTTTCGATTGCCTCCATGACGCGCTCGACGGAGACGCGACGGATGCATTCGGGCGCGTCGAATTCCGCGCAGGTGTAGCCAGGGCAGGGCTGGCACGAGAGTTCTTCGCGGACCACTTCGGCGGGGACGGTCTCGCCGGTCCAGGGCCGCCAGTGCGCGACGTTAGACGAGCCGAAGATGACGACCGACGGTGTGCCCACGGCTGCCGCGATGTGCGCGATGCCGCTATCGTTGCCGACGAAGAGACGCGCGCGCGCGGCCAGCGCCGTGACCGATGGCAATGAGAGATCAGAGAGCGTGACGATGGGCGCGGCTGAAGCGTTGTTGAGAGCGGCGTTGACCTCTGCTTCATTCGGCGCGACGACCGACACTGTCTGTAAGCCGCGCGCGGCGAGCGATTCAGCGACGCGCGCGAAATTCAACGTCGCCCACTGCTTCGTCTCAAAGGCCGCCGCCGGATGCATCAATGCGAAGGGCCGCGCGGGGTCTAGGCGCGGCTGGTCCGATTTCAACGCGCGCAATTTCTGGTCCAGGCTCGCAGCGCCTTCCCTCGTGACTGAGAGGCGCGTCGCGGGCCTGTCGCTGACGGGCACGCCGGTCCAGCCGAGCAGGGCCAACTGCTGTTCCACGGAATGTGTCTGCGGCCTGCCCCAGAGTTCAGAGGCGGGCGGCGCTGTGTGATTGTGCAGGCGGCTGTACTGGTAACTCGCATAGCCCACGCGATGTTTTGCGCCGCTCGCCCGCGTGATGAGCGTGGCGGTCGTCCCGCCGTGCAGGTTGTACACCACATCGTAGCGCGCGGCCCTCAAGGCACGCATGACACGCGCGCGCGAAGCCTTACTATGACGCTCGATGGTGATGACCTGGTCCACTAATTCGAGTCCATCAAGGAGCGGTGCGACCCAGTCTTCCAGCAGAATATCTATCTGCGCGCCGGGCACAAATCTGCGCAGGGCATAGAGCGCGGGCGTCGCCAGCACCGTATCGCCAATCGAGCGCAGGCGCACGACGAGCACGCGCCGCACGCCCCGCCAGTCCCAGCGCGAGGGCGCGAGCGGCAACGGTTCTTCTCCCGCCAACGCATCATCGCCCGTCTCACGCGCGGCAGTGTTCATCGCCAGCGTGGGCCAACTCGCCGCCGTCTCAGCTTTGTGCAGCAGACTCTTCATCCTCAATCGTGGCTTCGTCTATCAGCATCACCGGAATATCATCACGAATCGGATAGACGCGTTTGCAATCCCGGCACTTCAACCCGCTTCCATCCGTCTTCAATTGGACCTTCGCCTTACACGCGGGACAGGCCAGTATTTCCAACAAATCTTGACTAATCGCCATCTCTTCAAAACCTTTCAAAACTTTGCGCCGCACGTCCAGAGCGCCGGACGTTTCCAGAGGGGGAATCGCAAGCTTAACAAAAACAGTGACGAGTGACGAGTGACAAGTGACGGGCTAAAGACAAGTGATGAGTGATGAGTGATGAGTGATGAGTAAAAGCTTATCTCTTATCACTCATCACTCATCGCTCAGAGTTCATCACTGCTTCTTCTTGCTTGTCACTCGTCACTCGTCACTGCCTTTTCATCAACGTCATGCGCATCCCGTGTTTGGGGCGCAGGGTGATGACCGGGCGGATTTCGACGCGTTGCTCCGGGACGAGCCGCATCTGCCATTTCTGGGCCAGCGTGGCGATGAGGAGGATGCCCTCCATCCAGGCGAAGCCTTCGCCGATGCAACGTCTGGGGCCGCCGCCGAATGGGAAGTAAGAGAACTGCGGTCTCGCTTCGCGCGCTTCCGTGGTCCAACGCAGAGGGTCGAAGCGTTCGGGCTGCGGGAAGAAGCGCGCGTCGTGATGCATCGCGTACTGGCTCAAGAGGACGAGCGACCCGCTCGGCACAAGGTAGCCTCCGACCTCATGCTCTTTGACCGAGAGACGGCCCACGGCCCACGCGGGCGGATACAAACGCATCGCCTCCGTCAAAACCATCTCCGTATATTTCAAACGCGCCACGTCATCCATCGCGGGCGTGCTTCCTTCTAATATCTGGTCCAATTCCTCATGCAGCCTTGCTTCAACGTCCGCGTGTTGAGAGAGCAGATAAAAGGTCCAGGTCAAAGCGTTGGCGGTCGTTTCGTGTCCGGCCAGAAAAATCGTCATGGACTCGTCGCGCACCTGCTCGTCCGTCATCCCGCCGCTACTCTGGTCCTCTTCGTCCTGCGCCAGCAGCAGCATCGAAAGCAGATCGCCGTGATCCTCTCCGCTCTGACGACGTTCGTTGATGATGCGATAGATGGTGGCGTCGAGCCTGTCCCTCGCTTTCTCAAAGCGGCGATTCTGCGGCAGCGGCAGCTTTTCCAACAACTCTGAAAACGGCATCAACAGAGCGTCGAACAAATCCATCACGACCGTGAGGGCCGCGCCTATCTCCTGCGCCTCCGCCTCCACGTCCGCATCGAAGAGCGTCTTGCCGACAATCGCCAGCGTCAGCCGCATCATCTCCTGAGAGATGTCCAGGGTCTCGCCGTCATGCCAGCGCTGCATCGCGCGCTCGCAGTAGTCCGTCATGACGGACGCATACGAAGCGATGCGCTGGCGATGAAAGGCTGGCTGCGCGAGACGCCTTTGCCGCTTGTGAAACTCGCCCTCGCTCGTCAACAATCCCTCGCCGAGCAAACGCTTGGACCTTTGAAGCGCGCGGCCCTTGATGAAACTCTGGTGATGCGTCACCAGCACGTCCTTGATGAAGTCCGGGTGATTGAGAAAGTAGACATCCTGCGGGCCTAACTTGAAATAGACGATGTCGCCATACTCGCGCGAGACGTGGGCCATAAAAGAAATCGGGTCGCGCCGGAAAGTTAAAAAATTGGGACTGAGCAATCTACTCGGCGGGCCTGGCGGGCGGCGGGGGATGGTCACATTAAACTCCTCAAGATGGTTATCTTTTGCCTGCACGAAAGTTTAAATGAAGAGCGTGCGACTAGCCAGCACTCAAGAGTCCATTCATTTTAACGGAAAAGCCAAACAGGCCCTGAAAGGGCCAGATATGAGAGCCGGGGGCAACGCCCTCGGTTCTTGGTCCAAGATAAATCCGACCCTGAAAGGGTCGCGCCTTAACATTGCAGTACGACCCTTTCAGGGTCGGTCATCTATGTTGGACCAGTAACCGGGGGCGTTGCCCCGGCTCTCATGTTCATCCCCTTCGGGGATATGCTTGGGCTTCTCATCTATTTCTAGACGCTCTACAGCATCCCTCACTTGCTCCATCAACTGTTCGTATGTTAGTGATGAAATGATAGGCTCATGACCTGTGATTTTTTCATGCGGATCGAGGGAAGAATTTGTCTTTAGAATTTGCTGTCGAGTATCCATGCCTGCTGCGGGCGCGTTATAGCGAAGAACACCTGCGCGCGTGGGGACGCCTGAGTAGTCTGCACACGCGCCTGACGACGGGCGACAGGGCCGCGCCGACGGAAGATAAAGTGCGTTTTGTCGAGAAGGCGCGCGACGAGGTCGAGCATATGCAGTTGGAGACGACGGTGTGCGCGACGTGCCCCGCCTGTCTCCCGCCGGAGGCCGCTGGCGAGGGCGAGTCCGTCGGCTGCCTGGGCCGCATCAGTTATCCGGTCGAAGCGCAGTTTGAAAAGTTCATGGCTGACCGCGTGCAACTCGCGCTTGATACTCTGGACCAGGAGGCCCAGCCGCGCCTCCTGCGTATTCTCGTTGATGCTGAGTCGCCCTTCGATGGCGAGGCGACGAAA
>DASYML010000237.1:0-6483 GCA_036009045.1 Pyrinomonadaceae bacterium
CGGCGGCGAAAGCGGCCTTGTTCGTCTTTGGGCAGTTCGAGGATGGCGTTGAGACCGAGCGCGTCGAGTTGGCGGCGGGCGGCGTCCAGGAAAGGTTCCGGGTCGGTAAATTTCTTGATCGTGACGCAACGCGCGTAGAGCGAGGCGGCGGGCGTCAACGGGCGGGCGGTGGGGATGCCGAGGCGGATGGTGTGGCCTGCGAGGTTAAAGCGTTGGCCTGCGAGGGGCAGCACCTGGCCGTAGTGGTCGGCGGGGATGCGCAGTCGTAAAGATGCGCCGCGCGTGGGAAGGACGATAATGCCTTCGCGCCAGGAGACGCCGCTGATGAGTTCGATGCCGAGCCATGACTGGCCGTGCAGGGCGGGCAGGTGTCTTGTAATCGCGGAGTAGAGGGCGTAACCGTGATCGGCTGGGAGTTGTCGCCCTTGGAGGGGGAAGTGAACGGTGACACGGGGGCTGGTGTCGGCGTTAAGCGCGGTCGCAAATGCGTTTTGTTGTAACATCTTAATTCTCCATGCCGGTTAAAGATTGCCTCAGTCGTTCATCTTAGAGCGGACAGCAGACAGGTACGGGGCTTCTTGGAAATTATTTTTTCTCGCGCCTTAAATTTTCTCGTCGTCGGCGTATCGCACGAGCGCGCCGGTGTACGCTCCGGCAATTTCATGCCGGAGGCTGTCGGGGGAGACAACCTCCACGTCCGGCCCCCAACTGAGGATGAAACGAACAAGGCCGCGCCCGGAGGCGACGCGCATCTCTATGGTGGTAGTCTCTGTTTGTTGAGCGGTGCGCGCGGTGCGCTCGACTGTGCGCTGTGATTCGTGGAAGAGACGTTCGTCGAAGACGCGCGCCGTGACGCCGTAGGCACGAAGGCGAACTGTCAGCGGCTCGCCGTGAATGCCGTTGAAACAGTTGGCGGAGAGATACTGTCGCAAGTCGAAATCCGCAGGACGCTGAAACCTCTCGTCCGTCTCGCGCAAAGAGCGTATATGGTCAATGGCAAAGGGCAGGATTTTGCCTCGATAATGGTCGTAACCGATGAGCTTGAGAGTCGCGCCGTCGGGGTCGAAATAGACGGCGTATGGCTCGACTGTGCGCTCCGTCACGGTGTCTGTGGCGAGCGTGTAATAACGCAGCCGGATGCGACGGCTCTCGACTGCGGACTGCGTCAAGCGGTCAATGAGCGCGGCGTGCGGCGCGAAGTCTTTCGCCGCCACGGAGGCCGAGCCGAAGACGGCGGCCAGCGCATCCAGCTTGTCGCGCAACGATGACGGAAGGGAAGACTTGACCTTTGCCATCAGCGAGCGACCATAGCGCGCGAACGGCGAGCCGAGCGCCGTCAATCCCGTCGCAGAGATGGACTCTTGAGCCAGCACCAGCGTCGCCAGTTCGGCCGGAGTGAAGTCCGGCGAGCGGTATTTGTGGTCAGCGCTGAAGCGATAAAAGACTTCGCGCCCGTCGCGTTCGTCCACGATGGGATAATAGCGTGAGAGAGCGTCAATATCGCGCCGAATGGTCTTGACATGTACGCGGAAGAGTTCCGCCAGTTCCTGCTGCGAATACGGACGCTCCGCGAGCAGGAGCGGCATGTGCAGCATGCGTTCGGTTAGTTCGCCACGGTGGGACATCAGCGATTCTCCGGTAAGCTGTCAGGCTGTCAGGCCGACTTAAGCGGTCACAATCCGGTCTGACCAACTCTCGATGACTGAAATCCACTCGCTGAGAATTTGAGGCGACGGAAACCAAGGCGGGCCTCCGTGAGCAGCGAGCTTTTTCAAGACACGGGCGGGTAGAAGCTGGCACAAATGATAAGAGCATCAAGGCTATGGCCGCTCGCGTAAGCGCAAGATAACGCAATCTACAATTCGGAATCAACTGTGATAGGATGCGAAATGTTTTACCTGCCCCGCGCCCGACCTCTTCGGGGCTAAAGGAATCCTTATGAAAGTAACCTCGCGTCCGGCGCAGAAGTTTCGACTGACAGCCTCAAATATCGCCAAATATTTCGCCAATCGCTGCGACCGCAATTTTCGTTGGAACACTGTGGCAGGCCCTTTGCGCGGCAAGTCAGGCATCGGCTGGAATGTGCCGCAGAAGGTGCGTGCCCACAGCCGCCCAGGTATCGCGCTGCTGATGGAGGCGGGAAATTTCTTTGAGGGCGATCATGTGCAGGCGTTGATAGACCAGTACGGCGAACAGGCTGTACTGACCGCAGGCGTTGAGCGTGGCGAAGATAGTTGCAAGGTGAAAGAGCTTGCGTTCTCAGATTTTATCGCGGCCTTCAGGGCTGAACCTGTTCCGCAGTTCATCGCCCAACTCGAAGTCATCCTCAATGAAGATCAAGAAGCGCGATTACTCAGTCATTTTAATCTGGACGCCTCGCGCGTCACCTTTAGTCCCGCACGCCCCGACCTGTTAGAGGTGCTTGAGCCTGTTCATGAAGGCGAAAAGCGGCGACTGCGTATCTGGGATTTCAAGGCGAGCCAGAAGGCGCGTCACGATCATTATATTCAGGTCGCCTATTATTCTTTCATTCTCGACCATGCCATCAAAGAAGCCGGACTGGGCAATGTTGAAGTTGATCTGGATTTCGCCGTCATTCGCTCGCGTGAAGTGAATGATGCGCCGTTTGAGTTGCGGCCTTACCGTTTGGCGGTTGATGATTTCCTGCGCAACCGCGCCCACCTTCTTTTTCAGACTCCGGCTGCCGACGCGCATTTTCATGTCACAGACCACTGCCCGATGTGCGAGTACCTGGAGCATTGTCGCGCGGAGGCGAACGCGCACTTTGACCTTTCTCGCATTGCCTATCTCAGTTCTGAGTCCAAGCGCCGTCTCAAACAGTCAGGCATCAGCACGCATCGTCAACTGGCAGGAGTGGAAGACGTAGAACGCATCGCCAATTTACAGTTGTTAAGCCACGATCTTTCACTTAACCTTCCGCGATACATCGCCGCGTCGCAAGCGCTCGAAGACGGTGCGCCGCGCTCGCTCCATTCCACCACTCTGCTGATGCCGCGCTACGAAGATATTCGCGTCGTGCTGTGCGCCGAGCAGGACGCCGTGACGGGAACATGTTTCGCACTCGGCTTCAAGACTTACGAAGGATGGGACGCGGCAAACGGTAAAGTCACTGGCAGCGAACAGGTCTTCCTGGCGCGTGAGCCGCAAGCGGAAGCACAAATCCTGCTTGAATTTCTGCGCGCCCTGAATGATTTGTTGCGGCGCGTTGATGTTGCCAACCGCGAGATAGCAAGCCAGCCGATTGATGACGTGCCGGGTGTGCGGGAGGCCGGGAGCGCGTTGGCCCAGGCTGAAGAACATCTCGCGGAGTTCAAGCAAAGATGCTCTGTGTTACGCAAAACCAACCCGCAGTATGAGACGCTGCTCTCGGAAAGAACCGCTTTGCAGGAGCACGCGAAACAGGCTCAGGCGGCGCACAAGCAAGCACGGAAAGATGCCCGTTGGGAGCTTAAAAAACAGCAGCGCTCGTTGCACTTTTACGTTTACGACAGCCTCGATCTCTTCGTTCTAAGGAGCCTCATTGAGCGGCATCTGTTCATCGAAGAGCCGCCGGGGCTACTTGCGGAGATTACGCATCTGCTGCGGCTATTTCCGCCCTCCTCCGTCATGCAGGATGCGGAGACCTTTCGCACCATGCCTGGCACCGTCGTCACGCAAGTCTTGCGCTCGATGGTTGCCCTGCCGACGCCTTACGTCTTCGATTTGAAGACTGTCTCGGAGATGTACCAGCCGCAGAATCAGGAGGGCGAAGAAAAGGGCTATATGTTTCGCCCGCGCTATGGCTTTGGCTGGGACTTTTCCAGCCAGGTCGCATACGAGCGCATCCACAATGTTTGGCGCGGCCAATCTTTCCAACCTGACGCGCGGGTGCCGGAGCGCAAACTCTCGCCGGATGATATTGAGAAAAAACTGGATGAAACTGTCAGGAGCAAATTGCGTGCGACGGACTCCGTCATTCGCCGCTTGAAGCAGGACTTCCGTGAACAGCTTCTCTTACGCAAAGAGGCTTTCCTGCTTTACAATGAATTCGATCCTCTCAACTTCCGCACGCTCGAAGCCCTGCGCGCCTTTTCGCTTCTCGAAGCCTCTCTGGCGGAACTCGCCGTCAAGCATCTTCATGCTTTGCCGGTCGAGGACCGCTCCGCAAAGTTCGTCTGCATACGCGGACTGCGATACGTGCCTGAGAGCGAGCAGCCGGACAATTCGCTCTGGTTCACTTTCGATGTTGACTCAAAAGACGTGAAGTTTGAGGTCGGCGACTTTAACCTCGTCCTCACGCCGGAAGACCGCCCGGAAGTTTTGCTCGGCGATGTTGACGGGAAACTGTTCGACAACAACTGGGGACGCGCGACGCCTTTCAAGGTGACGCTCGTCCAATATGAAATGCAGGCGTCGCCGCCACGCGTGCGCCTCTTGCCGGAGAACCCAGACAAGTTCAAAGAGCAGGTTGATCTGACAAAACCTTGCGCGCTGGATCAGTTGTACACAGATTTCACGTCGCACCGTGTGCTGACCGTCCTGCGCGAATTAAAAGACAATCCGCAGCACGCGCTGCACATTCACAGTCTGCTTCACGATGGCATAATGGATGACTGGCAACCTGTGGTAAGTCAAACGAGCGGCATCGAGAAGCTATTCAAAGAGCATCTAGCTCAATCAGGGAAAGACCCCGAAGCGTTTCTGAACGATGGGCAGTGGCGGGCCTGGCGCGGTGTCTTCAGCGAGCCGCTGACTCTCATCTGGGGGCCTCCGGGAACGGGCAAGACGCACACCGTCGCACACATTCTCATCGGCTACGCGCTGGCCGCGCAAGCCGCGCAGACGCCTTTGCGCATACTGGTCACAGCCTTTACGCATCACGCTATCGTGAATGTGCTGCGCAAGCTGGCGGAGTTGGCGCAGGGCTACGACCTGGCGCCGGATGCGCTCTCTATCATCAAATTGCTCGGCAGCGGTAGCGCCGCCAATGACGAATTGCCCTCCAGCGTCGAACTGCTCGCGGACGAGGATTTGGAAAATTGTTTACAGCGTGATGCCCGATGCCTTGTCGTTGGAGGAACGGTTTGGAGCGCCTACAAAGGGATGAAAAAAACTGGCGGCGTGATTCGTCCGTGGTTCGATGTCGTGCTGGTTGACGAGGCTTCGCAGATGCGTCTGCCGGACGCGCTGGTTGCTTTTAGTTCAAGCAAACCGCATTCAAATATCATCCTCGCCGGGGACGACCAGCAACTACCACCGATCATTCATGGCAGCTACCCGGAAGAACATGAACACATGCTCAGTTCTGTTTTCGCTTTCATGCGCCGCCGGATTGAAGAGGTGAGTCTGCACGATCCCTCAATCGAAGCGCGGAAAATCTTCCAGCTCGAAGAGAATTTTCGCATGAACGAACCATTGACGGCGTACCCACGTCACGTCCTTTATCGCGGACGCTTCAAGTCAACTCGACCCGCCATCAAAATTGAGACCGCGCCCATCATTGACGCGACGAGTGAAGAAATAATTGATATCATCCTGCATCCTGAGCGACCCGTAGTGCTTTGCTGGTATACACCGCCGCGCAGTTTCACCGCGCGCAATCCTATCGAAGCGGAATTGGTCGCGCTCCTGGCCGACAGGCTCAGCCAGACGTTGTTGCAAGAGACAAAGGACGGGTCTTTTCATCCCTATTCGCCCGAAGAATTTGTGCGACATGGGTTGGCCGTGCTCGCACCCCACCGCGCGCAGAACAGCGCCATCCGGCAGGCATTGGCCCGGCACGGATTCGACGGCCCGCGCAGACCTCTGCCACTGGTGGATACCGTTGAAAAAATGCAGGGCAAAGAGCGTGAAGTGATACTGGTCTCTTACGGCGTAGCCGATGAGGAATACGCTGCCGCCGAAGCACAGTTTCTGTTGAGCCGCAATCGCTTCAACGTCGCCGCGACGCGCGCCGAACGAAAGTTGATTGTCCTGTGCTCCGATACGGTGCTTGATGTCGTGCCGACGGATCGGCGCACACTGCTGGAAGCGATGATGCTCAAGGAGTTTCGCCATTATTGCAGCGATGGACATCTCCCAAGGCCGTGGGTATCTTCCGCAGGCGACGAAATAACGCTCAATATTCAGTGGAAAGGTTTTTGAAATTATTATAGCGGTTTGCAGTTGAGTGCGACTACGTGTCAGTCCCGCCTGCTTAAGCTGGGCGGGTCTCTGCTGGGCTAGGAACCCGCCCAGCTTAAGCAGGCGGGACTGACAAGGACGCTTGCCGCAATGGTCGCATCCGATTGAGAACCGCTATATTCATCTTAGTTCTTGACCGGGGACAGGCTTGGCCTCAGCAACTCGCTCAAAAGGGAAATCAAATCAGCTACGGAAAGCTTTCACCCGGCGCACCGCATCAATCGTTTCGCCGTTGCGCTATCCGGCTCAATCGGACGAGTTTCTCCGGCATCATTGCACCAAGCGGCGGGCCTCCGGGCG
>DASYML010000238.1:0-40437 GCA_036009045.1 Pyrinomonadaceae bacterium
TGCCCCTTTTGAAAGCCAACCGCGACGTTGCTGTAGTGCGGCGCATGCAAACTCCCGCGCCGCACTGACCTGAGTCTGACCGTCCTACTTGATCTGGCGCTTGAAGGAGAAGACGCCGGAGAGTCCCGGTCCAAGCGAGGCCACGGTGTCTGTCAGAACGTTGGAGCCGACCGAGTCGCCTGTGATCGTGCCGCCGCGTGTGTCGGTCGCACCAACGACGTGGTCCGTATAAGTGGCCCAGTTATTCGGCGCGGTGTTGCCGTTTTCCGTGATGACGATGTTGGTCGCCGTCAGGTTGACGTTACCCGAACCGCTGGAGGCCGTGACGTTCTGATAGGTGATGGCGAAGGTGATGACCGCTCCGGGAACCGAATCGGTCGCCGCGCCGACGCCGGTTCCGTTCGCCACCGTCGCCGTCTTCGTGAGTTGTAAGAAGCCCGTGAAGAGACGATCAATGGTGTCGTTGGTGGCGCTGCTGGTGTTGCCGGAAGTGGCGCGAATGACCGTGTCGTAACCCGTCAGCACCGTCTTGCCCAAAGGCAGCGAGACATCAACCGTATAGTTGGCCGATGCGCCGAAAGCGATGCTCATGGTCGGAATCGCGGTGCCCGTCGCCACGCCGTTGTTGACGACCGTGACCTGCGTCGCCCCGACAGTTACCTTCACGGTCGAGCCAGCCGGGAAGGCTGTCACGGTGAGCGTGTAAACGTCGTTGGCGTTGCCGGAGTTCTGCACCGTGTTGACGTAGGTGGCGGAGCCTGCGGCGGTCGTGACGCCGCCGGGCGCGACACCCGCGATACCCGTGCTGACGCTCTTGTTGGTGTAGTCGTCGTTGTTGTTAGTTGGGCCAACCGCGCCGGGCTGTCCCTGCGGTCCGTTGAGCACACTGCCGACGGCCAGCAGCGTCGTCGTGCGTGACGGCGAGGTGGTCGTGATCTGCGCGTTGATGCTGTTCTTCGCGTAAGCGGTGCCCTGTTCCACAATCACATTCGTCGCATCCGGCGTCGTGATCGTGACGTTGAGGTTGATGTTGGGACTGCACGCGCCGTTCGCCAGCGAAGCGCCGACGTTCAAGGCCACGCGCGTCGTGTTGGAGAGCGGGACCGGCGCGACGGTGGTCCAGGTCGCGGTCGTGATGGGGTCGCTCGCCACGGGCGAGACGGAGTAGAGGAGCGTGACGCCGCCGGGTAAAGTCTGCGAAGCGGAGAGAGCCGTGCCCGCAGGAATCGGCGCGAAGATAAAGACGCCCGTGTTCGAGCCAGCCGGGGCGTTTGTGAGCGTCACGGATGAAGCCGAACGTGCGCCCGTGTTGCAAAGCTGCCAGGTGTAGTTGTAGCTGGAGCCGAGAGCCAGCGGGCCTGTCGGCGCGGCCAGAGAAAGCGCAAGCTGCGCGTCGTTGTCCACGGTGGAAGTACGGTCGCCGCGCGCTTCGCGCATCCCGTTGACAGAACCCGTGGAGAGCGTACGCACGTCATGAATCGAACTGTCAGCCGCCTGGTTGTCGAAAGTTGGCCCACCCGTCGCGGCGTCGCCGAGGAAGACTTGAAGAGTCTGTCCGGCGGTCGCCGTGCCCGTGACGCTCACTTCGACGAGGACGTTGATGAAACCGTTCTGCAAGATGTTGGCGGAAAGCACGTCGGCGGCGTTGCCTTTGATGTCCGTGTCACCGGCGTTGATGGTCCCGCTGTTGTCCACGTCAATCACGACGCGCGTGATGGTCGCCGGAGCGGTCCCGCCCAGATAGGCGCTCGCGCCACTGGCGAGAAAGCGTACCTGGTCCGTGAAGTTTCCGGTGTTGGTCACGCGGAAGTTATAGAGGACGCCCGTTTGTCCGGGGACCACGGTCGGGTCTGTCGAGGCGTCTGGCGTAATCGTCAGGCCAGCGACCTTGGCGACCGTGACGGTGACGATGTTGGAGACAGAGCTATAAGAACCGCCGCTACCGTCTGAATAGCTGGCGCTGGCCTGGTTCTGGATTTGAGTATTGGCGGCGGTCTGCGCGAACGTCTGTGCGAAGAGCGCGCAAGTGATCGCCAGGAGTGCGATAATGCGCGGCAGCACGCCTGTCAGGATGGGAGTGACTTTGAGCTTCATTTTGATTCCTCAATATTAAAAATTGGTGGGGCCAGGTAGCTAACGGAGGGTTTGTGCGGCGGTAAAGCGTGGGCGCTCTGTCGTTCCGGGCCGTCGTTCCAAATCAGCGCAGTCAAAAATTATTTGACGCGCACTTTGTAAGAGGCGTTGAGCTTGCCGCTCTGGGCCAGTGGGTCCGCCCATTCGTAGCGCAGCTGCGTGTACATGGAAACGGGCGCAGGCACACGCTTAATGGAACCGTCAGCCTGTCTCTCTTCAACGGTCGGCTGAGCGGAGAAGGTCTTGCCGTTGTCTATGCTGTAGACGACCGTGGCGGAGCCGTCGGCGGTCGCGCTGCCCGCGACGAGTTGCGTGCCGGGCGGAATCTGGCCCACGGCCTTGTATTCATGCGCGGGCGCGTTGCCGTCGTTCTCCGAAATAATGGTCCAATTCAAAATTTCACCGGACTGAATCGTGGAAGCCTTCTCGACCGGGATGCTCGCGTTCTCGCGCGTCACCGTGCCGGAGAGAACTACTTTGACATCGGGACGCGCGCCGCTGCCGATCATCTTGAACTGTCTTTGCGCGAAGGCGGCAGCCCCGCCCAGCATGAGCAGGGCGGCGAGAGCCAAGAGAGGCAGCGCACCAAAATTTTTCTTTAACTTCGTCATCACAAGTCTCCTTAAATTTTTCACTGGCGGGCTAGAGGGTTGATAAATAAGGCCGCGTGAGCGGAGGGCCTTTGGTGGCTTCGATGAGCATTGAAAAGGCCGGGCGTCAGCAAATGGACACTCCCTCATGGTGAGCGCACTACAAATGCTGTGCCGCCAGCCATGCGTCGCGCGCGGGACCAACTAAATGTTGCATAAATGTTGCGATGCGAAGAATCGAGCGTGAGGGGCGGCAAAAATACTGCTAAATTTTGTCAGTTGACGAGTGCCATTTTTAGGCAGTCAGGAACAATTCGCCGTTGAGGGCGAGTCGAAGACTATAACTGTTTGCAATAGGGTGGGAGCGCCCTGGCCCAGCGTGCGTGTCAGTACCGCCTGCGGTAACGGGCGGGTCTCAACGCACAGCACCCGCCCAGCTTAAGCAGGCGGTACTGACCTCAGTTGCGCTTAATCACAAAGAGGCCCAAAAAAGAGGGCGACTGCCATGAGCAATCGCCCTCGCGGGAGTTGTCGCTGTGCTGTGTGTTTATTCTGATTTCGGCGCGACGGCGCGGACTTGTTCGGAGACTCCGTCGGCGTACTTCTTGAAATTCTCGTTGAAGCGGCGGGCGAGGTCGCGCGCTTTCTGGTCGTAGGCATCTTTATCGGTCCAGGTATTGCGCGGCATGAGAACTTCGGATGGAACGTCTGGACAGGAGACGGGGACGCCGACGCCGAAGATGGGGTCTGGCCTCGTCTCGACCTGCGCGAGCGAGCCGTTGAGGATGGCGCGAATCATCGCGCGCGTGTGACCTATCTTCATGCGTTGGCCCACGCCGTAGGGGCCGCCGCTCCAACCCGTATTGACGAGCCAGCATTTCGCGTTTTGGTCCGACATGCGCTTGCCCAGAAGGTCCGCGTAGACGCCCGGATGCAGGACCATAAATGGCGCGCCGAAGCAGGTCGAGAAGGTCGCCTCCGGTTCTTTGACGCCCTTCTCAGTGCCCGCGACTTTCGCCGTATAGCCGGAAAGGAAATGATACATCGCCTGTGCAGGCGTCAGGCTGGCGACCGGCGGCAGGACTCCGAAGGCATCCGCCGTGAGCATGATGATATTCTGCGGGTGTCCAGCGTAGCCCTCCGGGACGATGTTCGGGATACTCTCAAGCGGATAAGCGGCGCGCGTGTTCTCCGTCTTCGAGGCATCATCCAGATTGAGGATGCGCGTGTCCGTATCGTAGACGACGTTCTCCAGGACGGTCCCGAACATGCGCGTCGTGCGGTAGATGTCCGGCTCTGCTTCGGGCGAGAGCTTGATGACCTTGGCATAACAGCCGCCCTCGAAATTGAAGACGCCGTCCGCCGACCAGCCGTGCTCGTCGTCGCCTATGAGCTTGCGTTCGGGGTCCGCCGAAAGCGTCGTCTTGCCGGTGCCGGAGAGGCCGAAGAAGATCGCCACGTCTCCCGCCTGACCGACGTTCGCAGAGCAGTGCATGCTCATCACGCCGCGCTGCGGCAGCAGGTAATTGAGAATCGAGAAGACGCTCTTCTTCGTCTCGCCCGCGTAGGATGTGCCGCCTATGAGGACCAACTTCTGGCCGAAGTCCACGAGGATAAAAGTGGGCGAGCGCGTGCCGTCGCGTGCGGTGTCCGCGCGGAAGGATGGAAAGTTGATGACCGTGAATTCCGGCTGGTGATTGTGCGCCGCGCCGTCCTCGTTCTTGTTGATGAACATGGTGCGCGCGAAGAGAGAGTGCCAGGCCAGTTCCGTGATGATGCGGACGGGCAACTGGTAGCGCGGGTCTGCTCCGCCAAAGGTGTCCTGCACGAAGAGTTCGCGCCCGTCCGCGTGGGCCATCATGCGTTCCTTGAGGGCGTTGAATTTCTCGCGCGTGAATTCTTTATTGACTTCGCCCCACCATACTTTATCTTCGCTCGAAGATTCGCGCACGATGGCCTTGTCCTTGGCGGCGCGGCCAGTGTGCTCGCCAGTGTCCACGATGAGTGCGCCGTGCGATGAGATGATGCCTTCGCCACGCCGGACGATTTCCTCGTAAAGCTCAGGCGTGTTGAGATTCCAGTAGACGGCGGTGGGCCGGTTGATGCCGTAGTGGTCCAATTCGTAGTCTGTCTGTTTGTGCCCCTTGTGCTCTGTCTCTCTCTCTTTGCGAAGTGAAGTCATAGATGCTCCCATCAGGTCGAAGTAGGTAAAGCGAAAGAGCCGCGCGAATGATTCGCAACGCTCTTTTGTGGTCCAGAAAACTGTTAGCCTTGCGCTCTGTTCTGCCTGCGCTCGTGGGCCAGTTCGCGCAGGGCGACGGCGAGATCGCGCGCGGCGCGTTCGAGACGAGCGGCGCAGGCTTCGAGTTGTTCTATGTCGGACATCGAACGCACGGCGACAGCCGCCAGCGCGTTCTCCGTCTGTTCAATCAGACGCGCAGACGCAGTTTCAGTTTCCCGCTCGGCGCGGGTCATCTGCGTGGTGAAAATTTCAGGCTTCATAAATACACAGTATCGCGTCTGAGCCGAAGACGCAAAAGGTCAACGGTCTCATGAACGGCTGGCGGCGTAGCGCCTCAGCCCCGTCACGGGGCCTCGCGCGCCCCTCAAATTGAAAAAGTGGGTCTTGAAGCTAATCTCTTACATCACAATTGGGGCCGGAAGCAAGCGGGCAAAAGCAGTGACAAGTGACGAGTGACGAGTTAAAGACAGGTAACGAGTGATGAGTGATAAGAGACAAGCTTGCACTCATGACTCATCCTTGCTTTTTCTTGCTCGTCACTTGTCACTCGTCCCTTGTCACTGCTTTGGCGCGAGAGACTTTTCCAGTTTGGTGAATCGCTCAAGCATGCTTTCGTAGATGCGGTCTGTCTTTTCATGCAGGTGTGCGACTTCGAGTTCGGCCTTGATGTTGACCTCGTATTCGATGTCGGAGCGGACCTTGTCTTTTTCGGCTTGGCGGTTGGCGCTGATGAGGACGAAGCAGGAGAGAAAGATGGCTTCGAGCGAGACGATCATCGTCAGCAGACCGAAGGGGTACTCGTCAAAGGGCCTGGGAAGGAGGATCGTGTTGAGCGAAATCCAGAGGATGAACCAGGCGGTGTGGATAAAGAGAAAAGGCATGCTACCGCTAAACCAGGCGAGCGCGTCCGCGACTTTCTGGATCGGAGTCGTCTTGTCCTCGACCTCCTCGTTGACGTTGCGCGAGACGCGCGTGCGGAGGAGTTCGTCCGCCTTGCGCGTCATGGCGCTCATCGCCGCCAGCATGTGGAGCGCGGCGCTGGGTCTTTGTTGAAAGAGCAGAATCAGGTCTTCGCGGTCGAGCACGAGCAGTTCGCTCTCTAAGACGGCCAACGCCGTCGCCGTGCGCGGCCCGCTGTCGAGCATGGATAGCTCGCCAAACATATCGCCCTCGCCCGCGTTGTTGAGCACGATTTTCTGGCCCACATTATCTTTGATGTAAAGCTCTACCTCGCCCGCGCGAACGACGAAGAGCGAGTCGCCCGGCTCGCCCGCTTGAAAGAGAATTTCTCCCGGCTTTAACTTCACCTCGTCAACGACATCTGCGAGCGCCTGGCGGCCATCTTCATCTAGTAACTCGAAGAGCGGGATGTTTTCAAACACGTTCGGATCACAGGGCATACGAAATTCCTCTCTCTCTGCTTCAAAGGTTTGTTTCAAACTGAGGAGCGTCAAAGACAGCGCCGCACAGGGGCTTGCATGGACGGCGCACTTTACCACAGCCGCAGGCGAAAGAAGAAAGAGAAAATGAGAAAGAGGTTGGCCCAGGCGCTCTGCTCTTTTGCCTTTTCCGCATCGCCTCTGCTAATAATTTTGGAGATGAGCAAGCGAGAGCCAGCGACGAGCAGCAAGCCGGGGAGAGCAGCGTTCACCGTAGAAGAGTGGAACGTCATCCAGTCGCAACGCACGCCCGTACAGGTCCAGCATTATCTCAGCGCGACGCCTTACAACCGCGAGCGGAAGGGCGAGACCCTACGCACATTTCGCGGCGTCATTAAACACAAAGAGGCGCACTGCCTGGAAGCGGCGCTCGCGGCGGCGACGATTCTGGAACAGCATGGATACCCGCCGCTTTTGCTGGACCTGGAATCGCAGGACCATCTGGACCACGTCGTTTTCATCTACCGGAAACACGGTCTGTGGGGTTCCGTCGCACGCTCGCGCGACACGGGGCTGCATGGACGCAAGGCAGTCTTTCATCACCTACGCCACCTCGCCTGGAGCTACTTCGACCCTTATGTTGACAACACGGCCCGGCTCGTCGCTTACGGCGTGACCAACCTTTATGATCTGGGAAGATTCGACTGGCGCTTGTCAACAGGCAACGTCTGGGAAGTCGAACAGCACCTCTACGAGATACCGCATCGCCCGCTCAGGTCTTCCGATAAAAGACACGAACGACTGCTCGCGCGCTATCGAAAGTTTCATGAACTAAACCCACACGAATCCCCCACCTACTTCGCCAATCGTCACCAGTGGGTGAGATAGCAAGTCGGAAGTAGGAAGTAAGAAGGCGGAAGGATGAAAGCAGAGCTCATCGTCTTGCAGAGCCACACTCTTATCCTTCATCCTTCATCCTTCCTACTTGCTTTTAATGTATGTATGACGACGGCGACGGTGATGATCGCGCCTCCGAGGATGGCCCAGGCGGAGGGGCGCTCGCCCAGGACCAGGAAAACCCAGAGGGGGTTCAACATCGGCTCTACATAGCATATGATGCCCGCCTGTAGAGAACGCACGCCGCGCGCGATGCCGAGCGTGAAGAGCGAATATCCTAACCCTAGTTGGACGACGCCCAGATACGCCACGATGAACGCATCCGGCCAGCCCACGCGGGCGAACGGATAACCGAAGAAGAGCATTAACATTCCCATGACGAGGGCCAGCAGCAGGTTGCCGTAGATGACGGAGGAAGCACGATTGACTTTTTGCGAGTGCGGATGGCGCAGTAGAAGAAAGTAAAGCGCCATGCAGAAGCCGGAACCGAGCGCGATGAGATTGCCCGCGACGGCACGCGCCTCCAGCTTGCCCAGAAAGAAGAGCGACATTCCGGCGATACAGGCGACGACCGTGAAAAAATCCGCGAGGCGAAACTTCTCTTTGTAAACAAGCGGTTCCAGGACCAGTAAATAGACGGGCGCGGTGTATTGCAGGAAGATGGCGTTGGCGGCTGTCGTCTGCTTCGTGGCGATAACGAAGCAGAGCACCAGCGCCGCGTAGAGAATCGAAGTAATCGCGGTCAGACGGTTAAAGCCGAAACCTTCACGGCGCGTGAAGAAGGCGACCGTGATGGCCGCCAGGATCGCGCGCCCGAAAGAGAGTTGGACAGGGCCTAGTGAGGACCATTTAATGAACAGCCCGCCCGTGCTCCACACCAACGCCGCCGCAAAGATGAGGAGCACCGGCGGCATACCGTGCGGTCTTATTTCTGGACCAGGCAGGCTCTCTACCGGATGATGTGCCAATGCTGCTTTCCAGATAGCGAACTCGTGCTTATTCCCCTTCGCTTGCCTGAGCGACTTCGGACGCGCCCGCTTCGCCCTCCTGCGTTTGGAGCGTGCGCAGGGTCTTGCCGAAGACGCCGCTCCACGGCGGAATGACGATGGAGACAGCGCCGTGTGCCTGCGCTTGGCACGCCAGGCGAATCAAGGGCTGCGCCTCGTCCGTCTCGATATAGCCGAACTCTTTAATCCTCTTTCCTTCGCGTGGGCCAACTTCGGAAAGTTTTTCCGCGCCGCCGAGCACCCCCACCCAGCACGTCCCGCAGGCCGCCGAGCGACACTCCACGGGAATCGGACCTTCTATGCGGCGCGGGTCAATCGCCTTCCAATCGCGCGAGCGATCATCAGCCGCGCCGTAGGCCAAATCCTGCGTATGCGTCAACCTGTATTTAGCATCCTCTTCATTCTCGTCAAAGGTGACGGTCCACTTTTTATCCACCGTTTTGAGAAAGCCGAACAAACCCTGGCCGTCATCACGCGCGCGCTCTTTCAAGACCTGCTCCGCAGATTTCCTCGCGTGCCTCGCGTCAATACTGAGCGAGCCGGGCGAGGCCGCGAAGGCAACGATGCCTACCTGCTGCAAAGTCATGAAGGCCACCGCCGTGATGCCTACCAGCAGTGACGTTTCAACTTTACGCTCGCCCGCCACAAGGGTTGCGACTTCGCGTATCTGGCTACAGAGGTCCGCCTTCGCCTCCGTCTTGAAAGCGTCAGCCGCCACCGTCACGGCCCTCTTGACTTCGGGCCAGTAGCGATGGCCGTAGAGGAAATGATGCGAGGAATCTATCTGGTCCTTTAAATAATAGTCGCCTTGCAACAATAATTGTTGGGCCAGCCGCGCGGGGTCTTCCGCCTTCTCCAGAGCCTGCCACAGCGAGAGAGGATAAAACTTGAACCAGATTTGCGTCGCGTTGCGGTCCACCTCATGAACGGACGGCAAAAGCTGCGCGACGACTCGCGCCCACGCATCCTCGTCATGGCTGTTCAAGAAGACTTCCAGAGCCGTCGCGGCTTCCACTTGTGCGCTCATACTTATTTAACTTCCTCGGATACGAAATTCTCATCAACCAAAACCACATACTTTAGCAGCATCAACCCTTCAGGCTCAAATCACCGGAGATTCGTTCCCGGAAATTTAGCCACAGAGGACACAGAGGGAACATTAATTAAGTTTGCCTTTCATTCTCTGAGTGCTCTGTGCCCTCCGTGGCTATTTCTTTCCTGAGAATGTTTAGATCGTGCTGGTAAATGCGGCCCGTTTGACAAGGGGCTTGAGAGTCTTGTATAAAAAATGTGCTTCTTGCGAAACGCAAAGGTAGTAGCTATGGACTTCAACCGGATACATCGCCACGCACACCATAGAGGCCATCACCATATGAGCCATCATGGCAGCGCGCTGGCGATTGCGTCCGCAGAGGGTTATTAGGCCACAGCTTTTAAGAGCACCAAAACCCAAAGATTCTCAAGAGAACGCGTTGCCGATTATCAAAACATCCGGCAGCGCGTTTTCTTTTTCGCCGTCGTCCTGATGAATATTTGAAGCGCACTCAAGGCGCGAGACCTGTTCGATTAGGTTGCAGAAATGACAGAATCGCTTTCCAGAATTCCCGGCGGGCTGCGTTATTACTTCGGCGCGGAGGCACGCCTGCGGCGCACCGTGGAGGATACGGTGATGGCTGTCTTCGATGGCTGGTCCTACGAAGAGATTACGACGCCCTCGATTGATTACTACGCGCTGTTCGAGCGCGGCATGGGCCGGGATGAAGCTCAACGCGCGTTTCGTTTCATGGACACGGATGGACGCCTGCTGGCCTTGAGGCCGGATGTCACCTCCAGCGTGGCCCGCGCCGCCGCCACGCTCTTCGCCTCGCGCACGCGCCCCCTGAGATTGTGTTACGCCGCGCCCGTCTTTCGCCAGCAAACGCAATCGCACGCGGAGTACAGGCGTGAGAGCACACATCTGGGCTGCGAGTTTATTGGACCAGGCGGAAGACTGGCAGACATGGAGATGCTCGCCATCGCCGTCGAAGTTCTGGAACGGCTCGGACTGGAAAATGATTACTGCATCACGCTCAACAGCGCGGAGATTTTCAACGGCGTCGCCGCCGGTCTCTCGCTCGACGCGAACGCGCGCGCGCAGATGCATCATCTGATAGACATCCGCGACACGGCGGAGTTGCAACGCTTTCTGGCCTCTTACTCGATACCCCTTGAAGATCGCGCGGCATTTTCCGAATTGACGCAACTCTCAGGCAAGCGAGAAATATTGGACCAGTCGAGGCGGGTGATAACCAATGCGCGCTCGGTCGCCGCGCTCGATGCGATTGAATGGATGTGGCGCGTCGTCGAAACGCTGGGCCTGACGGAGCGTTTCGAGATTGATCTGGGCGACGTGTCCGGGCTTGATTACTACACGGGCCTGACCTTCAAAATCTACTTGAGCGGGGCAGGCGCGCGTGTCGG
This sequence comes from Pyrinomonadaceae bacterium, assembly GCA_036009045.1. GTDB lineage: Bacteria > Acidobacteriota > Blastocatellia > Pyrinomonadales > Pyrinomonadaceae > DASYML01. The sequence continues at coordinate 10,709 of DASYML010000238.1, forward strand.
GAGCGGCGGTCGCTATGACGAATTGACGGCCAACTTCGGACGCCGCGAACCCGCCGTCGGCTTTGTCCTCGACCTCGACGCGCTGACGGACGTGCTCGCCCGCAAAGGCTCTACAGAGGCCAGCCGCTCCAACCCGGAAGCCTCCGACATCGAAGCCGAAGAGGCAGACGCGCTCTTCCTCGAAGCAAGGCGCAGGCGCGCGCGCGGCGAACAGGTGAGAGCAACTCAGAAGGATGCAGGATGAAAGTATGACTAAGATGAGAAGGCCAAAGGATGAGGGGGAGTAGATTGAAGATGGAAGGGGAACCGGACAACGTGGATGACGGAACTTCATCTTTCCGCCCTCCGCCTTCATCCTTGCCTTTGACCATCGCCGTGGCGAAGGGGCGGATGCAGGAGCAGGCGCTTGAGTTGTTGGCGCGTGCGGGCGTGTGTGTTGGGGATGAGGCGCTCGCTTCGAGGCGTCTGGCGATAGAGGACCTGAGCGGGTGTTATCGCTTTGTGTTCGTCAAGCCAGCGGATGTGCCCGTGTATGTCGAGCATGGCATCGCGGATTGCGGCGTCGTCGGGCGCGACGTGTTGCTCGAATCGGGCGCAGACCTCTTGCAGCCGCTGGACCTGCGCATCGCGCGTTGCCTCATCGCCATCGCTGCGCCGGACGCGACGGGCGCGGAACTACTCGTGTCCGGCGGCGCTTTGCGCGTGGCAACCAAGTACCCGCGCATCGCTGCGGCGCACTTCGGCGCGCGCGGCGTGCCCGTCGAAATCATAGAGCTTTCCGGCTCGGTCGAACTGGCTCCCGTGCTGGGCCTCGCGGATTGTATCGTGGACCTGGTGGAAACGGGGCGTACGCTCAGGGAGAACGGTCTCTGCGTTATCGAAGAGATTACGGAATCAACGGGCAGACTCGTCGTCAATCGCGCCAGCTATCAACTCAAGGCGAAGGCGGTCGCGCGGCTCATCAACGCGCTGAATGAAGCGCTCGGACACAGATTGCTGGACCAATGAGAGAAACTAAAAGATTGCTGGACCAATGATGGAGATTATAGGAAGAGCGTCGAAGGACCAACGCCTGAACAAACTGGCGCGCATCGCGTCGCGCAGCGTCGCGTTCGATGCCGGGTTGATGCGCGACGTGGCGGCGATTATCGAAGAGGTGAGGCAGCACGGCGATGCCGCGTTGATTGATTTCACGGCCCGCTTTGATGGCGTGCGACTCGACCCCGCAAAGCTGCGCGTGGATGAAGAGACCTTGCGAAATTCAGCCGCGCGCACGGACCAGGGCATGCTCAAAGCTCTGCGCGAATCCATCAAGAGGGTGCGTGCCTTTCACGAGCATGAGCGCGAGGAATCCTGGGAAGTTGAAAGCGAGCGAGGCGTCCGCCTGGGCCAACGTATCACGCCGATTGAGCGCGCGGGGTTGTATGTTCCGGGCGGGACCGCGAGTTATCCTTCGTCCGTCGTGATGAACGTCGTGCCCGCGCGAGTGGCGGGCGTCCCCCGCATCGTCGTGATGACGCCACCGCGCACTTTGCAGGAGACTCCGGCGGTCGCCGCTGCCTTGCTCGAACTGGGCGTGACGGAAGTCTATGCGGTCGGAGGCGCGCAGGCCATCGCCGCGCTCGCTTACGGCACGGAGACAGTGCCGCGTGTGGACAAGATTACCGGACCAGGAAATAAGTATGTCGCGGCGGCCAAGAAACTGGTCTTCGGCGCGGTCGGGATTGATTCCATCGCGGGGCCGAGCGAGGTCGTCATCATCGCGGACGAGACGGCGCGCGCCGATTACATCGCGGCTGATTTATTGGCCCAGGCAGAACACGGCGAGGACGCTTCGGCAGTGCTCTTGACGACGAGCGATAAACTGGCTGGCGAAGTTGCCGCAGAAGTCTCAAGGCAGTTGGCGGACCTCCCGCGCCGTTCGATTATCGAAACATCGCTCGCGCAATATGGCGCGATCATCATCGTTGATGAGATGGATGAAGTCTGCGAAGTCGTCAACCTGCTCGCGCCAGAGCATCTGGAAATCATCGCGCGCGAAGAGGAAGAGATAGCGCGTCGTATTCGTCACGCGGGAGCAATCTTTTTCGGCGCGCACACGCCGGAGGCGGTGGGCGATTATTTCGCCGGTCCGAATCACGTCCTGCCGACGGGCGGCGCGGCGCGCTTTTCCTCTGCGCTCGGCGTCTACGACTTCGTGCGCCGGACCAGCCTCCTGCGCTACTCGCCCGACGAGATGGCCCACACCGCGCCAGACATCGCCGCACTGGCCCACGCCGAAGGTCTCGACGCACACGCCCGCTCGGCGCTCATCAGAAAAAGGGAGAGTCTGGAGTCAGGAGTCGAGAGTCTGGAGTCGGAAGAAAGAACTGCTTTTGACTCCAGACTCCAGACTCCTGACTCCAGGCTCATCAAGCCGGGCGTGAGGGGGTTGAAGGCTTATACGCTTTCGGCGGATCGCGCGACGGTGAAGATTAACCAGAATGAGAATCCGTGGGATGCTCCGGCGAGGGTGAAGGAGGAGACCTTGCGACGCCTGGGTGAGCGGGCCTGGTCCCGTTATCCTGATTTTGTGCCGTCGAGTTTGCATGAACGTCTGGCGGGGTTTGCGGGGTGGAGAGCGGATGGAATCATCGCGGGGAATGGCTCGAACGAATTGATTCAGGCGTTGCTGATGGTGACGGTCGGAGAGGGCAAGCGCGTGCTCATCAACGAGCCGACGTTTGCGCTCTACAGGCAGATTACGGTTGTGCTGGGCGGAGAGGTGTTGAGCATCCCGCTGGACCAGAAATTGACCTACGACGCGGGCGCGATGTTGCGGGCGATTGAAACAAGCGAGCCGGATGTGACGATTATTTGCTCGCCCAATAACCCGACGGGCGGCGTGATGGAAGAGCGTGAGTTGGTGCGCGTGCTCGAAGCGACGCGTGGCCTGGTCGCGGTGGACGAAGCCTATTTCGAGTTTGCGGAAAGTTCGGTCGTGCCGTTATTGGACCAGCATAAAAATCTGGTCGTCTTTCGCACGTTCTCGAAGGCGATGGCGATGGCGGCGCTGCGCGTCGGATACCTGCTCGCCGCGCCGGAACTGGCGCGAGAGATAGGCAAGGCCGTCTTGCCGTATAATCTCAACGCGGTTTCGCAGACGGCTGCGGAAGTCGCCGTTGAGATGTACGAGACGGACTTTCGCCCGCTGGTCCAGAAAATCATCTCGGAGCGCGAGCGTCTGTCCGAAGGCTTGAAGAAGATAGAAGGACTTGAGCCTATCGAGTCGCGGGCCAATTTTATGGTCGTGCGTTCCATCATTGAGCCGCGCCGGGTCTTCAAGGAATTGCTCCGGCGCGATATTCTGATCCGAGACGTGAGCGGCTATCCGATGCTCAAAGATTATTTCCGCGTGAGCGTCGGCACGCCCGCCGAAAATGACCAGTTGCTCGCAGCACTGGGAGAGATATTTGAGAAAGGCAGGAGCCAGGAGACAGGAGCCAGGAGCCAGTAGAAGAAGCGTGCGAGCGTGGTTCTTCTACTGGCTCCTGGCTCCCGTCTCCTGAGAATCTTATGACCACACAATTACAAACGCCCGCGCGCACGGCTGAGGTCCGACGCCAGACGAAGGAGACGGATGTGCGCGTCTCTTTGAATCTGGATGGGAGCGGGGGCGCGCGTGTCAGTACGGGGCTGGGATTTCTGGACCACATGCTGACGCTCTTCGCGCGGCATGGCCTCTTCGATCTGGAGGTCGAATGTCGCGGCGACCTGGAGATTGACGATCATCATTCGGTGGAGGACATAGCCATCTCTCTGGGCCAATGTGTGCGAGAGGCGCTAGGCGATAAGGCTGGAATCGCGCGCTATGGAGCGGCGCTCGTGCCGATGGACGAGGCTTTGTGCCGCGCCGTGATTGATCTGTCGGGCCGCTTTTATCTCGTCTATCAAGTGGAGACGCGGCGACACATGATAGGCAATTTTTCGGTCGAGTTGGCGGAACATTTCTGGCGCTCGTTCGCCGAGAGCGCGCGTTGCAACCTGCACATAGATGCCTTGCGCGGGCGTAATACTCATCACATTCTGGAAGGCTGTTTCAAGGCGACGGCGCGTGCGCTGAGGCAAGCGGTCAAGCGCGATGCGCGCATCGAGGGCGTCTTGAGTACGAAGGGAGCGCTGTAGAAAAGTTGGCCCACGAAGTCGTCATTATTGATTACGGCGTAGGCAATCTGCGCTCTGTGGAAAAGGCTTTCGCGGCGATGGAGTGCGAGGCCGTGGTGAGCGGTGACGAGTCTATTTTGAGAGAGGCGCGGAGACTCGTCCTGCCGGGCGTCGGCGCGTTCGGGGCGTGCATGAACGCGCTCCGCGAGCGTGGCTTTGATGAATTGGTCCGCGAGCGTGTCGCGGAAGGAACGCCGCTGCTGGGCGTCTGCGTCGGGATGCAGATGTTGTTTGAAGAGTCTGAGGAGTTCGGGCAGAGCAAGGGGCTGGGTTTCCTGCGCGGGCGCGTGCGACGTTTCAATCATGGCCTGCATGTGCCGCAGGTCGGGTGGAACGGGGTGAGGCAAAGAGCGCGGGCGCATCCTCTGCTCGCGGAGATAGAGGATGGAAGCTTCTTTTACTTCGTCCATTCTTATTACTGCGATGCGCTGGACCAGCAAGACGTGCTGGGCCTGACGGATTACGGGATGGAGTACGCTTCGGTCGTCGGGCGCGGGCGCGTCTCAGGCGTGCAGTTTCATCCTGAGAAGAGCCAGTCCGCAGGGCTGAGGCTGTTGCGAAATTTCGCGCGTGTGGAGCTTGCATGAACAGGTTGAAGATGCGGAAAGAGCGGACGTTCAAACGCAAAGGTCGCCAAGCGGGCGCGCAAAGAGCGCGAAGGAAAACTCTCTTTGCGTCCTTTGCGTTCTGCCTTTGCGGCCTGTGCGTTTAAATTTACTGGACCAGTAAAGATGTTGGCGAAACGTATCATTCCATGTCTGGATGTTGACCGGGGGCGCGTGGTCAAGGGGATACGGTTTGTTTCGCTCGTGGATGCGGGCGACCCTGTCGAGCAGGCCCGTAAATATGATGCGGAGAGCGCGGACGAGTTGACCTTTCTGGACATCACGGCCTCTTCGGACAAGCGAACCATCGTCGCGGACCTCGTCAGGCGCGTCGCGGACCAGGTCTTTATTCCGCTGGCGGTGGGCGGCGGCTTGAACTCTATAGAGGACGTGCGCGCGGTGTTGCGCGCGGGCGCGGATAAGGTGACGCTCAACACGGCTGCGGTGAAAAGACCCGAGTTGATTAGCGAGGGCGCGGAGACCTTCGGCAGCCAGTGCATGGTGCTGGCGATTGACGCGCGGCGCAGGGATGCGCGGGATGGGCGCATGGGCTGGGAAGTGTTCACGCATGGCGGGCGCGAGAACGTGGGCTGGGATGTGTTGGAGTGGGCCGTGCGCGCGGAAAAGTTGGGCGCGGGAGAGATACTGTTGACGAGTATGGACCGCGACGGGACGCGCGACGGGTACGATACGGAGTTGACGCGGGCCGTCGCGGATGCCCTGAGTATTCCTGTCATCGCTTCCGGTGGCGCGGGAAAACTGGACCATTTTTATGACGCGCTGACGACGGGCGGGGCCAGCGCTGTCCTCGCGGCCTCGCTCTTTCACTTTGGCGAATACAAAATCGCGGATGTGAAGGAGTACCTGCGCGGGCGCGGTGTGTTGGTGCGTTGAAGATGGAAGAGCGAATTTGAGGTTGATTGTCATAATCTGAGATGAACATCGAGATTGAAGATGTGAAGTATGACGAGCGCGGTCTAGTGCCTGCCATCGTGCAGGATGCGAGGACGGGGGAGGTGCTGACGCTCGCGTACATGAACGCGGAGAGTTTAAGACGCACGCTGGCGGAGGGGGAAACGTGGTTCTGGTCTCGTTCGCGCGGTGAGTTGTGGCACAAGGGTGCGACTTCCGGGAATACGCAAAGGGTGCTGGAGGTGAGGCTCGATTGTGACGGCGATGCGCTCGTCTTGCTCGTGGAGCCTGCCGGGCCTGCCTGCCATACGGGCGCGCGTTCGTGCTTTCATAATGAAGTCCAAGGTCCAAGGTCCAAGGTCCAAGGTCAAGAGGCTGAGGTTTCAAGTTTCAAGCCTCAAGCCTCAAGCCTCAAGCCTCAAGTTTCTGGTCCAATTGATTTGGGGGCGACGCTTGAGCGGCTTTATGCGCTCATCTTGAATCGGAGGGAGGAGAGGCCGGAGGGGTCTTATACCACCTATCTCTTCGATGAGGGGTTGGATAAGATTCTGAAGAAGGTCGGGGAGGAAGCGGCGGAGACGATCATCGCGGCGAAGAATGAGGACGCGGGCTTGCTCGTCAACGAAGCGTCCGATCTCATCTATCATCTGGTCGTGCTGCTGGTCGAGCGCGGCGTCACATTGGCAGACGTGCGCGCGGAACTTGAGCGACGCGGCGGGAAACAGAAGAAAGCATGAGCGAGAGAGAATCGGACCTTCAAGAGTTGCTCGATTTCGCGGTTGATCTGGCGCGCGGGGCGGGCGAGATAACGCTTCATTATTTTCGCAATCCTCCGAAGGCTGAGCTTAAACGTGACGGCTCTTTCGTGACGGCGGCGGACCGTGAAGCGGAAGCTTACTTGCGCGCGCGCATCTCGGAGAGGTTTCCGCAGGATGCCATCTTCGGTGAAGAAGAAGGCTTGAGCGCGGGGACGACGGAGCGGCGATGGATTGTTGATCCGATTGATGGGACGTATGCTTTTGTTCACGGCGTGCCGCTTTACGGGGTGCTGCTGGGATTGGAAATCGCGGGCAGCCCCGGCGCAGGCGTCGTTAATCTTCCGGCGCTCGACGAGATGATTTACGCCGCGCGGGGCTTAGGTTGTTTCTGGAATGGAAGGGCCGCGCGCGTCTCTACAACTTCGACGCTGAAAGAATCGCTGTTGCTCTCGACGGATTTCGGGACGTGCGCGGCGTACGGGTTCGGAGAGGCTGCGGCGGAGTTGCAGTTGCGCGCACATTCGCGCCGGACGTGGGGCGATTGCTACGGTCACGCGCTGGTGGCGACCGGCAGGGCGGACGTGATGCTGGATGCGGTCATGAATATCTGGGACTGCGCCGCGTTGCTGCCCATCATAGAAGAGGCCGGAGGGACGTTCACGGACTGGCACGGACGCACGACGATAGATGGAGGCAATGCCGTCTCGACCAATGGCGCGCTGTTCGATGAAGTGTTCGAGATTATTAACAGGACCAGTAAAGATAAAGGGTAATGGTCCGGTTTGAGTTGAGCGTATGCGAAAGTTGCGGCTCACCACAGAGACACAGAGCACGCACAGAGGCTTGATTCAACAACTCTGTGCGTGCTCTGTGCGCTCTATGTCTCTGTGGTGAATAGTTGTCCGCCCATGCTCAATTGATAATGGCCCTCTCAACTTTTGAATTGGACCATTAAAAGCTGTTTTGTTTTCAGGAGTGAATAAATGACTGAGAAGGTACGTCCGATAGCTATCTATTATGAGCACCCGGATTGGTTTCGCCCGTTGTTTGCGGAGTTGGACCGGCGCGAGATTTCATACGTGCGGATTGATGCGAGTAGTCATCGTTATGACGCGGGGGCGAAGATGGAAGAGTTCGCCCTTTTTTTTAACCGGATGAGCGCGTCGGCGTATTTGCGCGGGCACGGGAACGCGGTCTTTTATACGCGCAATTACCTGGCGCATCTGGAGCGCAGGGGAGTGCGCGTCATCAATGGCTATGATGCTTTTGCGATTGAGACCTCGAAGGCGTTGCAATTGAGCCTGCTCTCATCGCTGGGTTTAAAGCACCCGCGCACGAGTGTCATCAACAGCGCGACGGAAGCGCTCGCGGCGGCGCGCAGCTTACGCTTTCCCATCGTCATCAAGCCCAACATCGGCGGCAGGGGCGCAGGCATCGTGCGTTATGATTCTCTGGAAGCGTTGGAGCGAGAGGTTCTCGAAGGACGCATCGAGTTGGGGATTGACAGTACGGCGCTGGTCCAGGAATTCATCCCCGCGCGCGGCGGGCATATTCAGAGAGTGGAAACGCTCGGCGGCAAGTATCTCTATGCCATCAAGGTCTCGACCGGCGGGGAGAGTTTCAATCTCTGCCCGGCGGAGATTTGCCAGGTCGAAGCGGGGGTCGTTGCGGCGGGCGAGATGTGCATAGCGGATGCGCCGAAGAGCGGGTTGAAGATAGAGGCTTTGACACCGCCAGCGGAAGTGATAGAGGCCGTGGAGCGCATCGCCGGGGCGGCGCGAATGGACATCGGCGGCGTCGAGTATATTGTTGATGAACGCGATGGTGAGTTGATGTATTACGACATCAACGCGTTGTCGAACTTCGTCGCGGATGCGCCGCGCGTCGTCGGCTTTGACCCGCACGCGCGGCTGGTGGACTATCTGGAAGAGGAGGCGAGAAAATGCGCTACGGTTACTGGCTCCCTGTGTTCGGCGGTTGGCTGAGAAATATTGAGGATGAAGGAATGGAGGCAAGCTGGGAATACGTCAGCCGCCTCGCGCGGAGGAGCGAAGAGATAGGCTTTGACCTGACGCTCATCGCCGAGTTGAATCTCAATGACATTAAGGGCGCGGATGCTCCGTCGCTCGATGCGTGGTCCACTGCGGCGGCGCTCGCGGCGGTGACGCAGCGGCTCGAATTGATGGTCGCGGTCCGCCCGACTTTTCACCAGCCCGCGCTGCTCGCCAAACAGGCGGCCAGCATTGACAACATCAGCGGCGGGCGACTCTCGCTCAACGTCGTCTCCGCGTGGTGGGCCAACGAGGCCAAAAAGTACGGCGTCCATTTCGAGGGACATGATGACCGTTACGCGCGCACGTCCGAGTGGCTGGAAGTAGTTGACCGCGTCTGGAAGGAGGACCATTTTACCTTCGAGGGGAAATACTACCGCGTCGAAGATGCTGTGATGCAGCCGAAGCCTGTCTCTCTCCCGCGCCCCGTTATCTACGCGGGCGGCGAATCCGAAGCGGCCAAGGAGATGATCGCGCGCCAGTGCGATGCCTATGTCATGCACGGTGATGAGCCTGAAAGAGTGCGCGAAAAAATCTCTGACATGTCGGAGAGGCGCGAACGATTGAAACTACCGCCGATGAAGTTCGGCGTGGCCGGTTACGTCGTCGTGCGTGAAACGGGCGAGGCGGCGCAGGCGGAATTGAAGCGCATCACGGATGTCAGGCAATCAACTGCCGGGTACGGGAATTATCAACAGTGGCTCGCCAATACAAAGCTCGAAAAGCAGGTCTCGCTGGAAGATTATTCGGTCTCTAACAGGGGCTTGCGCTCCGGCCTCATCGGCACGCCTGAGCAGGTCGCGGAACGTATAGAAGAGTTTGAGCGCGCCGGTGTGGATTTGTTACTGCTTCAATGCAGCCCGCAACTTGAAGAGATGGAGCGCTTCGCAGAGACGGTCATTAACCCGCGCGCATTGGTCGCCGCAAACGCCTGACGCGCTTTGCGCCATCCTTGAGCGAGGATGAAAGAGACATTCACCACAGAGATACAGAGGACACAGAGGGCGCACAGAGTTGTTGAATCAATTTCTCTGTGCTTACTCTGTGCAAACTCTGTGCGCTCTGTGTCTGCGGTGGTGAATCTCACTCTCCCTGACCTTCAAGATCAAATTAACCCGCAAAGCCCTTTTCTCTGCGCGCTTGAAGGCGGGTGCGCGGCTGTGATAACTTGCGTGGCAGAGCGAGAAAGCGGGAGGGTTTTGCTCTTCACTATCCAATCTTCATTCCATAATTGACGGCTATTTTCTCGAACCGGAATTATGTTGGAGGGTAAGAACCTTATGGAAGCTAAGAGACCGGAAGCTATCAGGGCGGGGCGTTCATTCGATGGCGCTTATGGTTTTTCGTTCAGTATCGCGGTGGGCCTGGTGTTGTTCGTGACGGGCCTGATCCTGGCTGTTTTTCTCGGTGAGGGCCAGTGGGGCGTCGGGCTTTTGTTCGGCGTGCCGCTCCTTATCGCCGGACTCATCGTGCCTCTATTCACCATGAAAGATGTCTTCAAGCGCACGGATGTCCACGGCGCATGTCCAGCCTGCGGAACAGACATCCACACCACGGACACGACCGTGAGGTTGGAATGTCCACACTGTAGCCAGCCGATTAAAATTCGGGACACGAATTTTTCCAAAGTGGAATAGCGGGCTTTAAGAAAGTCCTGCACGCTTGAGGGGAAGTCCGAAGGAGCGAGCGGCGGCTGATCGCGCGTGAGGGGATTTTGCAGCGCTCTCGCGCCCGTCCGCTCTCTATCTGTGCGTCTGGGTCTCGCCCAGGACGCTCGGCGTGATGGTCCGTATGTCGTATTTCCTGCTGCCGTAGTCGCTCAAGGTGAGGATGAAGAGAATCGCCAGCCAGAAGATGCCGGACGCGACGATGACCCAGGTGAGACGCGAGCTATAGCGGACGTGCATGAAATAGAGGACGACGAGCGTCGCCTTGACGACGGCGATGGTGAGGGCCACGACCGTGTTGAGGTTGGCTCCCAAATCCACCTTCGCCATCACGACTGTCAGGATTGTGCCCACCAGCAGCGCGCCAAAAATCGCAAAGTAAACGGTTCTCGAAACGATGTGCTCAGACATAACTTTTCGCGTTCCTCAGTGCCCGCCGTGTTCCAGATGTCTGCCCAGCAAATAGAGCAGCGGGAAAAGAAAAATCCAGACGATGTCAACGAAGTGCCAGTAGAGTCCGCTGATTTCCACGGGCGCGTGATATTCGGGAGTGTAACGCCCGCGCCATGCCGTGATGACCAGGAAGGTCATAATCCCCAGACCGATAATCATGTGCAGCGCGTGCAGGCCCGTCATGGCGAAGTAGATGTAAAAGAACATCTGTACGTGCTGCGGATCGCCCGCGCCCTCCCAGTGAAATCCCGGACCGGGAAAGTGATGCAGCCGGAATTTCTCCGCGTACTCAAACCCCTTGATGATGAGGAAGGTCGTGCCGAGGGCCATCGTGGCAAGTAGAAAGAGAACCTGCGTGCGCGGCTTGCTCCCGACCTGCGCGCTATAGACGGCGAGCGCCATCGTCAAACTGCTACAGATCAGGACGATGGTATTAATCGCGCCCATCGTGAGGTCCAGTTCGTTGCTCGCGGCGGCGAACTCCAAGGGGAAGTATGTGCGATAAAGCGTGTAGGCGAGAAAGAGCGCGCCGAAGAACATGATTTCCGTAATCAGGAAAACCCACATTCCGAGGGTCCCCGCCTCGCGCTGCTGCTCCATATCATCGAAGTGGTGCTGCAACCCATGATGATGAACTGCCGCGTGCGCCTGACTTTCAGCGTGACTGGCTGACAATGTTTTGTGCCTCCATAACCTGATTGACTGGTTGACTCATCGGCTCATCGGCTCATTGAAGAAATGATTCAGCGAATAAATGGACCAATGAATCAATGAACCGATGAGTCAATGAATCAAATCTCTATGTGGCGACCGCCGGGTGGTCCGGCTCGTCGTCTCTGTCAAACTTGCCGACCACTTCGAGTTCTTCGGGCGGCGCAAACTCGTATGCTTCCCAGGTCACGACCGGCGTGACGGCGAAGTTCTCCGTCGGGGGCGGCGAGGTCGTGCGCCATTCGAGGCCGGGCAAGTGCCAGGGATTCGCTCCGGCGACCCGTCCATAGCGGAAGGACCAGATGAGATAGGTGACGGGAATCAACAGACCTATCCCAAGGATGGAAGCGCCCGCCGTGGAAAAGACGTGCAGGACTTGAAACTCCGGCGCGTAAGCCTGATACCTGCGCGGCATGCCCATGTAGCCCAGCAGAAACTGCGGGAAGAACGTCAGGTTGAAACCGACGAAGACGATGAGCGCGGCGAACTTGGCCCACGCTTCCGGGTACATGCGCCCCGTAATCTTGGGCCACCAGTAATGCAGCCCGCCCAGGTAAGCCAGCAGCGTCCCGCCGACCATCACGTAGTGAAAGTGCGCGACGACGAAGTAAGTGTCCGTCAGATGCACGTCCGTGCCCATCGCGGCGAGGAATAATCCGGTCATGCCGCCGATGAGAAAGAGTCCTATGAAGCCGAGACCGTAGAGCATCGGCGTGTCATACGAGATAGAGCCTTTGTAAAGCGTCGCCGTCCAGTTGAAGACCTTGATGGCAGAGGGAATCGCCACCGCGAAACTGAGGAACGAGAAGATCATGCCTGCGTAAACAGACTGGCCGCTGACGAACATGTGGTGGCCCCAGACGAGAAAGCCGAAGACCGCGATGGCGATTGACGAAAAGGCGACGAACGAATAACCGAAAATATTCTTGCGCGAAAAATTGGCTATCAACTCGCTGACCACGCCCATTCCAGGCAACACCATAATGTACACAGCCGGGTGCGAGTAGAACCAGAATAAGTGCTGGAAAAGAATCGGGTCTCCGCCATAGGCCGGGTCGAAGATGCCGACGTGGGCCAACCGCTCGAAGGCGAGCAGGAGAATCGTAATCGCTATGACGGGAGTGCCCAGAATCATAATCAGGCTGGTGGCGTAGTGTGACCAGACGAAGAGCGGCAGGCGAAACCAAGTCATACCGGGCGCGCGCATCGTGTGAATCGTGACGATGAAGTTGAGTCCGGTGAGAATCGAGGAGAAACCGTTGATGAAGACGCCGAGGCCCGTCGCCACGACGTAGGTGTTGGAGAAGGTCGTGCTGTAGGGCGCATAAAAGGTCCAGCCCGTGTCAACCCCGCCGTTGAGCAGCGCCCAGATGGTGACGATGCCGCCCAGCATGTAGATGTACCAACTGAGAAGGTTGATGCGCGGGAAGGCCAGGTCCTTCGCGCCGATCATGAGGGGGATGAGAAAATTGCCCAGCGTCGCCGGAATGGACGGAATCAAAAAGAAGAAGACCATGATGATGCCGTGCTGTGTGAAGAGCTTGTTGTAAGTCTGCGCCTGGACCAGATCTCCCTTCGGCGTTAATAGCTCTATGCGGATTAGCATGGCGTAGATGCCGCCGAGCAGGAAGAAGACGGAGATGGACATCAGGTACAGCAAGCCTATGCGCTTGTGGTCTCTGGTCAGGAGCCAGGACTTGATGCCGTACTGCGCGTTAAGATAGTTCGTGCGCGATGGACGCGGCGGTTCAAATTGTTCGATTGCAGATTCTCTGATACTCATACTTTTTGTGCCCTGTTACCTTGGAGGCCCTCCCGCCTGATTGCCGCGCGGCGCGGTTGAGTTGAGCGGATTCATACGCTGCGACTCTGTAGAGTTCGCGCCCTGACCGGCGGGCGTCCCCACGCCCGTGGCAGAATTGTTGTTGCGCGGGGGCGGCGTCATCTGAATGCCCTGCGTCTGAGACGGGTTGAGTGACTTGATGTAGGCGACGAGTTGCAGCAGTTGTTCCTCCGTGACCTGTCCCGCGAAGGTCGGCATAATCGGCTTATAACCGGCGACCACCTTCGCCTGCGGGTTGAGAATGGACTCGCGTATGTATGTCTCGTCAGCCGTCACCTTGGTCCCGCCTTCGAGCAGGACGGAAGTTCCGAAGAGACCGAGCAGAGTTGGCCCACGCCCGCCCTCGCCCTTCTCGCCGTGGCAGGAAGCGCATCCCAGAGTCGCTTGAAAAAGCTGCTGACCGGCGGCGACCGGCGATTGCTGGTTGGCGTTGCCGCTCAGCCAGTCGTCAAAGTCCTTCTCGTCCATGACCTCCACCCAGCCGCCCATCCCGGAGTGATTCATCCCGCAATACTCCGCGCAGAAGAGATGATAACGACCGGGCTTGGTGGCCTCGAACCAGACGGAGGTGTAGCGACCGGGGACGACATCGGATTTGGTGCGGAAGGCCGGGACGAAGAAACTGTGTATGACATCCTCCGTCGTCATGATGAGTTTGATTTTGCGCCCGACGGGAACGTGCAGTTCGTTAATCTCACGCTGGCCCGTGGTGTGCTGAAACTTCCACATCCACTGTTTGCCGACGACGTAAATTTCCATCGCGTTGGTCGGCATCCGGTACTGCGTGAAATAGACGCTCGTGCCCCACGCGAACATGCTCATCGCGATCAGGAAGGGAATGACGGACCAGATGGTTTCCAGCTTGAGCGAACCGGCGACGGGACGCGGCGTTTCATAGGGCGTGCGACGACGATATTTGATGACGAAGAAAGTCAACACGACCGAAATCAGCACCGTGAAAAAGAGCGTCACGCCGGTCAGGTAAAAATAGAGCGCGTCCACGCGTCTCGCGAAGGTGGAGGCGGCTTCGGGTATGAATGGTATCCAGGACTCCATAAGGCTTAAGCGATTCCTCCCCCCATGCTTTCATTGCTGCCCGCTGTGCCGCGCCTGCGCGGTAGAAAAAAGATCAACATGGCGACGCCCAGCATCGTCAGGAGACCACCAATGCGAATGATGTTGATGATGGTCGGGCCATACTTGCCCGTCACAGGGTCGTAGTGGTAGCAGTAGAGCAATAATTGGTCCACGGGTGAGCCGATCTTGCTCGCGGAAGATTCGACGAGCGCGAGCCGCAAATCCTTGGGCGCATACTCGATGCCGTAGAAGTAGCGCGCGAGTTTGCCCTCCGGCGTCAGGACCATGATTCCCGAAGCGTGCGCGAACTGGTTCGTCTCCGCGTCGTAAGAGTAGCGAAAGCCGACGGCGCGCGTCAGAGCATCTATGGACTTCTGTTCGCCCGTCAGAAAGTGCCAGCCCTTTTCCGCTCCCGCGCGCTGGTATCTTTGCATGTAGGACAACTTTTTCGCGCTCGCCAGCGCAGGCCCCTCGCGCGGGTCGAAGCTGACGGTGAGCACTTCAAACTCTTCACCGACGTTGAAGGATTGCGCCTTGAGGCTGCCCACCAACCCGTTGAGCACTTGATTGCAGAGCATAGGGCACTCGTAAAAAACGAGCGAGAGAATGACGGGCTTCTTGCCGAAGTATTCAGAGAGCCGGACGGAGCGTCCGGTCTCGTCCAGAAACACCGTATCGAGCGGAATTTGCTCGTTCAACTTTTGATCTATGCCCACATTCTGAAGCGCCGTCGGCAAGCCGTTCGGCCCCGTCCCCGCGCCGCCACGCGGACTGTAGAGCGGCGACGTGCCGTTGTAGTCTCTCATCTGCGCGCTCGCGGAAACGACAAGTAGAAGGCAAAAGGAAAAAGTCAAAAGGCACAGGGAGAGCCGACGGTATTTAATATTGGTCCAATTCAACGGGGCGCACCTCTGCTTCATCTTGGCTGCTTTCAACTCTTCTTTCCTTGCCTTCACTTTTGCCTTCATTGGTCTCTCTTTTCCGTCTGTTGGCCCGCGCTCCAGAAGGAGGGCAACTCCATGCCGTGCTCGTCCATCGGCTTGACGGCTTGCTGGTTCCCTTGTGTGCCCTGCGCGGGCTGTCTCGTCGGGACGCCCTGTTGGATGAGCATCTGCATCGCCTGATTGATGGGCATCCTTTGTTGGCCCGTCTGCCTGTCGGGCTGCTGGCCCTCAAGCTCCTCCTGCCAACGCTGGCGAACGACTTTCATCTCCGCCTGCGGTTCTCTGAGGCTCAAGTTGACCCTGCCATTCTCGTCAACGATGTAACCCTGCTCTTCGAGCTTCGTGCGCTGGTTTTTATCCACGTCAACTCCGAAGCCCGGCGCGGCCTGAAGACGCGGCTCAGGCGGCATGTGTTCGTTCTCCGTCAGAGCCATCGGTGCGCGCGGCCCTTCCTGCTCCCTCTCACGCGCATCGAGCACGTTGTACATGAGCGACATTAAAACCAGGACGATGCCTGTCAAGACCGCCAGCCCGACGGCGAAGATAATGATGGACTTGACGTTGACATCGCTGCGCTCGTGGCTCACGTCCTCATTCTGAATGTGCGAAACGTCGGGCGTCTCGTGTATGTCATCCCTGCGACCAGACTTTTTCATAAACCAACCTCAAGCAATTGATTCATTGACTCATCGGCTCATTGATTCATTGGTCCATTTATTCGCTGAATCATTTCTTCAATGAGCCAATGAACCGATGAGTCAATGAATCAATCGCTTCTTTGCTTTCAATGTCCTCCGTGCTTGCCGTGCTCAAGCGCCTCTTCGAGATAGGGGTCGTTGAGCGGCAGGAGCGGTCTCTTCCTGAGTTGCGTGGCGAAGTACCAGAGCCAGATGCCGCCGAGTCCGATGGGCGCGACGAAGTAGAGCCACAGCCCGCTCAAGTCAAAATTCGTCTTGTCCGTTCTGGGGGCGACGATCCAGAAAAGGTCCACAAGGCGCATCAGGAGGACGAGGCCCGCGACGCCCGCCAGCAGCCGCGCGTTGCGCTTCAAATCACGAGAGAGCAGCATCAAAAACGGCAGCGCGAAATGGAAAATGATGACCAGGATGGCGACCGCGCCGAGCCACCCGCGCTGGCGCGGGATGAACCACTTCGTCTCTTCAGGGATATTCCCGGACCAGATAATCAGGTACTGCGAAAAGTTGAAATAGGCCCAGACCATGACGAAGGCGAGCAGCAGTTTCCCCAGGTCGTGAAAATGCGCTGGCGAGACTACTCCCTTGAACGGCGCACGCGTTGACAACAGGGCCATCAGCGCGATGACGAACGCGAAGGAACTGAGACCCCACTGGGCCACGAAGAGCAATCCCCAGATGGTCGAGAACCAGTGCGGGTCGAGCGACATCGCCCAGTCAATCGAGGCGAACGTGACCGTCAAAACGAAGAGGACCAGCCCCGGCCCGCTCAACATTCTCATCTGGCGCGAGTAACGTTGCTCAGCCGTGCGGTCCTGCTCGCCGGACCATTTATTCAAGAGGTACATGAGGCTCAGCCAGATGGCGAAGTAGATCAGGACGCGCGCCGCGAAGAAAGGTATGTTCAGATAGACGCTTTTCTCTTTGAGTATCTCATCGCTGTTGACCTTATCCTGATGCGTCCACTCATAGAGGCTGTGCATCCCCAGGATAATCGGCACGAAGAGCAGGAGCAGCAAGGGCAGCGTGCGCGTGCTGGATTCGAGGACGCGGCGGATGACCATGCCCCACGCGCCGCCCGTCAGATGTTGGAGCATGAGGACCGCCAGGGAGCCGAGCGCGATGCCCGTCCAGAAGAGATAGCCCATCAAGTATGCGCGAAAGAAGTTGTCCGTCTGGTGGAGCAGGAGACCCAGGAGCGAGAGCGCCAGAAAGACGACCCCGACGACGAGCGCTGGCGTCTGGTAGCGGCCCACTTCCGGCGGTGTTGTGTAGGTGGCATCCACCATCTATCTTTGTCCTCCGCTCTTCGGTGTCCGAGAGTTTGCGGGCTGCCGCGACTGCTGCCGTTGCGACTGTTGTTGTTGCTGCGGCGGCGGCGTCGCTGCCGTTGGTCCCGAACCAGTATTCCCGTTTTGCGGGCCGGGCGGGACGGTCAATTGCAGCGCGCGTATATAAGCGACGATGGCCCAGCGGTCCTGCACCGGAACCTGATCGGCGTAAGCGGGCATCGCTCCCCAGCCTTTGGTAATCACGTCGTAGTAATGGCCCACGGGAGCCTGTCGCACCCTGTCTTCGTAGTAAGAGGGCGGCTTGCGAAATCCGCGCCTGACGATCATCCCGTCGCCGTAGCCGGACAGGCCATGACACATCGAACAGAAAATCTGATAACGCTCCTGCCCGCGTGTGACCAGTTCGTTCGTGACGGGAAAGGGAAAAGTATCCACGTCATCTTCGTAGATATTCGACGCCGCGCCGCTTGTATTCGTCGCGCCGCCAGCGCCCGTCGCGCCGCCGCCGTTGTTGGTGTTGCCGCCGTTGCTCTGACCCTGCGCGTTCTGGTTTTGCTGTCCCTGTGCGTTCTGCGCGCCGGACGCGTTCTGGCCCGCCTGCGCTTTATCCTTCTTGCCCGTGTAGAGCGCGCCGTCCGCTCTCAGGTAGCCGCGCGGGACGGTCCCCTCCGGCAGTTGCCTGGACGATAATCCGTCCTTGAAAAAAGTGCTCGACCGGTAGACCTTGTACTTCGGCTGGTCCTGCATATCCATGCGACATGAGGCGACAAAGAAGAGGCAGAAGCCCACCAGCAAAAGATATGGAATGCGTCGCACGCTCAAGCGTTCTACACCCTGCTGTCGCGGAGGACCCGCCAAGGCGCGCGGGCAATCTCCCGGCTCCTGCTCTTTACGATTCAACATCCATCACCTCTCGCGCATTCAAGCTCTGCATGAAGCTCATCGTCTTGCCGTACTCAAACCTTGGGTCCTTGGCTTCGATCACGAGAAAGAAACGGTCGCGCGTGGCGAGCGCGAATCGCTCCACGTTAAAGACCGGATGATACGGCTGCGGCAGCCCGTTGAGGGCCAGCATCCCGAAGACCGCCGAGAGGGCCGCGAAGAGCACCGTCATCTCGAACGTAATCGGGATGAAAGAGGGCCAACTGTGAAAGGGTCTGCCCCCCACGTTGAGCGGGTAATCAATGACCGCCAGGTAATACTGCATCCCGTAACCCGTCAAACATCCGATGATGCCGCCGATGAGCACGATCAACGGCAGCCGCGTGTGATGAAAGCCAATCGCCTCCGACAACTCCTCAATCGGATACGGCGAATAGCCGTTAATCTTGCGATAGCCCTCCTCGTAAGTGCGTCGCGCCGCCACCACGAGGTCCGTCGCGTTCTCGAATTCAGCCATCAGGCCGTAGAGCGGATGTTTCGTTTCCATAATCTCCCAGAGGCTGGAGGCTGGAGGCTAGTAAAAGTTTCTTTCTTATCAAGTCTCCAGCCTCTAGCCTCTGCCTTTATGCTGCTTCCTCCTCAACGTCTGCCTGCGGCAGAATGGTGCGCATCTCGAAGATGGAGATGACCGGCAGGAAGCGTATGAAGAGGAACATCAGGCAGAAGAATAATCCGATGGTCCCGACGAACATGGACCAATCCCA
This sequence comes from Pyrinomonadaceae bacterium, assembly GCA_036009045.1. Taxonomy (GTDB): domain Bacteria; phylum Acidobacteriota; class Blastocatellia; order Pyrinomonadales; family Pyrinomonadaceae; genus DASYML01. The sequence goes on from DASYML010000238.1 coordinate 29,566, forward strand.
GACGGTCGGGGAGTACATGCCCCAGGACGAAGGCAGGTAGTCCCTGTGCAAACTCGTGACGACGATGACGAAGCGTTCCAGCCACATCCCGATGCTGACGATAACCGAGATGATGAAGACGAGCGTGATATTCTTTCTCACTTTACTGGACCACAAAAATTGCGGCGTGACTCCGTTGCAGAAGATGAGCATCCAGTAGTAAATCGCGTACGGGCCAAACATACGATTCCTAATCATGTAAGATTCATACTGGTTGGCGCTGTAGACGAGGCCGAAGAAGGCTTCCGTGATGTAGCCATAAAAGACTATCAATCCGGTTGCCAGCATCACCTTGCACATGTTGTCTATGTGCTTCATGGTGATGAAATCTTCCAGCCCGTAAAACTTTCGCAGGGGGATGGAGAGAAAGATGACCATCGCAAAGCCAGCGTAAATCGCGCCCGCCACGAAGTAGGGCGGAAAGATGGTGGCGTGCCAGCCCGGAACCTGCGAGACAGCGAAATCGAAGCTGACGATGGTATGCACGGAGAGGACGAGCGGCGTCGCCAGTCCCGCCAGCAACAGGTAGGCCGTCTCGTAGCGATGCCAGTGACGCGCGCTCCCGCGCCAGCCCAGCGCGAGCATCCCGTAGACAAGCTGAAAGGGCTTGCTCCCGGCGCGGTCTCTCAAGGTGGCGAAGTCCGGTATCAACCCTATGAACCAGAAGAGCGCGGAAACGGTCGCGTAAGTCGAGACCGCGAACACGTCCCACATCAGCGGGCTGCGAAACTGCGGCCAGATGTTCATCGTGTTCGGATAGGGAAACAACCAGTAGGCCAGCCACGGGCGTCCCGTATGGAGCAGCGGATATAACCCCGCGCACGCCACCGCGAAGAGCGTCATCGCCTCCGCGAAACGGTTGATGGACGTGCGCCACTCCTGTCTTAAGAGAAGCAGGATGGCGGAGATGAGCGTTCCGGCGTGGCCGATGCCGATCCACCAGACGAAGTTGATAATAGGAAAGGCCCACCCGACGGGGATGTTCGTGCCGAAGACGCCGATGCCCGTGAAGACCAGATAGGTAATCGTCATCAAGAGCATCTGGACCAGTATGAACGAGATGAAGAAGCCTATGAACCAGGCGACGGGCGTGCGCCGCTTCAAGGTCAGAGAACTAATCTTGTCCGTGACGGAGGCGAAGGTATGGCCCGGCTCGATGATCGGGGTCGTCCCGTGTATGTGTAGATCGTCGTGCGGCTGGTCAACTTCTTGCATGATGCTTTAAGCCTTCCACCTGAGTTTTAAGCCTGCCCCGTAATCTCTTCATTCGGGTTCCGCAAGCCCGCCAGATAGGTCGTGCGCGGCTGCGTGTTCAAATCCGCGAGCAGGCTATAATTGCGCGGCTCGCGTTTGAGCTTCGCCACGCCGCTCCCCTCGTCGTTGATGTTGCCGAAGGTGATGGCCTCGGTCGGGCACACGGCCTGGCAGGCGGTCTTCACTTCGCCGTCGCGCACCTTGCGACCTTCCTTTTCAGACTCTATCTTGCCCCACTGGATGCGCTGGATGCAGTAGGTGCATTTCTCCATCACGCCGCGCGAGCGCACAGTCACCTCAGGGTTACGCATCAACTGGTAAGTCGGCGTGTTCCAGTCCTGATAGAGCAGGAAGTTGAAGCGGCGCACCTTGTACGGACAGTTGTTCGAGCAATAGCGCGTGCCGACGCAACGGTTGTAGACCATGTTGTTGGTCCCCTCCGCATCATGCACCGTCGCGTGGACGGGACAGACGGGTTCGCAAGGCGCGTTCTCGCAGTGCATACAGGGAACGGGCATAAACTCCGTCGCTTCTGGACTGTTCTGGTCATCGCCTTTGAAGTAGGTGTCAACGCGCAGCCAGTGCATCTCGCGGCTGCGCTGGACCTGTTCCTTGCCGACGACGGGGATGTTGTTCTCGGCCTGGCAGGCGACGACGCAGGCGTTGCAGCCGACGCAGGAGGTCACGTCAATGGACATGCCCCACGCGTAGCCATTGCCCTGATTCTTGTAGTCGTAAGGCGGATACATCGAATTCTCTTTCGACGATTCATCCTCTGCCTCATGGCTGCCCTCCGTGGTCCCGTGTATGCCTTGCGGATTTTCCAGATAATCTTTGAGCAACCTTGAGCGCACGACATCGCGGTTCTCCATGTTGAAGTGAAGTTGCGTCGTGGCGAGCGAGTACTGCTGACCGGCGGGCGCGACCGCCAGACCCGTACTGTACCAGGGCGCATCCGATGTCCGAATCTTGTAGACGTTAGAGCCAACAAGCTTGTCCCTGTTCATGCCGCCGACGCGGCCCGCGCGCCAGCGACCGTAGCCCAGATGCACCGTCACGACGTTATCGGGCTGGCCCGGCATCACCCAGACGGGCATCCGCAGCGTGCGGCCCTTGTAGGTGAGGTCCACCATATCCGAGTTCCAGTCGCCGCCCTTCCTGCCGTATGTGCTGTCAACGCCGAGACGTTGGGCCGTGTGCGGGCTGATGAGAGCGGCGTTGTCCCACGTCAACTTTGTCAAAGGCTTGGGCAATTCTTGAAGCCAGCCGTTGTTAGCGAAGCGCCCGTCGTGAATGCTGGGGTCCGTGCGAAAGACTATCTCGTAGGGGGCAGGGGGCTGGGGGTTAGTGGTCTGGGGTTGGGGGTTGGGGGTTGTGTTTAGCTTCGTGGCCCAATCACCCGCGAGCGCAACCGTCTTCGGAGGCAGCGCCGTGTTCGGGATGATGCCGTCATGCACGACCTTGCGCCATGCTCCATCGAAGTCAGTCGCGCCGTTCATTATTGGACCAGTGAGCAGAGGCTTTTCCCCAGCCCCCAATCCCTGACCCCCAACCCCTTGACCCCCGACTCCTTGCCCCAGCCCTCCGGCCCCTTGCATCTGTCCCTGCCAGAAACCGCGCACGATGTCGTAAGGCTTGCGGTCAGTATCGTTGGAAAAGATGGCGAGCATTTCATAAGCGGTCTTGCCGTCGTAGAGCGGTTCTATGAGCGGCTGGACGATGGACACCGTGCCGTCGAAGGCGCGCGTGTCGCCCCATGATTCGAGGTAGTGCGCTTCGGGGATATGCCAGTGACACAACTCCGAAGTCTCGTCCTTGTAGAGACTGAGATGAACGCGCAGCTTGACCTTCTGTAGATGGTCCGCGAATTCTAAATCTGCGGGCGCGTTGTAGACCGGGTTGCCTGAGATGATGACCAAGAGTTCGACTCCGCCACCGTCTATATCCCGGACCAGTTCGGTTAGCTGCTGCATGTGGTCTACGGGAATAGCAGCGGGCGTGTCCGTATAGATGACCGTCTGGCCGACGTTGCCGAGCGCGTCGTTCATCGCGTGGGCCAAGGCGTGGACCGCTGGCGATTGCTCTTCGCCGGGGATGACGATGCTGCGCCCGCGACTCTTTTGCAGGTCGCGCGCCAGTGCTTCAATCCAACCGGCGGGAACCCCTTCAATAGCGTTCGTGACGTTTGCTCCGGGCACACCGACGGCAACGGCAACGGCACGCGCGAAGGCTTCCATCTGGCTTGGCCGCAGCCCCAGACGATGGTCCGCCTTCGCGCCCGTATTGGTCGGAGTAGTCTCGACGGCGTAGAGGCGATTCATCTCCGCCTTGCCTTCTACGACGCGGCGCATCCTCATAAAATCGCGCGCGTATTTCAGATTACCGGGGCCGCACATCAGAAAGTCGGAATCGAGCGAGAGGATTCTATCCGCCCTGTCGAAGTTGTAGATGGTGTTGACGGGCTGGCCGAAGGCCATCAACGCGCCCGCGTGCGCGCTGTTACGCGCGGCAGGCTCGTACTGATACCAGCGGGCCGCCGGAAACTCTTTTTGAATCGCTTTCAACTGGCTCGCCAAGGTCGGAGATGAGATGGTCTCCGTGAGAATACGCAGGCCCGCGCCGCCCTTCTCTCTTTGCTGGTCCAGCGCGGTTCGCATCTCGCCGAGAAAAGTAGACCAGGGCCGCTCTTCCTCTCTGTAGGTCGTCGTCCTTGAGCGGTCCGGGTCATAGAGCGAGAGCAGCGAAGCCTGCGCGAAGATGTCAGTCGCGCCGAGACTGTCGGGGTGGTCGGGGTTGCCTTCGAGTTTGGTCGGGCGTCCTTCGTTGCTGCGCGCGAGCAGTCCGGTCGAGACGCCGCCGAGCGTCATCGCCGTCGCAAAGTAGAGCGCCTTGCCGGGCACTTCCTCTTCCGGCTGACGGACGTAAGGCACTATCTTCTCCGGCGGCTGGTAGGAACATCCGCCGAGGCCCGCGAGGGCCAGCGACGCGCCCATCAACTTGAGAAACCGGCGACGCCCTGCGGGGTCGTCCCAGACTTCCGCCTGGCTCGGATATTCCCTGTGGACGAACTCGTTGAACTCGTCGCTGTCGGCCATCTCTTCGAGGCTTCGCCAGTAATCTTTGCCGCCCTCTGTGGAGAGGACGCGGTCGCGCATTAAAGCGAAATTGATATGTCTATCTTTGCTCGGCATCAAATTTTCCTTGACCATCTCTAGCGGTGACATGTCGAACAGCTTGTCAGCACATTCGCGCCCTGAACCTTGTTGGCGCGGACGAGTTTGGCTCCCTCTTCGGCCTGATTCGCGCCGGGCTGCCACTCCATGTTGTAAATCTGGTCCTTCGGTCTGACGAACTTTTCAGGGTTGCGATGGCATTGCAAGCACCACTCCATTTGCAGCGACGAAGCCTGATACATAATCGGCATGTTGCTCACGTTGCCGTGGCAGGTCGAACACCCGACGCCCTTGTTGACGTGTATGCTGTGGTTGAAATAGACGTAGTCGGGCAGGTCGTGAACCCTGGTCCACTCGATGGGCTTGCCTGTCTTCCAACTTTCGCGCACGGGGGCGAGGTAAGGGCTGTCGGCCCAAATCTGCGAGTGGCAGTTCATGCAGGTCTTGGTCGGCGGCATGCCAGCATCGGAAGAGGTCTCGACGGAAGTGTGGCAGTAGCGGCAGTCAATTCCGTCGTCGCCACTGTGATGCTTGTGGCTGAACTGGACGGGTTGCTCGCGCTCGATCCATTGGCCCGTGTTCCAGGATGAGCGATTGATTTCCGCGACGGCCCAGATGGCCGCCAGGAGTATGAAGACACCGCCGAAAATACTGAGCTTGGCGAGCGTGTTAGTGCTGTGATGAAAAATCTGGGGCATCCCCACTGCACCTTTCGTCTAAGTCAAACTTTGAGCGAAACGGGAAGCGAGAGATAATTCGCCAGGGGTAGCTCATCAGGGACGACACAAAAATACGAGGGCGTACCCGACACTGCTATTCGGGTACACACGCGCGCCTTGATCGGAAAACCCCACTCGCCTCATTCAACTAATTATTACCTGGTGCTGATACTTTACCATCTGCTTCAAAAATTGCAAATTACGAAATTCACAAGATCGGTTTTTATGTTCGTCAGGGTAGTCTCCAAATAACACGAAAGCATGTAAAAGAGCAGCACAAACTTTGGCGATGCGCGGTATCTTCTGAGTACGTAAACGTACAGACCTCTTTTCTCGTCGTATGTTAAGGCAAAGAGAAAACCTGTCGCCCCCTGTCAAAAGAAATGCGGACCACGCGCGAAATGAGATGCGGAGCGCGGTCTGCCATCAGAGCGGAAGATGAAAGAGGAGAAACATAAGGGTATGCCAAATAAAAAGGGTTCGAGTAAGAAGAGTTCCAGCAAGAAGAGTTCAGGCAGGAAGAGTGCAAGCAAACGCGAGTTGATTGACACCGGCACTGATAAGCGTTATGTACGGCGCGACGAGAAGGGCCGCTTTGATGAGGTTGACGATGTGGGCCGCTCGCTCAGCCAGGATGTGCGGAAGAAGGCCAAGACCAAGGTCGCGGCGGGCCAGGGCGATAAGGGCGACCAGCAACGCAAAAAATAGAATAGCCGCGAGAGAAGATGAAGCGAGAGAGAGAAGAGAAAGAAGGAGCGTGAGCTATGAGTACAAAAACCAGCCGGAGCGGAAGCAAGACGGATCGCGCTGAGGCTCGTTCGCGCAAGGTCAGCAAGAAGGACCAGATTATCGCGCTCTTTCTCTCAGGGATGAACGAGATCGAAGACCTTGCGCTCATCACCGGCTCAAGGCCCGGCTATGTCGGTTCCATCTTGCAGGAGTCCGGCCTCATCTCCGGCTACTTCGACCTCTACACTTCGACCGCGCACCCGATGAACGTCTACTCAAAATTCTTCGCCAACAAACTCGGATTCAAGGACCAGGAATCCGCGCGCCAGAGCATCGAGTTAATAGACCGTCTCTACGGCCAGTTCGAGTTCGCGCAGGACCGCGCCGGACAGCATCACGCGCTGGCGATGGCCCTCACGATGTTCGACCGCGCCCGCTGGACCGGCAAACAACAGGAGGCGGACATCTTTCGTCGCTGGTTAATGGCGAGGCTCGAAGAGGCGCAACTCGCCGCTGAAGACGCGTTAGAGACCGCAGACGAAACGGAAGAGACGGAGAGCACCGCCGCGCGTTCGAGTGTCAACTAACGAGCGCGTTGATGAATGGCATAGCCGTTGAGGATTTCCGGCAGAGCGGTTGAGAAGATTTGAGGGTAGATGTTATGGCTGGAAGGCATCAAGAAATTTCCCGACGAAGTTGCCTTCTTCAGAGCCATCGGGTTATGTGATGGTCCAATCAATCAACTCGGATTCGGGAAAGCTGTACGAGTCTTCATACTTATATTTGGTAATCAGCATGACCTCGCTGGCGATGATCCCCGTTACCGTGCCGTCCTTGATTTCCCTGACCGCGATGACTCACCCTGAAATAAGCGCTGGTGATTAGATATCAGCGGCAATCGCGGCATCGCGCGCGAGCATCGCCGCGCCGACGGCAACGGCATCCGTGCCGAGCGAGGCGAGGACGATCTGCGTCGCTTCAAAACATGGTTGAAAGGCGCGGCGTCCGGCCTCGCGTATGATGGGGTTGAGAATCAGGTCGCCCGCATCCATCACGCCGCCGCCGAGCACGATGCGCTCGATGTTGAGGAGGTTGATAACTGAGGCCACAGCCGCGCCTATGTACTTGCCCGTGCGCTCGATCATGAGCAGGGAAAAGTCGTCGCCGTTCTTGGCTTCGCGCGCAATGTCTGCGGCGGTGAAATCTTTATTGATCGCCAGGTTCGAGAGCGATGAAGTCGAGTCGCGGAAGAGACGTTCTTTAGCGCGGCGGACGATGTTCGGCGCGGAGGCGACCGTTTCCAGGCATCCGATGTTGCCGCACATGCACTCTTCTCCATCTGTGTTGATGGTGATGTGCCCGAACTCGCCCGCGAAGCCGCTCGCGCCGAGCCACAATTTGCCGCCGAGGATAATCGCGCCGCCGATGCCAGCGCCGATAGTCACGTAGAACATATCGCGGCTGCCGAGTCCGGCCCCCGCCTTGTACTCGCCATAGGCCGCCGCGTTCGCGTCGTTCTCCAACTCCGCGCGCAGGCCCGTCGCCTTCATCAACTCCGCGTGTATGTCGCCGCGCACGACCGAAGGCAGGTCCGTCGAGACGATGACGCGATCCGTCTGACGATTGACGAGGCCGGGAATGCCGACGCCTATCGAGCGTATGTCGGGCGAGACATCGCGCAGTTCCATGATGGTATGCGTCACCTGTTGGACCACTCCATCGCGTTCGAGCGGGGCTTCGCGCCGGGCGATAATCCGTCCTTCGGGCGACACGAGCGCCGCGCGCATCGTCGCGCCGGAAAGGTCAACGCCGATGAAGTTGGCTGTGGTTGCTGCTGGTCTCGTCATTTGCTTTAGGGGCCGTTCAAAACGAAGCCGCCGGGTCAAGTTACTACAGGCAGGAAGCGTCTGGATTGTAATAAACAGGAGAAGGGCTGTCAAACATGCCCCGGTGCGTGTAGAATGAACGCGGCCATTGAGCAATGCGGATTGCTGGTTTCGGATTGCGGATTTAAGAATTGAAGAGAGAAGACTCTTGATTCGAGAATCGCCAATCCGCAATCCGCAATCCACAATCAGCAATCCGTAATTATGCAGATTCGTTCGATACTGCTGCCGACTGATTTCAGCGAGTGCGCCGGGTATGCGCTCTCTTATGCGACCTCGCTGGCGCGCGACGCGGGCGCGAAGATTATCTGCGTGCATGTGGTCGAGCCGGTCGTGACTGCGGTCGGATATTCGGGGATGACGGAGCCTTTGCAGGTGGCCGACATCAGCGAGCAGTTGGAGGATTCGGCTGAGCGAGAGTTGCCGAAAATCGCCGGGTGCGAGGAGTGCCACGGAATCGAAGTTGAGGAAACAATCGTGCATGGAGACGCGGCCTCGGAGATCGTGCGCGTGGCGAAAGAGCGCGGCGTGGACCTCATAGTTATTTCATCACATGGGCGCACGGGGCTTGGACGCATCCTCTTCGGCTCGACCGCAGAGTCCGTAGTGCGCCACGCGCCATGCCCCGTGCTCGTCGTCAAACCACCCGCTGAAAGTGACAGGTGACGAGTGACGAGTGACAGGCAAAGACAGGCTCTTTAACTCGTCACTCGTCACTGTGTTTATATGGATCATCCGTTCTACGAACTCATCGGGCAGTATGGCCTCTATGCGGTCTTCTTCCTCGCCATGATTGAGGGGGATATTACGCTGTTGCTGGCGGGCGTGTTGGCCCACAGCGGTTTTTTCGACGAGCAATTTTTCAAGGGATACAGTTTTTTGAAAGTCCTCTGCGCGGGAACGCTCGGAGCCATCGTGAGCGACAACCTGGCGTATGCGGCGGGACGCGGCTTCGGCAAGAGCGTGCGCGGCTTTCGCTTTTACCGCATGGCGAGACCGCGCCTCGAACGCCTGACGAACAAGTTCGGCCCGCTCTCCATTTTTCTGTCGAAATATATTTACGGATTACGGACGGCCTCCTGCGTCTTTTACGGAGTCGGGCGAATGCGTTACACGCGCTTTCTGCCCCTGACCTGCGCGAGTTGTTTCGCGTGGGTTTGTATACTGAGCGGCGCGGGCTATTTCTTCAGCGGCGCGATTACTAATCTGATCGGAGATTTTCACCAGATAGGTTATTTTCTGCTCGTCCTGGTGGTCCTCGGCATCACTGGCTTTTACCTGGCAGAGCGCCTCTGGTTCGGGAAGAAAGTCGAAGAAGCTGACCCCGAACGGATACAGGAACTGGAACAGGCCGCGCAGGAAAAGCTGCAAGAGATTCAAGAGCGTATTCATTTCAAGCCACAACTTCCGCACCGCAAAGATGCGAAGAAACCCACCGCCTCAAAACGCGGCGCGGCGGGCGACTGAAGAAGTGATGAGTGATGAGTGATGAGTGATGAGTTAAAGCAACCGCTTGGCTCTCATCACTCATCACTCATCACTCATCACTCATCACTTTTTTTTTGGGAAAGGACAACTGTCATCAAGTGATTATCGAAGCATCTGCTCCCACACGGGTGGATTTGGCCGGAGGCACGATTGACATCTGGCCTCTGTACCTCTTTCATCCGGGAGCCATGACCGTCAACTTCGCCATCAACATGCGCGCCTCCTGCTGGATCAAGACGCGCGACGACGGGCGCATCGTGTTGGAATCGCGCGACCGCCAGGTGACCTTCGAGACGAGCCTTGAGGCCATCGAGGACCTCGCGCGCGAGCGGCGTCTCGAACTCGTTTCCAAACTGGTCCATTTTTTCAAACCGACGGTCGGGTTTCATCTCATCGCGGAGAGCCAGGCTCCGGCGGGCGCGGGCCTCGCGGGTTCGAGCGCCCTCAACATCGCCTGCATCGGCGCACTCAACGCCCTCGTTGGCAATCGTTACGACGCGCGCAAGTTTGTGACCATCGCCGCCAACATAGAGACCACGGTGATACGCGTTCCGGCTGGCTTTCAGGATTACTACTCGGCCATTCACGGCGGCACGTCCTGCATACACTTTCGCCCGGACGGCATCGAGCGCGAGGCTCTCAAGACGGACGAGAGCATGCTCGAAGAGCGTATCGTCATCTGTTACACGGGAGAGCCGCGCCTTTCCGGGACCAATAATTGGGAGATTTTCAAACGCCACATAGACGGCGACGCGGAACTCTTCGGTCTCTTCGACGGCATCTGCGCCTCCGCGAGTTCAATGCGTGAAGCCCTCCTCGCCAACGACTGGCAAAGGGTGAGCGAGACGATGAGAGATGCGTATCCTGGCCGCAAAAGGCTGGCTCCGGGCGTGAGCACTCCGCAGATGGATGCCTTGGTGAAAAAGGCTACGGCGCATGGCGCGTTGGCGGCCAAAGTGTGCGGCGCGGGTGGCGGTGGCTGCATCGCCTTCTTCTGCGCCGAAGGCCGCAAGCAGGAGGTTGAACGCGCCCTCGCTGAAGAAAAGGGCGTCGAAGTGCTCAACTGGAAAATCGCGCGCGAAGGCTTGACCATCCGAGAAACGGAAGAATAACAGTCAGGAGTCTGGAGTCAAAAGCAGTCGCCTTAACTTTAAACTTAAAAGCTCTAACTCGAAATCCTTCTTTGACTCCAGACTCCAGACTCTCAGACTCCTGACTCTTTATTAGAACTTATCTCTCAGGGGGGGCGTATGCATGGAGGCATTTGTGATGAGCGGGGTGGTGTGGGCCTTGCGGTGGCGGGCCAATTCAAGCATCCGGCGATAATGATGGAGGTTGTATGTATTGTTCTTCTTGTGGTGTTGAGTGTGCGGCGGGGTTGAGTTACTGCAATCGTTGCGGGGCGAGCCTGAGTCCCTCTGCCGTGACGACGCATGTCATCCAGACGGGCGGGGTGACCAAGCCGATTATCGCGCTTGGCTTGACGCTGCTGGTCCTCACGCTCGGCGGGTTTTCGATGATCTTTGTCGCCGCCGCGCAACTGGCGAGGAACATCACAAATGGGGATGCCGTGAATCTAATCAT
>DASYML010000239.1:0-42172 GCA_036009045.1 Pyrinomonadaceae bacterium
AGGGGTTAGGGGCAGGAGGTTGGGGCGGGAATTTGTGGGAAAGTTAATCTCCAATTTCTGAACCACCAACCCCTAACCCCCAGCCCCTATCCTCTCCCTTCTTAACTTAAGGCTTGAGTTTAGGGGTCGTGTCCTGTTATATTCTTAAAGTCTGAGCCGCGCTACCGCCACCGGCCCGGCTCCCCTACAATCCAATCGTTCGCTATTCGTGGACAAAAATCACTGATGCCGACATCCACCGATAGAGCTAAATCAAGGGAAACAGAGGGTCAGGAAGCGCCCGCCGCGTCAGGCGAACGCCGGACGAGCTTGCTCCTCATCGAAGACGACGAGAATATCTCGACGGCCATCATCGAGTATTTCTCGCGTGTCGGATACAGCGTTAAGACTGCCGAGGACGGGCTGGCGGGAGTGCAGGCGGCGCTCCACGACCACCCGGACGTAGTAGTGCTGGACCTGATGCTGCCGAAGATGGACGGCCTCGCCGTCTGCCGCGAGTTGCGGGAGAAGGCCCCTTTCATTCCGATTCTGATGTTGACGGCCAAGGACGATGTCTTTGACAAAGTGCTCGGCCTTGAAATGGGCGCGGATGATTACATCACCAAGCCTTTCGCTTTCCGCGAACTCGAAGCACGCATCAAGAGCGTCCTGCGCCGCGTGCGCACGGGCGCGACGACCGAAGCGGCGGGCGACGAGGCTCCCATCGTGCGCGGCAAACTGCGCATAGACCCCGCCAAACGCGAAGTGATGGTCGGCGAGCGGCAGGTTGAATTGACTCCGAAAGAGTTTGACCTGCTGCGGCTCTTCGCCTCCAATCCCGGTCGCGTCTTCCCGCGCAAGTATCTGCTGGAAAAAATTTGGGACTACTCCTATGAAGGTTACGACCGCACGATTGATTCACACATCAATCGCCTGCGCGCCAAGATCGAGGAGAATCCCGAAAATCCGCAAATGGTCCTGACCGTTTGGGGCATCGGATACAAGTTCAACGACGAGCCGTAAGAGAGAGAAAGACTTTCGCCTCTCCTCGTCTCCCCGCAAAAAGGCGCGCGGCCACCTCTCGCGCCAAACATTTTGACAGCTTAGCTTCCAAAGACTTCCAACCAAGGTCGGCGCTCCTTCCGTGCTATCTACGCGGGGCGCTCATCGCACACACGAGCCGACACCAACAGCGCTCGCCTGCTCCCGATTCCAAGCCATGAAAAATGCATTGCCTTCCCATCATGCTGCCGGGTCCGAGCCAAAGCCAGACCTCCCTCAACAGCCGCGCAGGAGATTTCTGCGTCTTGCGATTTTGACGTTCTTGCTGGCCGCCGTCGCTTTCATCCCTTCGCTGGCGCTGCGCGCGCAGAAGGCCAAGGACTCGCCCGTTCACGTCGCGGGCGTCTCCGAACGAAAGACCGCGAGCGGGTCTGTCATCACGCTCTCGGCGGACATGCCACTGAACCGCACGCAGACCTGGCAGGATGGCGAAGGCTTTCACCTCGTCGTCCCGCACGCAGGGAAAAGCCAGGTCAGGGGCATCCCGAAGGGAGTCCATGTCCGCCAGTTGGACGAGTCCCTGGAATTGTTGCTGCCGCTCAAGCAGGGCGCGAGCGTGACGGTCGAACCGGGTTTCAATCATCTCAATCTGGTCGTCAACGGTTCTATGGATGCCAGCCGTGGCGATGCGGAAGAGAGCACGCCGCCGCCTTCTCGTCAGAGGCAGGGGCGTGAGCCGCAACCACAGTCCGCCGCAACCTACTCGCCGCGCCTGACGCGCGAATCGCATAACTCTCAAACTCCTTCTCCAATCTTGAGCGCGGGCCAGCCGGAGCACCCCGTCAATGCGACAAGCCCCGCCACGCAGCCCGCCGTCCAGCCCCGCTCAGACGCCGGACTCGCGCCGTCATCCGCGCCCTCAACTTCGCCCCAGAAACTCGCCCATGAAGATAGCATCGTGCGCGCCCTCGGTGTCGCGCAGGAGAAGAATCAACCGGCCCAGCCCTCGCAGGGCGACACGCAGGCTGGACCGTCGAGCCTCTTCGACGTGCTCTTTTCCGTGACGGGCGTCGCGCTCTTTCTGCTCTGCGGCTGCGTCGCGCTCTTCCTCTTGCGTCGCCGCGCGCGCCGGAGCGAGACGTGGGAAGACGTTGAGCAAAAGAGGACTACGGAGAGAGTCTCGGAGACCGCGCAGGAGAGCACCCTGGCCCTTGCGACGATGGATGAGACAGTTGAGATTGAGCAACCACGCGAGCGCCGAAGGGCCAGGCGCGGTCGCCGTGCCAGCGATCAAATAATGGTCCAGAAAACGACGGCCCTTCCGGCGCAGGATGCGGAATCAAACGAGCAGTCGCTTGAGATACGCCAGCCCGGCGGCAACGTCGTCTCCCCTGCGCTCTTCGGCTCGTACCGGGTGGACCAGGAAGTGTGCAAACTGCTGTTGGGCCAACCTCATCGCCTGGATGTGCTACTCTCGCGCGCGACGGATGACCGCCGCGCGATGGAGACTTCTTTGATGAAGGCTCTGCAATCGGCGGAAGCGACGGATGACGTGCGACGCCGCTCGCGCAGGGCTTTGGAAGAATACGGGTTTGTCGCGCGCCAGTCGGCTGCGCTGCTTTTGGCGCATGATGCTTATGAACGAGCCTCCGCCGCGCGCACCCTTGGCGAGATAGGCTCGCCGCTCGCGCTCTCATTCCTCCTCGAAGCGCTGCACGATGCGGAGATGGTCGTGCGTACTCACGCCGTCAGCAGCCTCGGCGCTCTGCGCCTGCCCTCCGCCATCGGCGCGCTGCTGGACATGGCCTGGCGTCATCCTGAAATGTCAGCCGCGCAAATCAGCCGCGTGCTCAGCGCCTGTTCCGTGGAAACTCTTGAGGGACTCTCTTCGATGACCTTTGAAGCAGAGCACTCTTTTCTCTCGGACTCACCGCGCGAGCACAATTTCACGGGCGAGATTATGCATCTGGACCCGGCGGCGCGCGTCGAGCAGTTGCCGGAATGGCTGGAAGATGAAACCCTCTCGGAAGCCCTCGCAAGGCTTGAGAGCACGGATGTCGAGGCGCGCACCGCAGCCGTGCGCCAGTTGGCCCAATTCCAGGTCCAGCGTTCGGTCGAGGCGTTGACCATCATCGCGGGCCGGGATGAGGATTCGAGTGTGCGCGCGGCGGCTGTCTCCAGCCTCTGCGCGATTGATCATGAGTCGGTCTTCGCGCCGGTGCTCATCGCGCTGGCGGACGACGCGAGGGAAGTGCGCGCGGCTGCGGCTCGTTCACTCTCGCGCCTCAACTTCGACCGCGCAGACGCCTACGTGCGTGTGCAGGAAACATCCGATGCGGAGACGTTGCGCGAGGTGGCGCGCTCCTGTATCAAGGCAGGCATCGCCAGGCAGGCGATAGACCGTCTGGCGAGTGCGGATCGCCGCCAGGCATACGAAGCCTTCTCGCTGCTCTCCATCCTGGCTAAGTCCAACCAGACCGAGCCGATTTTGGAAGCCATCGCCAGCCACCCGGAAATCAACGTGCAGTTGGCCGCGACGCGCCTGCTCGGTCTCGCGGGCAGACCCGAAGTCGCAGCCCAACTGCGCCAACTCGTCGTCCGTGACGGCCTCCCGGAAAAGGTCCGCACGGCGATTCTCGAAGTGGTCTACAAGATGGACCAGGCCCAACCAGTGTAAAGCAGAGGCTGGAGATTAGAGACTAGAGGCTGGTTAAAAACAGCTTTGCTTTGACCAGCCTCCAGTCCCCAGCCTCCAGCCTCTAGACTAAGAGCCTTCTGCGTTGCATAATGCAGGCGGTTCACAGTTTTTTGAGTCTTCTAATGCCCCGGTGATACACGACATGAACCGCTCAGTCCTGTCCTCCAATAAATTGCACGCGCTGGCTGCTTCGCTTCTTTTAGTCTTGCTCGTCGTCTGCTCGGCGACGAAGGCGGGCGCGCAAAAGAAGAAAAAGGCGCAGCCCGCTTCGACCACGACGCAGACGCAGCAGCAGGGCACGCCCGGCGCTGCCGCTCAAGCCACGCCGCAACCGCGCCGGAAAAATATTACTCCGCTGCGCGGCGGCGACGCGGCCCAAGGCTCGCGCGTGACCGTCACCTCCGACGTGCCGCTCAACGATTATTCTGCCTACAGGAGCGGCGACCGCTACTATGTGGTCATCCCTGAGGCGAACGCGCCGGGCGCGCAGAGCATGCGCGGGCGTGGCTACGAGGATGTGCAGGTCCAGAAACGCGGCAGCGATGCGGTCATCTCTTTTAAGTTGCAGCCGGGCACAGCCGCCCACGTCAATCAAAAATTCAACCGGCTCGAAGTCGTCTTCGACGCGCCCGGCGCAAAGCCCGCTGGCGGTAATCCGACAGGCGCGAACGCTGGCAACACCAACTCATCTCAAACTTCTTCTGCCAACACGGGCGGCAATAACTCTCAATCTGCGGCGGCCAACGCAAGGCCCACGCCCGCGCTCAACAGCGCGGCGACACAAGCGACGGGCAATCAAGCGGTTGATCCCGCTCTCAATAGAAACCAGTCGCCGTTGACACAGACGCCCGCGCCGCTGGCCTCGCCGAATGCCGCGCAGGCGGCGGGCGAGTCCGCGCTTCCACAGATAAATCCCGCGCTCACGCCGGAGGCTGCGACGCCTTCGCCTAACGCCGTTTCGAGCGCAGAGCAAATCGCGCAGGCCCAGAGTGCGCCCACGGTTCCGAACGCGGTCACGACCAACGTCACGCAGCCAGCCTCAAGCGTCTCGCTGGGCGCGGCCCTCGCGCGCAACTGGCTGGTGCTGGTCCTCGCGGGCTTGATACTTTTGAGCATCGTCCTCTTCGTCGTGATGCGTCCGAGAGCGGCTGAGAGCGCAGTGCCGCCGCCCTTCGTGAGGGAGATGGAAGGAAGCAAGGCGGAGAAGGCTCTGGTCGAAGATGCCGGGCCGGACCTGGCCGCGAGTTCCATCGCCGAACAGGTCTTGACGCCCGCGATGGTCGTGCCAACGACGATGACGGATGAGGTGCTCGGAATTGACGATGAGCAGACCCTCGTCTCGGACGGGACTTTAGAATCAGCGCCCGTGCTGGACGAAGCCGAAGATGGCGCAGGCGTCGAGCGCATCGAAGCGGAAGTCGAAAACCTGCTCGCGGGCCATCCTTATGACGAAGCGGTAATCAGCGCGACCGACACCGGCACGCGCCAGTTAATCGCCGCGTTTCTCGTCATAGCCCTCGCGGGCGATGAGACGGAACGACGTGTGCGCGCGCGCGCGGCCTTCATCAAACACGGCTATCTGGAAGAAGAGACGCGCAGCCTCCGCACGGCCAACGCGCCCGCCGCGCGCGTCTCAGCCGCGCATCATCTGGGGTTGGTCGCGGACTCGTCCGTGACGCCGCATCTCATCGCCGCGCTCGAAGACCAGTCGAAGGAAGTGCGTAGAGCGGCGGTCGCGGCCCTCACAGAAGTGCGCGACCCTGAAGCCATCGCGCCGCTTCGGCGTTTGCTTGATCGCGAGAAGAATCGCAAGAAGAATAAACGAATCGAACCCGCCATCATTCGACGCGCGATAGAATACATCGCCACCGTTCCCGTCGCGGAGGAAGAAGCGGAAACGACAACGCCGCTCGCAGCCACGCCCGCGCCCGAAGTCATTGAAGATGAGACGCAGGCAGTCCTGGCCGCGCCGGAGATAATCGAACCGCAGACAGTAGAAGAGGCGACAACAACAACTCCCGCTCTCTTCGATGAACTCCAAACACGGACAGAGACGGAGGCTTCATCTCTCGCCAGCGAATCTCTCATCACTGAGCTTCCCGTCGCCGAATCCCTCTTCACAGAAAGTGAGGGCGCGACGGCGTTGATGGACGAGACGGAAGTCGCGGACGTTGCGGAAGAAGAGGAGACCGCGCGCAAACAGTTCGAGGAAGATGAACGCAGGCGCGTTGAAGAAGAGACGCGCCGACGCGAAGAAGAAGAAGAGACCGCCCGCCGTGAGGCAGCGGAGGCCGCGCGTCTACAAGCCGAAACGGAAGCACGCGAAAGCGCAGAGACGGAAGCACGGCTTCGCGCCGAAGAAGAATCGCGCCAGCGTGCGGAAGCAGAGTCCGCACGTCAACGCGCTCTCGAAGAGGCTCGCCTGCGCGCTGAAGAAGAAGAAAGACAGCGCGAGAAAGAGGACGCACGCATCCGCGCCGAAGCACTGGCGAGACAGCGCGCCGTAGAAGAGGCCGAGCAACAGCGTCAGGCGGAAGCCGCGCGTCTACAGGCCGAAGAAGAAGCCGCACGCCTGCGCGCAGAGGAAGAGTCAAGACAACGCGCGGCGGAGGAAGCACGCCTCGCAGAAGAAGTGAGACTCGCCGAGCAGTCGCGTCTCGCTGAAGAATCGCGCCTTGCTGAAGAGGCTCGAATCGCAGAAGAAGCGAGACTTGCGGAAGAAGCACGCCTTGCTGAAGAAGCGCGTCTGGCTGAAGAGGTTCGAGTTGCTGAAGAGGCGCGTGTCGCGGAAGAGACTAGACTTGCTGAAGAGGCCCGTGTGCGCGCGGAGGCTGAGGTTGAAGCGCGTAGAGTGGCCGAAGAACAGGCCGCGCGTGAGCGTGCGTTAGAAGAGGCGCGCTTGCGTGCTGAAGAAGAGTCCCGGCAACACGCTTTAGAAGAAGCTCGTCTGCGCGCCGAGGCTGAGGCCCGCGAGCGTGCTGAAACTGAAGCGCAACTTCGCGTTGAAGAAGAAGCACGGCGACTTGCCGAAGAAGAGGCACGGCAGCTTGCAGAGGAAGAAGCGCAACGGCTCGCGGCGGAAGAGTCAAGGCGGCAGGCTTTGGCCGAAGCGTCACGCAGGTCATTCGATGAGATTGATGCAGGCTCCTTCTCCGAAGCCGAAATGACGGCGGATGCGGCCTTGCCGTTTGAATCGGAACTTATCTCGCATCAAGACGTGGTGGAGCCTGTCGCGGACCCGGAACTTTCTTTCCTCACACCGATTCAAGACCCGACTGAAACCAAAGAGGCCCCGCAGGGCGACTGGGTTGACATAGACATCAGCGAGACGCAGGAAGTATCCGCTCCGCAGACACAGGAGAGCGTCCCTCAGCCCTACGCTTTTGAAGAAGAAGTGGCCGTCGCGGAACCTTCTCAGGAAGATATTTGGTCCAGCCCACTGACGGACGAAATATTGAAGCCCTCCGTTCAGCAATCAGCCGGGCCGGAAGCGAGCGTCACATCGCCAACACCCGCGATACCGATGACCGGCTCTTCCGTCCGAGACATAGAGTTGGCCGTCACGGACAAGGGCGTGGAACTCGTCGAAGAAGACCTCTCGCTGGTTCCCACTGCGATCCTGCGGCGGCTCGGCAGCGATGTCGCAACCGTCAGGGCGGCGGCGGTCTCTGACCTCTCGCGCCTCGGCGGCGAGGAAGCCTTCCGCGAAATCACAGGAGCCTTTGACGACCCGGTGCAAATCGTGCGCGATGCCGCCGCGCGCTCTCTCTACAGTATAGACACGGACCGCGCGGCCTCCTTCACGCGCGCCCTCCGCGAAGCGACGCCCGAACGTCGCCGCAACATCGGTGAAGCCCTCTCCTCTTCGGGCCTTGCCGCCGAAGCCATCGGTAATCTGATGGGAGAAAGCCGCGAAAAGACCTACGACGCTTTCTCGCTGCTCTTCCTGATGTCAAAGGCTGGCGAAGTCCGACCACTCATGCGCGCCATCGAAGAGCATCCCAATAATGAAGTCCGCCTCGCGGTCGTCAAACTGCTCGCGCTCAGCGGACAGCAGGAAATTCTCCCGGCCTTTCGCCGCCTCGCCGTGCGCGGCTCCCTCCCGACAGAAGTTCGCTCCGCCGTCATGGAAGCGATTTACCAACTGAGCAGCCAGACCAGTAGCGATACTTCTTCAGTGGCATGAAAAGACAGGTAGTAGGGTCATAGCTTGTTGCTATTAAGATTTATATTGTGAGCAACACACTGTTACCCAACTACCTGAATCCTGTCTGGCTTGCCCCTTCTTTATTGACCCAAAACACCAACATGGTTACACTTTCCTGTAATGGGATCTAAAATTGATACTCATGGAGGTTAAGCTGTTGAGCGAAGATATCACCAAAGATATTTCCTCAGAGTACAATACGGCCCCAACAATTGAGACTGTGCTTGAGCGGATAGAAGCACTTTCACAGGAGATGCGTGCGGGCTTCGCCATAACAGACCAGAGATTGACCGCTCTTGAAGAGAGATTCGACAAGTTTGATGTGCGACTGGTTAGAATTGAGAGTGAAGTGAAATCTACTCACTCAGAGATGTTTACCCTGCGGGCCGACTTTAAAGAATTTAAGAGTCAGTTTAAGGAACCTGCCTAGACCTTAATACAGTGACAAGTGACAAGTGGAGAGCGACAAGTTAAAATATAGTTTTTAATTTGTCGCTCTTAACCTGTCCGCTTGTCACTGTATTTTTATGCCATTCAATCTACGTTCGGAATACGAGCCGCAGGGCGATCAACCGCAGGCCATCGAAGCCCTTGAGCGCGGCCTCAACGAAGGCCAGAAACATCAAGTGCTGCTCGGCATCACGGGCAGCGGCAAGACCTTCACCATCGCCAGCGTCATCCAGCGCACGCAAAGGCCCGCGCTCGTCCTCGCGCACAACAAGACGCTCGCGGCGCAGCTTTACCAGGAATTCAAGACGCTCTTCCCCACCAACGCCGTAGAGTATTTCGTCTCCTACTACGATTATTACCAGCCTGAAGCCTACGTCCCTGCCTCCGATACGTACATCGAAAAAGAGGCGACCATCAACGAAGAGATAGACCGCCTGCGTATGTCCGCGACGCGCGCACTCTTCGAGCGCAGGGATGTCATCGTCGTCGCTTCTGTTTCCTGCATCTACGGCCTCGGCGACCCGGACGCTTATTACGGGATGCTGCTCTTCGTCGAACCCGGCGCGAAGATGGCGCGCGATGCCTTGCTGCAAAAGCTGGTCGAGTTGCAGTACGAACGTTCGGACATAGAGTTTGAGCGCGGGACGTTTCGCGTGCGCGGCGATGTGGTCGAAGTTTATCCGAGCTATCAAGAGCAAGCCTATCGCATCGAACTCTGGGGCGACGAGATTGATTCCGTCTCGACCATAGACCCTCTGCTCGGCGAAGTCTTGCACAAGCATACCTCGCGCGTGCCCGTCTACCCCAAGTCGCACTACGTGATGTCCAAGCCGACCATCAAGCGTGCCCTCAAGACCATCAAAGAGGAACTTGATGAGTGGGAGCCGATACTCATTAAAGAGGGCAAACTCATCGAAGCGCAGCGTCTGCACCAGCGCACGATGTACGACCTGGAGATGATTAAGGAGATGGGCTTCTGTCGCGGCATCGAAAATTATTCGCGCCACCTGACGGGCAAAGAGCCGGGCCAGCCGCCGCCGACGCTCCTCGATTATCTGCCGCGCGACACGATGATGGTGATAGACGAATCGCACCAGACCATCCCGCAAGTCGGCGCGATGTTCAAGGGCGACCAGTCGCGCAAGCGAACCCTGGTCGAGTATGGCTTCCGTCTTCCATCAGCGATGGACAATCGCCCGCTCAACTTCGGAGAGTTTGAAGGGCGCAGAGGCCAGGCTATCTACGTCTCCGCGACTCCCGGCCCGTATGAGTTGACGAAGGCTGGCGGCGAAGTGGTCGAGCAAATCATACGCCCGACCGGACTGACGGACCCCGTTGTTGAAGTGCGGCCCGTCAAGGGACAGATAGATGATCTCTTGGAAGAGTGCCGCGTCCGCGCCGAAGCGAACGAGCGCGTGCTGGTCACGACCTTGACGAAAAAGATGTCCGAGGATTTGACGGACTACTTCGGAGATGTCGGCGTCCGCGTCCGTTATCTTCACTCGGATATAGAGACGCTCGAACGCATCAAGATTTTGCGCGACCTGCGGCGCGGCGAATTCGATGTCCTCGTCGGCATCAACCTCCTGCGCGAAGGATTGGACCTGCCCGAAGTCTCGCTCGTCGCCATCCTGGACGCGGACAAGGAAGGCTTTCTGCGCTCCGACCGTTCCTTGATTCAGACGATGGGACGCGCGGCGCGCAACGCACGCGGCAAAGCGATTCTCTACGCGGACAAGATGACGGACTCTATGAAGCGCGCGATTGGCGAGACGGATCGCCGCCGCGCGATCCAGGAAGCCTACAACGAAGAGCACGGCATCACGCCGCAGACCATCGTCAAGCCCATAGAGGCCACGCTCGTCACGGCCTACGAGGCGGACTACTTCAAAATCCCGCTCAACCTTGATGAGTTTGAGGACTATACGAAGGACAATATTGACGCCACCATCGCGCGTCTTGAGATAGAGATGCGCCAGTCCGCCAAGCGTTTCGAGTTTGAGCGCGCGGCGGAAATCCGCGACCGCATCAAATACTTGCGCGACCGCGAACTTCAAATGACTTGAGAGCGTTATAAAGATTACTGCGCGTGACAGACTCTGTGCGAGCAGGACCGTTGATTGAGAACGAAAAGGAGAGAGTGCCGATGTTTTGCTCGAATTGCGGAGCCGGTGAACAGAGCGCGGATGCCTACTGCAAGCGTTGCGGCGAGTGGATATACGATGCCAAGTCGCTCAAAAAACGGAGCAGCGCGACGCCCGAAGACAAGATGAAAATGATGCTCGTCTTCGATGCTCTCAGCGCCGTCTTCGCTCTCCTCTCATCAATCGCCCTGTACGCAAATCACCTTGGAAAACCCGGCGTGAACTGGTCCGTCTACGTCGCGGCGGCCTTCTGTCTCTCAATTTCCGTCTATCAAACCATCAACTTTTTCCATCTCCTCCAACTCAGGCGCAGGCTCAAGCGTGGACGCGCCGAACCCGCAAACGTCCCGCGAGAAACAGCGAATAGCGAGAGGCCAGCACTGAACGAGGCTCGCACGACGGACTTCGTCAACGTGCGGAGCGTCACCGAGAGCACTACCGAATTGCTGGACCCCATACCGCGTATTCCACAGGCGGATAAAGCGAGAAGATGAGCTTATACAGTCAGTGCGAATTGGACCAGTAATCCAGTGTAGTACTTCAGTTTAATCTTGAGCGTCTACGACATTGAGATTCACCACCGCAGACACAGAGCGCACAGAGTCAGCACAGAGCTATTGAATTAATTTCTCTGTGCTGACTCTGTGTCGGCGGTGGTGAACGCTTCTTTCATCCTCGTTCAAGGCACATTGAACCGCTCACTGTAATTTATCGGACCAGTTATCCGCTTTCAGCTTGCTTGCTGCAAAGCCTGGGCAACTCCTTTCGGTTTCCAAATGTTGACTAAGTCCGACCCGGACGAGATTCAATCCTTTCTCATTGACGCCAGCAATATGCAGGGCGGTCATGCCGCGCGCGTCGTCTTTCCCGACAGCATAGAAGAAGTGTGCGAAGTTCTCGCACGCGCGACGCGAGAGCGCACGCCCCTGGCCGTTTCCGGCGCGGGCACGGGCGTGGTCGGAGGGCGCGTCCCCTTCGGCGGCACGGTGCTGGCGACGGATCGCCTCAACCGTATTAAAGAGATCTCATTCGAGGGAGAAGAAGGAGGGCCTCACTCTCATGCAGCCGCGTGCGGTTGGGCCATCGCGGAGGCTGGCGTCGTGCTTGCGGATTTTCAGCGCGCGGTGGAAGCGCGTGGAATGCTCTATCCGCCCGACCCGACAGAGCGTAGCTGTTACCTGGGCGGAAGCGTGGCGACCAACGCATCCGGCGCACGCACGTTCAAGTATGGCCCGACGCGACATTATATCCGCAGGCTGAAAATCGCGCTGGCGACGGGCGATGTGCTGGACCTGGCGCGCGGCGCTGTTCACGCTGATAAAGACGGGCGCATACGTCTCCCGCTCGACGGTGGACGAAGAAGCCTTCTGGCGCGGCTGCCTTCATATCAGATGCCGCACACGCGCAAGCACGCGTCCGGTTATTACGTCGCGCGCGGCATGGATGCGCTGGACCTTTTTATCGGGAGCGAGGGCACGCTCGGCGTCATCTGTGAAGTAGAGACGACGCTCTTGCCGAAACCCGAAGGCGTCCTCAGCGGCGGCGTCTTTTTCAAAACGTTGGAAGACTTGCTGGCCTTCGTGCGCGAGGCGCGCGACGCTTCCTTAAAAACTCGTGGAGAGAATAAATCTCGCGGCGCAGAGTTACACAGCATGATTGATGCTCGCGCGCTGGAATATTTGGATGATCGCTCGCTGGAATTTTTGAGCGACAAATTTCCGCTCATCCCCGGAGGCGCGGCGGGCGCTATCTTCTTCGAGCAGGAGACGACCGCGCAGACGGAGGAGAGTTTGATGGCGTTGTGGCTCGCGTTGCTCGAACGTCATCATGCGCTGGTGGATGATTCATGGTTTGCGACGAGCGAGCGGGACCGCGCACAAATCAGAGAGTTTCGTCACGCGCTTCCGGTGCTGGTCAACGAATGGTTGGCCCATCATCAACAACGCAAGGTCTCCACGGATATGGCCGTGCCCGACGCGGAGTTCGCGCGCATCCTCAGTTTCTACCGCGAGACCCTCAACGCGAGCCGCCTCCAATATGTTATCTTCGGCCACATCGGAGATAATCACGTCCACGTCAACATCCTCCCGCGCGATGCGTGCGAAGCCGCGACGGCGCGCGACATCTATCGCCGCTTTGTCGAAGAAATCGTCCGCGCGGGCGGCACCATTTCCGCAGAACACGGCATCGGCAAACTCAAGCGCGATTACCTGCGCGCCCTCTACACTGAAGCGCATCTACGCGAGATGGCCGCCCTCAAAAAAAACCTCGACCCCGCGTGCATCCTCGGACGTGGTAATATCTTCCCGGAAGAATTTTTGAGGCAGTGACAAGTGACGGGTGATGAGTGACAAGTTAAAATGCTTGTCCTTGCTCATCACGTTCTTATTCCTGTTCTTGCTTGTCACTTATCACTTGTCACTCGTCACTGTTTTTATATGTTTCGTTTCACGACTGCCGGGGAATCACATGGGCGTGCGCTGGTTGCTATCCTGGAGGGATTACCGGCGGGATTGCCCGTGGATGTGGACCTGCTCAACCGAGAGTTGGAGCGTAGACAATGGGGCTACGGGCGGGGCGGGCGGATGAAGATCGAGCGCGACCATGCTTTGGTTATGAGCGGCGTGCGGCACGGGTTGACCTTAGGCTCGCCGCTCTCGTTGATGATAGAAAATAACGATTGGGCCAACTGGACGGAGGTGATGGCGACCGAGACTGTTGATGTGCCTCCCGAAAAATCTCGCCGCGTCAAGCGACCGCGTCCGGGCCACGCGGACCTCGCGGGCGGGCAAAAATTCGGCGCGCGTGATTTACGCAACATTCTCGAAAGGGCTTCGGCGCGCGAGACGGCGGCGCGCGTCGCCTGCGGTGCGCTGGCGAAACAACTGCTCGCGGCCTTTGACGTTGAAGTGCGGAGCCATGTGATACAACTCGGCGGCGTGCCGTTTGCGCCTTTAGAGCTTGACTGGGAGACCATCGCGGCGATTCCAGATGATGCGCCTTTGAGATGCGCGGACGTTGAGGCTCAGGCGCGGATGGTCCAATTAATTGATGAGAAGAAGCGTGCTGGCGATACGCTCGGCGGCGTGTTTGAAGTGGTCGCGCGGGGTCTCTTGCCCGGACTCGGCTCGCACACTTCATGGAACGAAAAGCTGGACGGTCGCCTGGCCGGGGCGGTGATGTCAATCCCTGCGGTCAAGGCCGTCGCCGTCGGCGCGGGCTTTGAGGCAGCGGCCCTGCCCGGTTCCGAAGTTCACGACGAAATTGGCTATGACGAGAGCGCGAAGGAGTTCAAACGCCACACCAACCGCGCGGGCGGCCTGGAGGGCGGCATCACCAACGGCGAGGAGTTGCGCGTGCGCGGTTATCTCAAACCCATCTCGACGCTCAGGCGCTCTCTGCGTTCGGTTGATATAGACACGAAGGAAGAAGAGGCTGCGGCCTTCGAGCGTTCAGATGTGACGGCGGTCCCGGCGGCGGGCGTCATCGGCGAAGCGATGGTCGCGCTAGTCCTGGCGGAAGCGATGCGCGAGAAGTTCGGCGGCGATTCGATAGGCGAGATGCGGCACAATTACGAAGGCTACCGCGCGCAGTTGCGTAGTTATTAACTCTCACAGTTCAATTCAAAATTAGCCACAGAGAGACAAGAGCAAGTAGGAATTATGAAAGCGGAAGGATGAAAGACAAGCTATGCGTCTTGGATAGCCACACTTTCATCCTTCCGCCTTCCTACTTCCGACTTGCTCTTCCATGCAACGCTTGAGCGGGCTCATACCTCTAATCATACCCGTTGGCTTAGCGGCTTAATTTATCGTAAAATGAGTATGTATAGCGGCTTGTGATTGAGTGCGAGTGAGGTCAGTCCCGCCTGCTTAAGCCGGGCGGGTCAGCAAGGTAGCAGAGACCCGCCCGCCTTAAGCAGGCGGGACTGACCTGGACGCTTGTTACAGTAGTCGCACTCAATCGCAAATCGCTATAAATTGAAGGGGAAGGATGCGCCGGGAGCGTGCTTTGTATCTCCTGTTTGAAGGGCGAGAGTGATGTCACAGTTAAAGATTGTACACTGGCCGGAACCCGTGCTGTTGACGCCGGGCGACCCGGTGACGGAATTTGATGAGAATCTCGAACAGCTTGTCAATAACATGTTTGAGACGATGTATGAGGCGCAGGGCGTAGGGCTGGCCGCGCCGCAGGTCGGCGTCTCGAAACGTCTCTTCGTGATGGACTGCTCCGGCGGAAAAGACCCGGACCAGCGCGTCGTGATGATTAACCCGGAAGTCCAGCGCGTAGAGGGCG
This sequence comes from Pyrinomonadaceae bacterium, assembly GCA_036009045.1. Taxonomy (GTDB): domain Bacteria; phylum Acidobacteriota; class Blastocatellia; order Pyrinomonadales; family Pyrinomonadaceae; genus DASYML01. Next base: position 14,777 of record DASYML010000239.1, read on the forward strand.
AACAGTTCGGAGAGGAAGGCTGTCTCTCTTTTCCCGGCATCTATTTTCCGGTCAATCGCAGCGTGCGAGCCATCGTCCACGCGCGTGATGTGAAGGGCAATCTATTCGAGTTGGACGGGATGGACCTCATCGCCCGTTGCATGCTCCACGAGACGGACCACTGCGACGGCATAGTGTTTCTAGACAAGACCACCCCGCTCAAACGCGAGATGGTCAAACGCAAAATCAAAAAGTTGCAGAAAGCTGGCGATTGGTAATCGAGCGTCAAGCAACGCTGTGCGCGACATCCCTTTGGACAGACGCGGTCGAACGCTTCAAGCGCCGACCGCGTTTTTGCTTTTGAGATGTGATAACATCAAAAAAACAGTCAAGAGTCTGAGAGTCAGGAGTCAAAAGCTAATTCTTGCTCCTGACTCATGACTCCAGACTCTCAGACTTATATGACGAGGAGCGATTATGCAGAGCGAATTTCGCAATGAGCCGTTTACGGATTTCAGTAAGGAAGAGAACGCGCGGTTGATGCGCGCGGCGATTGAGAAGGTCAAGAGCGAGTTGGGGCGCGAATACCCTTTGGTCATAGGGGGCGAGCGTCTCAAGACGGAAGGCAAGTTTGAGAGCCTTAATCCGGCTAACAAGATGGAGGTGGTCGGGCGCTTTCAGAAGGCCACGCAGGAACTCGCGCGCCGCGCCGTCGAGACCGCCTCCGAGACATTCAAGACGTGGCGTTATACACCCGCAGAGCATCGCGCGGACCTGCTCTTTCGCGTCGCCGCGCTCCTGCGCGAGCGTAAGCATGTGATGTCCGCGTGGATGATTCATGAAGTCGGGAAGAGTTGGGCGGAAGCCGACGGCGACACGGCGGAGGCGATAGACTTTTGCGAGTTCTACGGGCGTGAGATGCTGCGCTATGCTGGCCCGCAACCTTTGACGAGGATAGAGGGCGAGGACAACCGGCTCGAATATCTTCCGCTCGGCGTCGGCGTCGTGATACCGCCTTGGAATTTCCCGCTCGCCATTATGGCCGGGATGACGGTGGCCTCCGCCGTGACGGGTAACACTGTGGTCCTCAAACCATCTTCGGATGCGCCGACCATCGCTTACAAATTCTTTGAGCTACTGGAAGAGGCCGGGATGCCTCCCGGCGTCGTCAACTTTATGACGGGTTCGGGCGGCGAAGTCGGCGACACGATTGTGGACCACCCGCTGACGCGCTACATAGCCTTCACCGGCTCGAAGGAGATCGGCCTGCGTATCAACGAGCGCGCGGCCAAAGTGCAGGAGGGCCAAATCTGGATTAAGCGCGTCGTGGCAGAGATGGGCGGCAAAGATGCCATCATCGTTGACGCGGACGCGAACCTCGATGATGCCGCGACCGGAGTGGTCCAGGCGGCCTTCGGATTTCAGGGCCAGAAATGCTCCGCCTGCTCGCGCGCGATTATTCATCAGGATGTATACGACGCGATGCTCGAAAGAATCGCGGAGCGCACCGCGAAGATTAAAGTCGGAGACCCTGCGGACCCCGCGACGACGATGAGCGCGGTCATTAATCAGAAAGCCTTTAAGACCATCAACGAGTATATAGAGAAGGGCAAGGCAGAGGGCGGGCGCGTGCTCTTTGGCGGCGGCGCTGATGGCGAGCGCGGTTTCTTCATAGAGCCGACCGTCATCGCGGATGTCAAAGCCGGAGCGACCATCGAACAGGAAGAGATTTTTGGTCCAGTGCTGGCCGTGATTCCGGCGCGAGATTTTGACGACGCGCTGAAGATCGCCAACGACACGGAGTATGGCCTGACGGGCGCTCTCTACACGATGGATGAAGCGAAGCTGGAACGCGCGCGGCGCGAATTTCACGTCGGCAATCTTTACCTCAATCGCAAATGCACGGGCGCGCTCGTCGGCGCGCATCCCTTCGGCGGCTTCAACATGTCGGGCACGGATTCAAAGGCGGGCGGGCGCGATTACCTCGGCCTCTTCATGCAGGCTAAGGTCTCCGTCTTGAAGATTGCCGCGCGCGAAAGCGAGACGGCTGAGAAGCGCACGGCGATTTGAGTGTAAGAGATTAACGAATAAGCTCACGCAAAGGCGCAGAGGCGCAAAGCAAAGACGCCAGTTAAGAAAAGCACTCAATACTTTGCGTCTTCTTTGCGAGCTTTGCGCCTTTGCGTGAGACAGCTTTTCAGGTCCATTTATGCGTATTGTGTTTATGGGGACGCCGGATGCTGCCGTGCCTACATTGCAGCGCTGTCTGGAAGACGGGCATGAGATTATTGCCGTCTGGACGCAGCCGGACCGCCCGTCAGGTCGCGGCCATAAACTCACCACGCCGCCCGTCAAAGAGTTCGCGTTGGCCCACCGACTTATCGTCCACCAACCCGCGAAAATCAGGACGGATGAAGCGAGAGAACTGTTTGCCTCTCATCATGCGGACGTGGCCGTGGTGGTCGCTTACGGGCGCATCCTTCCGCCCTGGTTCCTGAGCGCGCCGCGCGAGGGCTGTGTCAACGTGCATTTCTCTCTGTTGCCAAAGTACAGGGGCGCAGCGCCCGTTAATTGGGCCATCGTGCGCGGCGAGACGTTGACCGGAATTACTACCATGCAGATGGATGAGGGATTGGATACTGGTCCAATTCTCTTACAGCGCGCCGTCCAAATAGGCGAGCGGGAGACGGCCACGGAGTTGATGACGAGTCTCTCGGTGCTCGGCGCTGAAGTGTTGAGCGAGACTCTCAAGCAACTAGGTGAGATTGACCCGCTTGAGCAGGTTGAAGAGGATGCGACGTTCGCGCCCGTGCTGCGCAGGGAGGATGGCTTGATAGACTGGTCACAGTCCGCCTCTGAGATTGAACGGCGCGTGCGCGGCTTTCAACCCTGGCCCAATGCGTACACGACGTTTGATGCGCGTCGCCTTGTCGTCTGGCGTGCGAGCGTGGCGCGCGACGTTGAGCGTGCCGTCACCCCCGGTGAAATCATGGAGGCGCAGGGCGATGCACTTATTGTCGTCTGCGGCGAGGGAACGACTCTGCGATTGGAAGAGGTCCAGCCGGAAGGGAAGAGGCGTATGAGCGTGCGTGATTTTCTCAACGGCGCGCGCGTGCAGAGAGGCGCTGGATTGGGATGAGCGTGCGCGCGACATCTAATGGAAGCGGGCGTGGAGATAATCGTCAGGGCCGCGCGCATGCTGTCTCGCCTGCGCGGGTTGCGGCCTTTGAGATTCTGCTGCGCGTGGAGACGGAGGGCGCGTTCGCTTCTGTCTTGCTGGCTTCTATTAATGAAGAAGAGTTGAGCGCGCAGGACCGCGCGCTGTGTCATGAGTTGGTGCTCGGCAGCCTGCGCTGGCAACTCTGGTTGGACCATCTCATCAGTTATTACGCGCGGCGCGGCGCGGATAAGCTGGATGCGCCCGTGCGAGTGGTCCTGCGATTGGGCCTTTATCAACTACGTTTTCTCTCGCGCATTCCAGCCTCCGCCGCCGTCAATGAATCCGTCAAACTGGTGCGGCGTGCGCGCCTGCGTTCGGCTGACTCTTTCGTGAATGCGGTCCTGCGTCGCGCGACGCGCGAGCCGCGATATGACCCCACGGCTTTGATAAGAGACAGGCTCGAAAGAATCTCTGTTGAGACTTCGCATCCTCTATGGTTGATAGAACGCTGGTCCAATTCTTTCGGAGTCGAAGAAGCGGCAGCCTTTGCCCGGTCCAATAATGAGGCGACGCCGACAGCCTTTCGTCTCACGGGAGAAGAGGTTAGAGGGGCGTCTGTGTTGGAGGAATTGCGCGCGGCGGGCGGCGAGTTGGAGGCTTCGCGGATTGCGCTTGATGCGTGGCGCTTGAAGGGTGCCGGACAGAGGTTGCGCGAACTGGCGCGTGCAGGGATGGTTTATCTTCAGGACGAGGCTTCGCAACTGGTCGCGCAGGTGTTGGATGCGCGGGCGGGAGAGCGCGTCTTGGATGCCTGCGCCGCGCCCGGCAGCAAGACGACGCACATCGCTGCGAGAGCGCAGAATAGAGCGTTAGTGGTGGCGGGCGATTTACATGAACATCGCTTGCGGACCCTGCTTGAGACGAGCGAGCGGCAGAAGAGTGCGGCTATTTGCGCGTTGGTTTATGATGCGGAATTCGCTTTGCCTTTTGCGAAAGGCTCTTTTGACCGCGCGCTGGTTGATGCGCCCTGCACGGGGACGGGCACGCTCAGGCGCAACCCTGAAATCCGCTGGCGCATCTCAGCCTCTGACATAGCGTTACTCGCTGCGCGTCAACAACGTATTCTTTGCAACGCTTCGGAGTTAGTCAGGCGCGGAGGCAGGCTCGTCTATTCGACCTGTTCCGTAGAGCCGGAAGAGAACGAGCAAGTCGTGGAAGCTTTTTTGCGGGAGCGGCAGGATTTTGAGCAGGTCACGGCGCAAGCGCCCGCAGCTTTGCTGAGCGAGAAGGGCGCGGGGCGGACCTGGCCGCAGAGAGACGGCGCTGACGGCTTCTTTATCGCGGCGTTCGAGCGCCGTAGTTGAGCGGCTTCGGCGGCTTGCGGGGCGTTCGCGGCGGGTGTTAGACTGCGCAACTTGGCCGGGCGTCCAGACATCACTCGTGAAAAGCGGAGAGGTAACAAAAGATTGTGAGTTTGATAAAGCGATCTATGTCGGCGGTCGGCAAGCTCGTGCTTATCATCGTGATTGGAATCGCTTTTCTCTTCGGTCTGACCAGCACGGTCTATCTCTCTCTGCGGAGCTCGGAAGTGAAGGTGCCGGATGTGGTGGGCAAGGATCGCCTGTCGGCTGAAAACGCGCTCGCGGATTCCGGGTTGAACATACGCGTCAGAGCCACGCGTCCGAGCGCGGATGCCAAACCCGATACGATTCTGATGCAAGTGCCGCGCGCGGGCGAGAAGGTCAAGGCGGGGCAGACGGTCGCCGTTGATGTGAGCCGCGTTCCCAAAGAAGGCGAGTCCAGCATCTCCATCGCCTCGGTTGAAAATAAATCTACAGAGAAAAAACCCGAAGAGAATAAGGGCGCGGACAACTCTAACTCTAACCAGTCCGCGACGAAGAACGATAACGAGAACGCTAATCAAAACCAGAACAAGCCGAAGAAAAACAAGAATACGAATACGAACGCAAACAGTAAGAACGCGAATAATTCAAATAACGGTAATAACAGCAATAACGGTAACAACGGCAATAACGGCAACCGCAGCGCGAACAATCGCAACGCTAATCAGAATTTGACGAATCGCAATACGAACGCCATCAATCATAACGCGAACCCGACGAACGTTAATAGGACCAATAACAACGCAAACTCGAATCGTCGTGCGCCTGTGACTACGCCGACGCCTTTAGCGAATCCCGTCAACAGGCGCACGCCTTAGAGACAAGAGAGACAAGCCGCCCGGCCAACCGACAGGCTTTCGTCGTTGTCTAAGACCTGTAAGGTTGTTGAGAGTAATGGGCGCACATCGCCAGTCAATGATAGAAATCGCACCCTCAATACTCTCCGCAGATTTCACTCGCCTGGGTGAAGAAATCGAAGCGGTCGAGCGCGGGGGCGCAGAGTTGATTCACTTCGATGTGATGGACGGCCACTTCGTCCCGAATATCACGGTCGGTCTGCCGGTCCTTAAATCCGTCGCGCGCCGGACGCGTCTCCCGATTGACGCGCATCTCATGATTACAGAGCCGGGCCGCTACGCCGAACAGTTTGTCGAAGCCGGAGCGCAGATGGTCTCGGTTCACATAGAGGCGGACGCGCACTTGCATCGCACGTTGACGGGCATTAAAGCGGCGGGCGCGCAGGCGGGCGTAGCGATTAATCCTGCGACGCCGCTCGCAGCCTTAGAGGAAGCCTTGCCCTATGCGGATTACGTGCTCTTGATGTCTGTCAATCCGGGGTTTGGCGGGCAAAAGTTTATCGCCACTTCGCTCGATAAGCTGCGACGCCTGCGCCGCCTCATCGAAGAGCGTCGGCTCAAGACGCGCATTGAAATTGACGGCGGCATTGACCGCTCCAATATCTCTGAAGTGGCCGCCGCAGGGGCAGAGATTATCGTTTCCGGTTCAGCCGTCTTCGGCGAATCCGACCCCGCCGCCGCCGTCCAGGGGCTACGTCAGGCGTCGGCCCAGTGGGTCTAAAGGCAGTGACAAGTTAAAAGTGACAAGTGACAAGCAAGAAAAAGCAGTGATGAGTGATGAGTAAAAGTTTATCTTTCATCACTCATTACTCATGACTTGTCTTTAACTCGTTACTCGTCACTTGTCACTCGTCATTGTAGTTTGGAGGTTTAGTCATGCATTCTCGTTATCTTAAATTAATCACACTGTGGTGCGCGATTCTGGTTTTCAGTTCATGTGCGTGCGCCGTGCTGGCGCAGACCGCTCGCACGCAGAGCGATGCTTCGCCCGCGCAACGCCTTGAGGTCATGCGGTCGCGCCTTGAGGGGATACGGCGCTCGCTCAACGGCGCGATCTCCGCGATGAACGCCAGCGACACGGGGGGCGATAAGAAGGCCAAGGGCAAAGGGAAGACGCCCGTCTCAGATGATCCGGGCGTGCGCCTGCGCGGGCTTGAGAAGGAAGCCGGTTCGCTGCTCTCCGAGGTCAACGACCTGCGTTCAAAGGTAGACCGCTCTGAGCGTGTCGAGCCGGATAAGCTGGACAGGCTGGAGACTTCGGTCACGGATTTGGACACGCGCGCCCAGTCGGGCTTGCAGGCCACGGCCAGCCTGCGCAGCGCCAGCACCGTCGCTTCTTCGAGCACCTCCGGCAGCAAGAAGAAAAAGAAGGGGCGCTTGTTTGGACTGCTCGGCGGTGGTGATAGCAATGATAAGTATGAAGAGTTGACGGGCACTGTCGCGGCAGGACGCGACCGCGTGTTGTTCGAGGACGCCGTCACAGAAGTTCGCAAGGGCAATTATGATACGGGCCGCTTGCTCTTCAACACGATCATCACGACCTATCCTGACTCGGCCTACTTGCCGCTGGCGAAACTCGCCATCGCAGACAGCTTCTATCTTGAAGGCTCGACCAGTTCTTTGATTCAAGCGGCCTCAGCCTATCAGGACTGGCTCACCTTTTTTCCCACAGACCCGCTCGCGGACGATGCCATGCTCAAGATCGCAGAGTCTGAAATGAGACAGATGGGACTGGCGAACCGCGACGTGACGCACGCGCGCAAAGCGGAACAGAGATTGAAAGTTATCCTCCAGCAGTTTCCCAATTCGGCCCTGCGCCCGGAGGTCGAGATGCGCCTCAAAGAGGTCCAGGAAAATCTCGGCATGCATAATTTGCAGGTCGCGCGTTTCTACTATGAGCGCAACGAAAATCATAAGGGCGGCTTGAAGGGCGCACAATCGCGCCTGCGCGAGATAGTGGAGAAGTATCCGTTCTTCTCATATCTGGACGAAGTCCTCTTCCGTCTCGGCGTGACCTACATGGAAGAGGAAGAGCCGGATGAGGCGGCTAAGTATTTTCAACAGGTCGTGCGTGACTATCCCAACAGCGAGTTCGTGGAAAAATCGCGCGATCAGTTGACCATCATCGGCGCTCCCATCCCGGACCCGGACCCGATTAAGAAGAATATGCAAGAGCCTGTGCGCCCTTCCTTCACGCAAAAGTTGATGCAGGAAGTGGCGGGGACCGCCGATGTCACCGTTGACAAAGATGGCGTCCTCATCAGCAAGGACCGTAAGTCGCACGATGACCTGATTGACATCGCCGCGCGCAACGGCGGACTGCTTCCGGCGACGACGCCCGATGCTCCGATACATCGCAGCGCGCCGCTCCAACGCACCCCGCCCGCCAAACAAATCGTGCCGCCAACGACGCCCGCCGCGACACCTGCACAGGGAGGAAGTTCCGGCGGCTTGAAGATACAGCCGACGCAGCCAGGCCCCCCCGCCGACACCAACAATCCCGTTGAGCCTTCGACGGCATCGCCCGGCGTCGCCCCGCGCCCGACGCCGATTCCCGGTCCAACTAATACCGCGCCCGCGAAGCCCTAACAAAAGCAGTGACAAGTGACGAGTGACGAGTGACGAGCAAGAAAAAGCAGTGATGAGCGATGAGTGATGAGTAAAAGCTTGTCTCTCATCACTCATCACTTGTTTTCACTCGTCACTTATCACTCGTCACTCGTCACTGCTTTTGTTAGAATTTTGTGCGTGCAACTTTTTCCGTAGCGTTTAATCCGCAGAGGGCTTCACCTGAAGAGGGCTTGATTTGGAACAGGTAACGACGAAATCTCAAAGCATTCAGGATGAACTGATGCGTCGTCATAAAGCGGCGATGACCATCGTCATCGGTCTCCTGGCATTGACGCTGGTCCTGACTCTCACAGCGTATCTGGGACATCAATTCATGGCCCAGGCACATAATCCGATGCTCGACATGACCTGGAGAATCGTCGTCCCGATTCTGGGCCTGGGCGCGGTCGTCTGGCGACGCACGAAGTTCTCTGCCATTCGTCTACAAGACATCCTGGCGCTACGCGGCGTCTCCGGTCTGCTGGCGACGCTGGAACGAACGACGGCGCAAGTCGCGCTTCTGGGCGGCGCTATCGCCGTCATGGGCTTTATCGTGACGATGTTCACGGGCCTCTTTTTTTATATGCTGGGGGCTGGCATTATCGCTGTGGCGGTGCTGCTTTATTGCTATCCCAGACGCTCCGCCTGGCAGCGCGTCGTTAAAGGCATAGAAGAGACGGATGATGCAAATAATCCGCCCGCGAAAGGAAGTGTAGCGTGAAAGTTATTTCCAGCGGCGCACGATTCGTTTTGCTGGCCTGTGCCTTGCTGCCAGCCTCTGCGTCTCTGCGTCCGGCTCAGGCGCAACCACGGACGCACACGGAGACGCCCGTCGCTACACCGGCTTCTTCCAAACGAACCGCGAACACTTCCGCGCAGGATGATGCGGCGCAAGCCAGCAACGGCGGCCAGCCCGCCGCCACGCCGCGCGAAAGACGCGCGCAGGCTTACGCGAAGTTGATGGAAGGCCAGCGCTATTTGCACAACGCGAGGCGCAACGATACGGAGTCCATCAAGTTGGCCCAGCAGGCTTTTCAACAAGCGGCCCTGCTCGACCCGACCATCGCCGAAGCACACACAGCGCTCGCGGAGATAGCCTTTCTCTCTCTCCAAGACTTCGACCAGGCAGCGCGCGAAGCTGGCATCGCCACCGGGATTGATCGTGATAACCTGGGCGCGCATCGCCTGCTCTCTCGTATCCACTCTATCAAGAGCGGGATGCCTGAAGGTCATCTGGACAAGACGATGGTGGAACGCGCCGTCGTCGAACTGCGCGAAGTGGCCCGCCTCTATCCGAGCGATGCGGAAAGTTGGGCCTTGCTCGGCGAGTTTTACCTCGCGACCGGACGGAGCGATGAAGCCATAGATGCCTTCACACACTGGTCCGCCGCTCCCGCCGCGACCGACACACGTATCTTTCAGTTCATCACCAACGGGCGCGACCTCTCACCCGATGCCGCCGCCGCGAGGCTTGGCGAGGCACTCACAAACGCTGGCCGAACGACGGAAGCCATCGCCGCCATTCGTCGCGCCATCTCGCTCAACCCGGACAATCGAGAGTACCTGTTATTGCTGAACAGCGCTTTTGAAGCTGGCGGGAGCAAAGACAGCGGCGCGCTCGCGGAATTGCAGCGCATGGTCACAGCCGACCCCACGAATACGACCGCGCTGCAACTGCTCGCGCGTGCTAGGGCGCGCAACGGCCACGTTGACGAAGCGGTTGAATTATTACGCTCGCGGCTCAACGGATCAATTGATGATTTCAATTACCAACTCATGATCTCTTACCTGTATAACCAGGCCGGACGCGGAAACGAAGCGGTCGCAGCCGCTCGCAAAGCCCTCGAACTCGCTCCGGCCAGCAGGCAGGAGATGGCGACCAACGCCCTGCTCGCGCTTTCGTCCGCGCAGGATCGCGCAGGGGATGCGAAAGGCTCAGAAGAATCGTTGCGCCGCATCCTCTCTAAAGAGCCGGACAATGCGACGGCGCTCAACAACCTCGGCTACTTTCTGGTCGAACGCAACGAGCGGCTCGACGAAGCCCTGGAAATGATTCAACGCGCCGTGCGCGCGGAACCGACCAACGCTTCATTTCTGGACAGCCTCGGCTGGGCCTTCTTCAAACTCGGACGCTTTGAAGAGGCCGAGCGAAATCTCATCGAAGCCGCGCGTCTCGACCAGACATCCGCAGCCATTCAAGAGCACCTGGGCGATATTTACCAGAAACGCGGGAAAAACGAACTCGCGCGCGCAGCCTGGCAAAAAGCCCTCTCGCTCTCCTTCGCTCAGGACGGAACGACCAGAATCAAGGCCAAACTCAACGGCAACTAATTCCCAGCCATGGCTTCACCTAAAAACCCTATCTTGCCCAAAAACTGCTCAAGCTTGCCCAAAAGGTCATGCAACATTTGTTGCAAGCACACTTCTCCCATGCCGCCCGTGAAGAATCAAAGCAGCCTCTAGGCTTTCAGATTGTGCTTACTACTTAGGACAGTGACAACAGAGCTACCGCTATAGCTTCTACAATAGGCTGTAGTATGTCACCTGGGGCCGTTGCTGTTGGCGTCGGCGGAGGCGGCGGGGCTTTCATAGTGCCCATATGTCCGTCATCCGCATAAGCAAAGACCGCAAGGCTAAGAGTTAGAACCACCAAAGCGCAGAATTTCTTCATGATTTATCTCCTGTGTGAGTCACTATGCAAGAACCTTTGCATACTAGCAGAATAGACCTGCTTTAGATTTTTCTTGCAACAGTTATTGCGTAGGCTTACTATGCGAGCGTTCTTGCAATATTTTTTGTATCCCCCGAAAGGCTCATCTCACAATGACCCTCCGCACCTCACTCTTACGCCAGCTAGAGAATCCACAACTAAGCAGCAACGAACGGGCGCAAGTGCGCTGCCGTGCGGCTAGAGAACTGGAAAACAGCGGACGCTATGAGGATGCGCGCCAAGCATTAGGCGAACTGTGGGAGCGAATCGGAGAACGCCCGAAGGTTGAAAAGTTAGAAAGAGGTACAGCCGCCGAAGTCCTGTTGCGCGCGGGAGTCTTGGCGGGTTGGATAGGCAGCAAACATCAAATAACAGACGCACAGGAAACGGCCAAAAACCTTATCAGTGAGAGCGAATCCATCTTTGAATCTCTAGGATATACAAAGAGGATGCTAGAGGCACAAACGGAACTGGCGGCCTGCTACTGGCGCGAAGGCAGCTATGATGAAGCGCGCGCCATCCTTAAAGATATGCTCTCGCGGCTTCAGTCAGAGAGCGAACTAAAGGCAAAGGCTCTGACGCGTCTCGCCACCCTGGAGCATGATGCGGCGCGCAATCGTGAAGCCCTCAACATCCTCACGAGTAGCGCGCGACTACTTGAGAAGGTCAATAATCATACTCTCAAGGGGAACTTTCATAACACGCTTGCGGGCGTCCTAGAGGATTTAGGCATTGAAGAAAGACGCGCCGATTACATAGACCGCGCCTTTGTCGAATATGCGGCGGCTGGCTTTCACTTTGAGCAAGCCAAGCATAAGTACCACCTTGCCCGTGTCAAAAACAATCTAGGATTACTCTACTTCAAAGCGAGAAAATATAAGGAAGCGCATGGGCAGTTAGACTATGCGAGACGCTTGCTGGTCTACCTCAAAGACAGTAGCGGCGTGGCTCAAGTCAACGAGACGCGCGCCCGCGTCTTTCTCGCGGAAGGCAACAACGCGGAAGCCGAAAAGGTAGCAAGAGCGGCGGTCTGTGTGTTGGAGCAAGGCGACCAGCAAGCCATCCTAGCTGAAAGTTTAATCAGCCACGGGACAGCCCTAGCGCGTCTCGGATACTACGGGCAGGCACGCTCCGCCTTTCAGCGTGCCGTTGGAGTGGCACAGTTGGCGGGGGCTATCAATCGCGCACAGGAAGCGGCCCTCACACTGGTCCATGAGCTAGGCGACAATCTTGTTGTGGAAGATGCGCCGCCCCGTGCCGCGACAGATACACTGGGGGCTGAAGTGCGGCGATACGAGCATGAGCTAATCAAGGATGCACTTCTGAGAGCGCGGGGACGTATCACACAGGCCGCATGTCTTCTAGGTATTTCCTACCAACATCTTGATTACATCATAGAGCATCGTCATAAAGACTTACTCTCCGCTAGAACTCCTAAGAAACAAAGACCAAAGCAAAAATAAGCCTATCTATGCAACATTTGTTGCATCTTTTGGACGTGCCCCGTTGTCGAGGTAAGCGACCTCTTGGTCTCTAAGAGGCAGGGACCAGCCCTGCTCTCACATGAACCTCTTTTCTTGATACAAATTGGTATTATTCCAATCTTGTCAATGGTTTAGCAGACATCCAGCCGGAACGCCCCGGAAGGTTGCAGTATTTCCGTAACATCCTTAAAATGAAAAGGTATTGATGTTGTTCAAAGTTTTTGTTAAACTTTGAACTCGATAAATGACCGGCTGCCCCTGTCCGGTCTTCGCCATAGATAGCTTTCTCCCGGCCCTTCGCAGGATTTGGTTCGTCAAATCCTTTTGTGGGTTCCCCTGATATGAGCCTTGACAATCCGTCCCCCTCTTTTTACGCGCGGAGCATAGGCTGCCATCTGCTCATGCTCTGTGCCCTGTCTTCAATTTTTATTGCCGCGAGCGCTGCACATGTGATTGGTCAGACACGCTCTGCGCGCCCGGTCGCGCGGCTCGTCTCGTCATCCGAGCAGGTTGTCGAGCCTCTATCCATGCAAAGGCGCATGTGGGCTGCGACTGTCAACACCGCTACCGCGTCGGTTGCGACTGGTGAACCCGCTGCGATGACCGTCTCAAGCATGGAGCGGCGTGCCTTCGAGCTAATCAATGCTGAGCGTGCGAAGAGCGGTCAAGCGCCGCTCTTGTGGGACGCGGAGTTATGCCGCATGGCAGAGCTTCATTCGCAGCACATGGCCCAGCAAAATTTTTTCAGCCACGTCGGGCCTGACGGCCTTAACGTGGAACATCGCGCGCGCGCCATCGGCCTCCAAAACTGGCGAGTCCTGGGCGAGAATATCGCGTATAATCGAGGCTTCGACGATCCGGCGGGCTTCGCCGTCCAGGGGTGGATGCATTCCGAAGGACACCGCGCCAATATCCTGAACGCGAGTTTTAATCGTTCCGCGATTGGCGTCGTGCGGACCCCGGATGGTCGCGTCTACCTGACGCAGGTTTTCATCGCGCGCTGACACACTGGCTCTAAGTGGACCAAAAATAATTTTGGGCGGCGGCGCGCTCCGATTAAAGAGAAGGCGAGTCGCCCTTTGTGTTTGACGCTGACCTGACGCTTCCATCCTTCGCGAAGATCAACTGGTCCTTACGTGTGCTCGGCAAGCGCGCGGACGGTCTGCACGAACTGCACACGGTCTTCCAGACAATCACGCTGAAAGATACGCTCAGCTTCTCCCTGAGAGACGACGAGCGATTCTCTCTCTCCTGTGATGTTCCGGGCATCCCGGTTGACGAGAGTAATCTGGTCCAACGCGCGGGCGCGGCCCTGCGCGAGCGCTATCGAATCGAGCGGGGCGCTGCCATCCATCTGGCAAAGCATATCCCGGCGGAGGGCGGTCTCGGCGGCGGCTCATCGAATGCCGCCGTCACACTGCTCGCGCTGGCCCATTTATGGAATCTCAAAACGACGAAGGATGAACTCTCGGAAATCGGCGCTGGCCTCGGCGCTGACGTGCCGTTCTTCTTGACGGGCGGGACGGCGCTGGGGACAGGGCTGGGCGCGTCCGTCCTTCCTCTCGAAGAGGTCGAGGCAAAGCATCTACTGGTCATCGCACCGAGCGAGGGAGTTTCCACGGCGGATGCTTACAAAGGGTTGAAAGCGCGCGCCTTGACAAAGAATGACGGCGACATTATCCTTTCTATTTCTCGCACGGGCGCGCAATTTAAGGATTCGCTTCCATACGGTTTGCATAATGATTTCGAGCGCGTAGTTGTGCGCGAAGGCTCTCTGATTGAACGCGCGAAGAACGCTTTATTAAAGGCGGGCGCGCGGGATGCGTTGCTGGCGGGAAGCGGGTCGAGCGTCTTTGGCATCTTTGACAAGAGGGAACAGCGCGAGAGCGCGGCGGAGGCTTTGAGGGCCGAGACCGTGTGGCGCGTTTTTCCCTGCGCGACGCTGGCGCGGGCGGACTATTACAAAGCCCTGGGCCAATGCGCCGCGCCGCTGGAAAGCACGCTTTCCTGAAGGGCAAAAGGGGTTTGATATTGGGGCGTAGCCAAGTGGTAAGGCACCGGTCTTTGGAACCGGCATTCGTTGGTTCGAATCCACCCGCCCCAGCCACTAACTACAGTGACGAGTGACAAGTGATGAGTGACAAGCAAGAACTGTCTTTATCTCGTCACTTGTCACTTATCACTCGTCACTGATTTATGAGCACAACCGGCGGTATCAAAGTCTTTTGCGGGAATGCGCATCGCACCCTGGCGGAAGAGATTTGTCATCATCTGAGTTGCGATCCGGGGCGGGCCATCTCGGAGCGCTTTTCGGATGGCGAATTCAATTTTCAGATTGAAGAGAACGTGCGCGGCGGCGATATTTTTATAGTCCAGCCGACGTGCCCGCCGACGGACGCGCACCTCATGGAGTTGCTGGTCATGCTGGATGCTTTCCGGCGCTCGTCTGCTGAACGCGTGACGGCTGTCATTCCGTATTACGGTTATGCGCGTTCGGATAAGAAGGACCGCCCGCGCGTGCCCATCTCGGCCAAGCTCGTGGCGAATCTGCTGACAGTGGCCGGAGCGCAACGCGTGCTGACGATGGATTTGCACGCGGCGCAGATTCAGGGCTTCTTTGATATTCCGGTGGACCACCTTTACGCAGCGCCCGTGATGATCGGTCATTACCTGGCGAACCCGCTGCCGAATTTGACGGTAGTCGCGCCGGACACGGGCGGTGCGGAACGCGCGCGCGCCTATGCCAAGCGTCTCGTCTCTGCCTCCGGCGAGCCCGCGACGCTGGCCCTGTGCGATAAGCGGCGCGAGCGTGCGAACGTCGCGGAAGTGATGAACGTGGTGGGCAATGTGGCCGGGCGCAGTTGTTTGATTGTAGACGATATGTGCGACACGGGCGGCTCTTTGACGAAGGTCGCGCGAGCATTGGAGAAGGCCGGGGCCGAGCGGATTCACGCCTGCTTCACACACCCTGTGTTGTCCGGGCGCGCGGTGGAAGAGTTGGCTAAGTCTGAGATAGAACACATCGTCGTCACGAACACGATTCCTCTGCACGATCATGCGTGCGAGTTGAAGAACGTCACAGTCCTGAGCATCGCACCGCTTCTGGCGAAAGCGATCAAGTCGATCCATGAAGAGACAAGCGTCTCTTCGCTCTTCGTCTGAAGGGCAAACACTGATGGTAGGCCATCAGCGATCAGTCTAGCGGCCCACAACTTCTCTATCAGAAGAGGAGTTGGTCAGACCGCGAGGTTGGTCGCTGATAGTTTTGCGAGAAAGAAAGAGATTGATTATGGCAGAGAAACAAGAAATCACCGTGCGCGCGCAGAGACGCGATGGGCGCGGCAAAAACGATTCGCGGCGGGCGCGTCGTGATGGCATGGTTCCGCTCACCGTCTACGGCGGCGAGGGCGAGCCGATTGCGGTGACCGCTCCATTGAGAGAGTTGGCGGCCATCCTGCGCTCGGACGCGGGACAGAACACCATCTTCTCGCTCGAAGTGGAAGGCGTAGGGGCCAGCGATGTGATGTTCCATGACCGACAGATAGACCCAATTCACGGGCGGTTGCTGCACGCGGATTTGGTCCGCCTGGTCAAGGGACAGAAGATAGAAGTGACCGTGCCCCTGCATCTCATAGGCGAGCCTGCCGGTGTGCAGGAGGCTGGCGCTTTCCTTGAGCAGACCCTGCGTGAGATTGACATACGCTGCCAGCCGCGCGACATCCCCGAAGCGATTAACGTGGATGTCTCGAACCTCGGCGTTCACGATGTGCTGCACGTCTCGGACATACAGGTTGAAGACACGATAGAGATTCTGGAGTCTCCTGACTCAGTCGTGGCGACGGTGAGCGTCGTGCGCGAAGAGCCTGTCGAAGCGCCCGCCGTGACCGAAGACGCAGCCGAGCCTGAAGTCATCACCAAGGGCAAGAAGGAAGAGGAAGGCGCTTAGAATTAAAGAGGCTGGAGGCTGGAGGCTAGAGGCTAGTTAAAAACCTGGCTGCTTTTACCAGCCTCTGGTCTCCAGCCTCTAGCCTCTGTGATGCTTTCTTTCGCCATGCGTCTTATCGTTGGGCTGGGCAATCCGGGCGCGGAGTATGAATGGACGCGCCACAACCTGGGCTTCATGCTGGTTGACAGGCTCGCTGGCGAGACGCGTGCGCTGGTCAAGCGCAAAGAGTGTCGCTCGCTGATAGGTCTTGCCGAACTCGAAGGCGAGCGCGTCTTACTGGTCAAGCCGCAGACCTACATGAACTTGAGCGGAGAGGCCGTCGCCTGCTTGCTTGCCAAGCAGGAACCAAAGCAAGACGCGCGTAATTTGATTGTCATCAGCGACGACCTCGCGCTCCCCTTCGGCACGATACGCCTGCGCGCGCGCGGCTCCGCCGGTGGGCACAACGGGTTAAAGTCAATCATCGCGGCGGTCAGGACGGACGAATTCATACGCCTGCGCATTGGCATTCAACCCGCGCACCCTTTGCACGATACGAAAAATTTCGTGCTGGACCAATTCCCACGCGGCGAACGCGCGGAGGTTGACAAAATTTTAGAAAGGAGCGCAGAGGCGCTTCGCGCCATCATCAGAGATGGCATTGACAAAGCAATGGCGCTTTACAACAGTGACAAGTGACGAGTGATAAGCAAGATGAAGAATCTGCTTTAACTTGTCACCTGTCTCTCTTAACTCGTCACTGCATTTAACCCTTCTTGCTTCATTCAAAAGTAATGAGGCTGGACATCCAAGAGGAGGATGCATTTTGGCTACGAATAGAATTTACGAAGTGATGTTCATCATAGACCCGGACGCGCCGGAGGATGATGTGACGCGCTTGAACGAGAACGTCCGGCAGATTATCACGGACCAGGGCGGCACGATTACCAAAAATGAGAATGTGGGCAGGCGACAACTCGCCTATCCGATCAACCGCAAGAATGAGGGCATCTACCAACTGTTGGAGGTGGAGGGCACCGGAGGCGAGATAGCCGAACTCGAACGCCGCATGCGCGTCAACGATCAGATCATACGCTACATCACCGTGCGTGTTGACGAGGATCGCCGCCGTGCGGAAAAGTTCAAAACGAAGCGCGCCAAGAAGGCCAGCAAGCGCCCGTTTACCACTCCCGCTTCGCAGCGCGGCAGCAGCCACAGCAGCAGCAGCAGCCCCGCCCCAGGCAGTCACACACCCGATGAGGATTACGAAGGGTAGGGACAGTCAGGAGTCTCGGAGTCTGGAGTCTAGAGTCAAAAACAAGAACTTGCTTTTTGCTTTTGACTCCTGACTCTGAGACTCCAGACTCCAGACTCTTATTTTTGAGGAGAGATATGTCTAGTAATTACAGAGATAGAGATGATCGTGGATTTCGTGACCGCGACGATGATAATGATTCGGGCGGGCGTGGTAATGGTCGTGGTGGCGGTGGACGTGGCGGCGGCGGGCGGCGGATGCATCGTCGCAAGGTCTGCCGCTTCTGCCTCGACAAAGTTGATTTGATCGACTTCAAGGATGTCAAACTGTTGCAGGGCTACATCCCCGAACGCGGCAAGATTCTGCCGCGCCGTATTTCCGGGAACTGTGCGACGCATCAGCGCATGCTGGCCGAAGCCATCAAGCGTGCGCGCAACATCGCACTGCTGCCTTACGCGACAGACTAAACGAAGGAGGAGATAACAGACATGGCACACACAAACGTCCTCCTGCGCGAAGACATAGATGACTTGGGCGCGCGCGGTGAGATTGTCAAAGTCAAAGCAGGATATGCGCGCAACTACCTGTTGCCGCGCAATCTCGCCGTCCAGGCCACCGCGAGCAACGTCAAGCAGATTGAGTTGGAGCGCGCGCGGCTCTTGAAGAAAGAGTCCACGGAACGCGCTTCAGCCGAAGCGCAGGCGGGCCAACTCGGCGCGCTGCGACTCAACTTCGAGCGCAGGGTCGGCGAGCACGGTCTCCTCTACGGTTCCGTCACTTCGATGGACATCGCGGAGGCTTTGAAGGAACGCGGCTACGAGATTGATCGTCGTCGTATCACCTTGCGCGACCCGATCAAGGAGACGGGCGAATATACGGTTCCCGTACGCCTGCATCGTGAGGTGACGGTCGAGATTCCGGTCGTCGTGGCGGGCGCGGGCGGCGCACAGACCGCCAACGCTCAGGCGACGGAAGGCAGCGCGCAGACGACGGAAGCCAGCGCCCCTGCGGCTGAGACGAAGGCTTCCGATGAAGGCGACGCGGCAACCGCAGACGAGTCCACGGAAGGCTCTGAAGCCGGAGAGATTTCGGCTGAGAGCTAATCAACACTGGCACGCGTGCGCGTGGACGAACGGGTAAGCGTTGTCGCGCGGAGTGCCTGTGTAGTATAGTGCGCTGCAAGCGCCGTTGCCTGACGGGATGCCAAGCCGCCCGTCAGGCACACGATGCGCTTGCATTTTTTTTGCTCGCATTCGACGGGCGTCCATCATTAACCTTAACTTTAGCTCGGAAACGTCAAGCTCCCGATGACAAGCTACGCCCAAGACGCCTCTAGAGACCAACTTTTAGAACGGCCCCTGCCGAATTCGTCAGAGAGCGAGCGAGCGATTTTAGGCTCCATCGTGCTCGACAACGGCCTTATCAGTCAGGCCATCGAACAACTCAGGCCGGAAGATTTTTACGTCCCCTCGCATCGCCGCATTTTCGTCTCCATGATGGGCCTCTTCGAGCGCGGCTCGGAGATTAATCCGATTCTCATCGGCGAAGAACTGAGGCGCGACGGCTCGCTCGAATCGGTCGGCGGCATCAGCTTCATCACCAACCTCACCTATGGGCTGCCGCACTTCGCCAACATCGCGCACTACGCCAAGATCATCCGCGATAAATCGCTTCTGCGCCAACTCATCAAGGTCAGCAACAAGATTACGAGCGAGGCGCTTGAGGAAGAGGACGACGCGCAGATTATTCTGGACCACGCGGAGCAGGCCATCTTCGCGCTTGCGGACGAACGCACCAGGCAGGGCTTCGCGCACGTCAAGCCCATCGCGGACGGCTTGCTGGAAAAGGTCCAGGAAATGGCCGGGCGCTCCGCGATGTTGACGGGCCTCACGACAGGCTTTCAGGAATTGGACCAGATGACCTCCGGCCTCCAACCTTCGGAACTCATCGTCGTCGCCGCCCGCCCGTCAATGGGAAAGACCGCGCTCTGTCTGACGTTGGCCCAGAACGCGGCGATTAACGCGCAGGCCGTGGTCGGAATCTTCTCTCTGGAAATGTCAAAGGAATCGCTCGTCATGCGTATGCTCTCTTCGGAGGGACGCGTGGACGCGCACCGTTTCCGCAACGGCTTTCTCAACCGGGAGGAATGGGCCAGATTGGCAGGGGCGCTCGGCACGCTGGCCGAAGCCAAAATTTTTATAGACGACACGCCCGGCATCACCGTGCTGGAGATGAGGGCCAAGGCACGCAGGCTCGCGGCAGAGCAGAAAAGGCTCGACCTCATCATCGTTGACTACCTGCAATTGATGTCCGGCTCATCTCGCCGCGCGGAATCGCGCCAGCAGGAGGTCTCGCAAATCTCGCGCGAGTTGAAGGGCCTGGCGAAAGAGATGAACGTCCCGCTCATCGCGCTCTCACAGTTATCGCGCGCGCCCGAATCGCGCACGGACCATCGTCCGCAACTAGCTGACCTGCGCGAGTCCGGCGCGATTGAGCAGGACGCGGACGTGGTCGCCTTCATCTACCGCGAAGAGCAGTACAGCCGCTCGGAGGAGAACGCGGGCATCGCGGAAATCCTCGTCGCCAAACAGCGCAACGGCCCGACAGGAATCGTCAAGCTGGCCTTCCTCAAAGAATTCACACGCTTTGAAAATATGTGGCGGGAGTAGTCCCTCAAGTCCATAACAGAGAGTTTCGAGTTATGTCGAATGGGACTACAGATAACGCTCAAACGCTCGCGTTTGAGCCGGACATGTTCGGGCAGCGCCCGACTTATGCGTTGATTGACCTGGACGCGCTCGCCTCTAACTTTCGCTGGATACGTAATCGAGTTGGCCCAGGCGCGAAGGTCATGGCGGTCGTCAAGGCCAACGCTTACGGGCACGGCTCTGTCGCCTGCGCGCAAAGGCTGGCAGCGGAGGGCGCGGACTGGTTCGGCGTCGCGCTGCCGGAAGAGGGCGTCACCTTAAGGGAAGCGGGAATCCAGCAGCCCATCCTGTGCCTCGCAGGATTCTGGGATGGACAGGAACAACTCTGCCTGCGTTACAAACTCGTCCCCGTCGTCTATCGTCTGGATGCGATTGAAGCTCTCGACAGCGCGGCGCGTGCGTTGAAAGTCGTGGCGGATGTACACGTCAAGATTGACACGGGCATGGGCCGCCTCGGAGTGCGCTATGATGCGGCGCGAGAATTCGCGTCTGCGCTGTTGAAGTTTCAGCACATACGCGTTGACGGATTGATGACGCACTTCGCGGCGGCGGATGTCCCGAACCTGAACCTCTTCACTGAAGAACAGATTAAGCGTTTCAAAGAAGCCGCCGGTGCCTTTCGCGCGCTGGGGTTCGAGCCGAGTTTTGAAGACCTCTCAAACTCCGCTGGCGCTTACGCGCACCCGGCTGCGCGCGGCAACATGGTCCGGCCCGGCGGCATGCTCTACGGTCTCTGGCGCGACATCCTCCCGCCCTTGAGAGAAGGCGAAGAGCCGCCTGGGTTGCGTCCGGTGATGTCCGTGCGCTCGCGCATCATGCTCTTAAAATTGGTCCAGAAGGGTGAGACGCTCGGCTATGGCTGCACCTTCGAGGCCGCGCGCGAAACGCTGGTCGCCACGCTACCCATCGGCTATAACGATGGCTACGTGCGCGCCCTCTCGAATCGCGGGCGAGTCATCGTGCGAGGCACATATGCGCCGGTCGTCGGACGCATCTCTATGGACTTAACGCTGGTTGATGTGACGGACGTGCCCGGCGTCGCACTCCATGACGGCGTCACGCTGCTCGGCGAAGACGGCGCGCTCTCAATCACGGCGGAAGACATAGCCCTCCTTGCTAACACGCTCTCATACGAAATCACCTGCGGCATCAGCGCGCGCGTCCCGCGACAGTACAAGTAAGAGACTAGAGGCTGGAGGCCAGGGGCTAGTCAAGAACAGTTGTCTTTATCTAGACTCCAGTCTCTCGCCTCTCGCCTCTCTACAAATCGGTAGGGAGGTGCATCGGCTTGTGAAGCGGACCGTTGCACCTCTTTGCTGTGGGTAGATATGCGGTAAGATTTTCTCTTTACTGACATGTGCGCGAATTTCTGGACCAGTTCAGATACTATTTCTGAAGTTGAAAGTTGAAGGTAATGGTGCCGGAGGCTTTGACCGGCTGTTGGGAGAGCAGCGTCGGAGAGAAGCGCGCCTGGTAGGCCGCCTGCTCCGCTGCTGGTCGCAGGAGCGGATGACCGGAGACGGCCCGCGCCGAAACCACTTTCCCCTTCTCGTCAATCACTATCTGCACGGTGACAGTGCCCTGCGTGCCCGTACTCTTTGCCAGTGACGGATAGGGCAGGTCGGGTTTGTTGAGCATCCGCCCGTTGACCGCGCCGAGCGAGACCACCACATTTTTTGGCACGGGCGTCGGCGTCGGCATCACGGGCGGCGGCGTTGTTTCTATCTCGGCTCTTGCCGGAGCCGTCGCCACACGCGCTCCGCTACCCTCGCCCGTCCCTTCCGGGCCAACCGGCCTCATACTATTAAACCCATTGCGGTCTTCCGGGCCGAGCACCGTCGGGATGCCGACCCGCACGGAAGGGGTGTCGGACTTAATACTCGAAACCTTCGACGGCGGGATGTCTGGCATATCCACAGAGGCCACCAAGACTCTTCTCACATCCGTCTCATTATGCTGTGTTCTATCGGGCGTCCTGGGCCGCTCTTTGTGCGGCGTCTCGGCTGGTGCGGTCGGCTCGACGGGTGGAAGCAGGGTTATTACCTCAAGGTTCTGATTCTCCAGGTGTGCATTGTAAGCGTAAATGCTCGCCACGCCGCCGACCGAGAATAGGAGAGCGTAAAATGCGAGTGTGCCTAGAAAAAATCTGCTCTTGCGCGCCAGTTCCTCTCTGTGCGAATCCGATTCAATCAAATTATTAAACATCTGTTGCGATCCTCCCTCATGCCGGTGCCACGCGGGTCTCATGGGAGTAAGTCTCATCACTTTAGACTCCGGCACGCCTCGTCTTGTTCCATAAATCCGAAATAAGTCCAAAGTCCAAGGTTGAATAAGAATCCAAAGTCCAAAGTCCAAAGTCCAAAGTCAGAAGGCGGAATAGTTCTCTTCTTGACTTTGGACTTTGGACCTTGGACTTTGGACTCTTAATCTTTTAGGATTGTAGTAGAAGCAGAATAAAATTTAAGGGGGACGTTTATGGCGACTAGTGCCGAATGGCATGAGAATTACGATGAGATGAGTGAGGAGACGCTTAATTTTTCCCGCGCCGTCAAATCCGTGCAGGAAGAATTGGAGGCCGTTGATTGGTACAACCAGCGCGCACAGGCCACCAAAGACGAGCAGTTGCGCCGCATCCTCGAACACAACCGCGATGAAGAGATAGAGCACGCCATGATGGCCCTCGAATATCTGCGCCGCATCAACCCCGTCTTTAATCAACACATGCGCACATATCTCTTCACAGAAGGCGACATCACGGAAATCGAAGAAAAGGCCGAAGACAAGTAACAAGGAGTGATGAGTCATGAGTGATGAGTGATGAGTGATGAGTAAAAGCAAGCATACCTCTCATCATTCGTCATTCATCACTTCTCTTTACTCCGATCAAGAGGAATATTCAGATGACGAAAGAACTGGTGACAGTTTACGAAAAGCCTACTTGAAGCACATGTCGTGAGATGGACCGGCTGCTCCGTGAGAGCGGCATCCCGTACGAGAAAGTGAATTACTACAGAGAGCCGCTCAGCGAAGCGAAGTTGCGGGATTTGCTGGCGAAGATGAAGGTTGGCCCGCGCGCCATCCTGCGGACGCGTGAATCCCTCTACCGCGAGCTTAAATTGGACCAGTCAACTTTTTCAGATGATGAACTCATCCGGCTCATGATTGAGCACCCGGACCTCATCCAAAGGCCCATCGTCGAGAGAGGCGACCGCGCCGTTCTCGGTCGGCCAGTGGATAACGTCAAAGACCTCTTGGAGTCAGGAGTCTGAGAGTCAGGAGTCATGGGTCAAAAGCTAAAAGCGAGTCCTTGTTTTTTTACTCAAGACTCCAGACTCTTGACTTGATTTAAATGGCGAAAGTATCTACGACAGTTTATGTGTGTCAGAGTTGCGGGCATCAGTCGCGCAAGTGGCTGGGGAAATGCCCTGAGTGTGGCGAGTGGAATTCGTTTGTCGAAGAACGCGCGCGCGCGGCGAAGGAGACGGCGGCGGTGCGCGGGGGCCTGCGCCTCAGAGAGGTGGAGCCGGTCGCGTATCGCGCCATCGAATCTCAGGATGATACGCGCGCGCCTTCGGGCGTGACGGAGTTTGACAGAGTCCTCGGCGGCGGTATCGTTCCAGGCTCTTTAATCTTAATCGGCGGCGATCCCGGCATCGGTAAGTCTACGTTGTTGTTGCAGGTCGCGGACCGTCTGAGCGCGGGCGGCACGACGGTGCTCTACATCTCCGGCGAAGAGAGCGAGCGCCAGATAAAGATGCGCGGCGAGCGCCTCGGCATAGAGGCGTTGAATCTCTACCTGCTGCCGGAGACGAACCTTGAGAATATTTTTCATGAAATCGAGAGGATGAATCCGGGCGCGATTATCGTTGATTCGATACAGACGGTTTACTCGTCCGCCATCGAATCTGCGCCCGGCTCCGTCTCGCAGGTGAGGGAAGTCGCGGGGCAGTTTCTACTGCTCGCCAAGAATCGCACGATACCAGTCTTTCTCATCGGCCACGTCACGAAGGAAGGCAACATCGCTGGTCCAAAAGCGTTGGAACACATCGTTGACACGGTCCTCTATTTCGAGGGCGAGCGGCATCACAATCATCGCATCGTGCGCGCGACCAAGAATCGTTTCGGCGCGGCCAACGAGGTCGGCGTCTTCGAGATGACGGGCACGGGCCTCGTCGCCGTGGCGAATCCGTCGGAGATGTTTTTGCAGGAACGCCCCTTAGGCGTCTCCGGTTCCGTCGTCACGGCCTGCATGGAGGGCACGCGGCCCGTGCTGGTGGAAATTCAAGCGCTCGTCTCTAGCTCCAAGTATGGGACGGGACGACGCATGACGCAGGGAGTGGACCAGAATCGCGTCGCGCTGCTCATCGCGATGATGGAAAAACGTGTCGGCCTTCAACTCCTCGGCGACGATGTGTTCGTTAACATCGCCGGAGGCTTGGAGATTGACGAACCCGCAGCGGATCTCGGCGTCGTGGCTTCCATCGCATCGAGTTTCAAGAACGTGCCGATTGACCCGCACACGGCTGTCTTCGGCGAAGTGGGATTGACGGGCGAAGTGCGCGGCGCGATGCAGGCCAGCGGGCGCGCACGCGAAGTGCAGGCGCTCGGCTTCAAGAAGATAGTCATGCCCGCCTCCAACACCGCCGGGCTGGAGCGACTGCTCGGCGTCCGCGTCGTCGGCGTGCGGTCCGTCGAAGAAGCGTTGGATGAACTGTTCTAAGTCAGGAGTCAGAAATCAGAAGCCAGGAGCCAGAAGGAAAAACATTCAAATGCTTTTCTTCTGGCTTCTGACTCCTGCTTTCAAACATTCATAGCGCGCGAGCACGGAGCGTGCTAATATGCTTACCGTCATGCGCGCCGATGTCATTCTCATCAGATTAGTCTTTACAGGCATCCTCGTCGCCTCCGGGTACTTGCTGCATCCGGTGTTAGGGCTGCGGTTTGTATCGGCTGTCTGCGCCGCGCTGATTGCGCTGGCGACCATCTTTTTCGAGAGACGGATTCGGCGCGCTTCGCTCAAGACGTTGATAGGCGCGGCGGTCGGCTCGATTATGGGCATCCTCGGAGGCTTTCTCATAGGAATGCTCATCAGCTATCAGGAATCAACGGCGGTCTCGCCGGAGATGAAGTCTTTCATGACGCTCGCGCTGATGTTCTTCATGGCCTATGTGGGCCTCATGGTCGGCGCGGCGAAGGGCGATTATCTGGACCTCGCGGCGCTCGGCGGCATCTTCAGCGACAAGGCCGCGCGGCGTGATTTCAAGATACTGGATACCTCCGTCATCATTGACGGGCGCATCGCGGACGTGGCCGAGACTGGTTTCTTGAGCGGCACTCTCATCATCCCGCAATTCATCCTGCGCGAATTACAACAGGTCGCGGACTCGCCCGATTCGTCGAAGCGCCAGCGCGGTCGGCGCGGCCTCGACATGCTCAATCGGCTTCAGAACAACAACACCCTGGACATCCAGATAGTCGAAACGGATTTTCCCTCGGTCCGCGAAGTGGACCTGAAATTGATAGAGCTTGGCAAACAACTCGACGCCGTCATCGTGACCAACGATTTCAACTTGAACAAGGTCTCGCAACTGCGCGGCGTCAGCGTGCTCAACATCAACGAACTCGCCAACGCGCTCAAGCCCGTCGTCCTTCCCGGCGAAGCGATGCGCGTCTTCATCCTCAAGGAAGGCAAAGAGTATAACCAGGGCGTCGCGTACCTGGACGATGGGACGATGGTGGTCGTGGATAACGCGCGCCGCCTGATAGGCAAGAACGCGGACATCGCCGTGACGAGCGTGCTCCAAACGACCGCCGGAAAGATGATCTTCGGTCGCCTCTGGGAAGAAGCCAGCGACGGCAACGGCGGCAACGGCGAACAACAGCGCACCGCCAACGGCACGACGCGCCGCCCCGTCCGCTCCACCGCCGCCGCCCCAACACGCATCACGGACCAGTACGAAGGATGAGACAAGTCATGAGTCCAGAGTCTAGAGTCAGGAGTCAAAAGCAAAAAGCTAGTTCTTGTTTTTGACTCCTGACTCTAGACTCTGGACTCATGACTTCCCTTCTTATGAACGTTGCGATTATTGCCGCCGCCGGGCAGGGCACGCGGCTGGGCGGCAAGCGGGCCAAGCAGTTTCTAGAACTCGCGGGCACTCCCATTATCATTCACACGCTCAGGCGTTTCGAGCAGTGTGCAGCCATCCATGAAACAGTCGTCGTGTTGCCCGCGCAGGATGCGGCGGGCTTTCTCGCGCTTGCGTCCCGGTACGGTTTGCGCAAGCTGGGACGCGTCGTCCAGGGCGGCGCAACGCGCGCAGAGTCCGTCTGGCGCGGCCTGCAAACCGTGCGACCCGCGACCGCCGGAATCATCGCCGTGCATGACGGTGTGCGCCCTTTCGTGACGCCGTCCGAGATAGAGTCCACTGTGCGAGCGGCGGAAGCGAGCGGCGCGGCCATCCTCTGCGCGACGGCGACGGACACGATTAAGGAAGTCAGGAACGGACTGGTCCAGCGAACGCTTGAGCGCGCGTCCTTGCGTCACGCGCTGACGCCGCAGTGTTTTCGCTATCAACTGCTGCGGCGCGCTTATGAGCAGGCATCCGACCTTGGCGCGGACGTGACGGACGACAGCGCCCTCGTAGAACGTCTCGGAGAGCCAGTTGCGGTCGTCTCAGGCCACCCGCGCAACATCAAGATTACGCGCCCGGAAGACATCGCGCTGGCTGAACTGATTCTCAAGTCTAGAGTCTGGAGTCAAGAGTCGTGAGTCAAAGACAGGCTCTTGCTTTTGACTCCTGACTCCTGACCCTGGACTCCAGACTTATGTTTCGTATCGGCATTGGTCATGACACACATCGTTTAGTCGAGGGACGACCGTTGATTCTGGGCGGCGTGGAGATCGAGTCTGAGCGCGGGGCGGCAGGCCATTCGGATGCCGATGCGCTGTCGCATGCGCTGGCCGATGCTATCCTCGGCGCATTGTGCGAGGGCGATCTGGGCGTGCATTTCCCAGACCGTGACCCGCAGTGGAAGGATGCTGACAGTTTGCACCTGCTGGCGCGCGTGATGTGGCTGGCGGGCGAGAGAGGCTTTCGCGTCGTCAATGCGGATGCGACGGTGATGTTGGAGAGACCGAAACTGCGTCCCTTCGTGTTGATGATGAGAGAGCGGCTGGCAGAGACGCTCGCGGTGGCTGTTGATTGCGTGAGCGTGAAGGCGAAGACGGGCGAGGGCCTGGATGCTGTGGGCCAGGAATTGGGCGTCACGGTGCAGGCAGTAGTCCTGCTTGAGAGCGTGTGAGGG
>DASYML010000240.1:0-25128 GCA_036009045.1 Pyrinomonadaceae bacterium
CTGGTGGGTGAGCGAGGCGACGGACCCGCCGGAGAAGAAAAGCTGGCTCGACGGCGAAGATGATGCCGTCTATCAATTCTCTTTTCACGTAGAGGCCGCGCGTTATCTGCTGCGGACGGGGAAATCAAGTGTTTCCTGGAAGACCGTCTTCGGCGGCCAGCCGCGCGTCTCGCCTTTCTATCACTACCCGGCCTTCGGCATCACCGCTGTCTCGGCTGGCATCGGAGAGCGTTTCTCCGACGGCAGCTTTCTTTACACCTCGGACCTGGTGGATTTTATCAAGCATCCTGTCTATCGAGACCGCCTGGCGATGCCCGTGCTGGACCAGGTTAAGCGGACCTATTTTCTCTTCGCGCCCACCTCAAAGGTAGAGCGCGTGCGTGCCGGGATGCTGGTCCAATCTCTGGCTTCTTTGAAGGCGATGGGGATAGAGGTCTACGCTTACGAGCCGCCTTTTGCGACGGATGTGAGACGCGCTCTCGACGAATCGAAAGCGTTGGAGACTTGGTGGACGGAGTACAAAGGTTGGCTCTGTGAGCAAGTCGAAGCGGCGGGCGTCCCTTGCCTCCCGATTGTCCGCCAGGAAGATTACGGGCTGGATGATACTTACATGTTCGACGGGGTTCATCCGGGCGAAGTCTACGATTCATACATCCTTGAGACGCTGGTCAGGCGGGCCGCGCCGGGTAGCCTGCTTGCCTCAATTGATTTAAACTACCTCGCTGCTTTGAGAGAGAAGGACAACATGATACCGCTCTCTTTCGATCCGCCGCCCATCGCGCGCGAATCGAACGGCGGCAAAATATCTGCTAAGGAGTGAATCAAAGACGCTATGGCTTTGCCCCAGAGAGTGATGGATTATCTCAACGAAAACGCGCAGCGCGAAGGGCTTGAACAACCGAAGGCGGGCGACGATCTTTTTCGCCTCGGCGTGCTCGACAGCTTCGCGCTGGTTGATTTTATCAGCGTACTGGAAGAAGAGTGCGGCATTAAAGTTCCCGATGGCGATGTCAATCCGGGAAATTTCCAGAGCGTAGATGCCATCGAACGCTACGTCGAAACGCGCAAAGGGTAAAGGGTCTTGAAAGCACTGGTCACAGGCACGGGCATCTATGTGCCCGAACGGGTCGTCAGTAATGAAGAGATTGCTGGGCGGCTCGGACTCACACCCGAACAAATTTTCAAATCTTCCGGCATCCATCGTCGCCGCTGGGCGGATGAGGGCACGCGCACGAGCGAACTCGCGGCGCACGCGCTCCGCCACGCGCTTGAGGATGCGAGGCTTGAGGCGAAAGATGTTGATTACCTGCTCATGGGCACGATGACGCCGGACCGTTTTATTCCGGGCAGCGCTCCCTCCGTGCAAAATCAACTGGGCCTGCGGCAGATTCCCTGCCTGGACATACGCGCGACGTGTTGCAACGCTCTCTATGGGATGCAGTTGGCGCGAGCGTTGGTCCAATCAGGCGCGGCGCGCCACGTCGCCATCTGTCTCGCGGAGATTCAATCCGCGTGGCTCG
Organism: Pyrinomonadaceae bacterium; assembly: GCA_036009045.1. GTDB lineage: Bacteria > Acidobacteriota > Blastocatellia > Pyrinomonadales > Pyrinomonadaceae > DASYML01. The sequence continues at coordinate 1,521 of DASYML010000240.1, forward strand.
ACCTCTCGCCCCAATCCGGGACCATCTCCATGCTCTTCGGCGACGGCGCATCCGCCCTCATCGTTTCCGCAGACGACGCCGTTGATGAAGATAAAGATGAGAGACACGCTCTGGAAATCTTAGACGTGTTGCTGGCGACGGATGGCGCATACGTTGACGACCTTGGCATTCGTTGTCCGGGGACGGAGTTCGGCGTCTCCTCCGCGCGCGGCGTGGAAGATGAGACAGCGGGAGCAAACGCGATAGCAGCGAGCGCGACGGAAGCGAGTGGGGCAGAGATGAGCGCGGGTGATACTTACGCGCGGATGGTGGGCCAATCGGTGATTCTGCAAGCCTCTCGAAAGATGGTGGCGGCGTGCAACGCCTTGCTCGCGCGCAATAATCTGGCGGTGGATGAAGTGCAGTGGGTCGTCCCGCATCAGGCCAACGCCAACCTGCTGGCGCAGGTCGGGCGCGCGTTGCGCTTTCCGCCGGAATGGGATGGACTGGTCTCCGTGCTGGAAGATTTCGGTAATACTTCTTCGGCCTCTATGGGACTGGCGCTCGATAATCTGCGCCGTTCGGGCCGCGTCGGTGAGGGGGATTATCTTTTGCTTCCGGCCTTCGGCGCTGGCTTCACCTGGGGCGCTGGACTCTGCCGCGCTTGAATTGGAGAGACCAAGAGATTCTGCGTCGGAATAGTGTGTGAGAGATTCTTCTTCAATTGAATGTATGGCAAGGAATATTCACCGCACAGACACAGAGCGCACAGAGTCAGCACAGAGATTTAAATCAGTTTTTCTCTGTGCTGACTCTGTGCGCTCTGTGTCTCTGCGGTGGTGAACGCGATGTCAGGTCCAGTCAAGTAATGATGGACCCGGCCATGTTTGAGATGAGCAAAGCCGAGTTTGAGAAAAGCAGTTTGACGCAGCGCGACCCCGTCTTCTCCGTCATCATCCCGACGTATAACCGGGCCGATTTAATCACGAAGACTTTGGAGACGGTCTTTCAACAGACGTATCCTCATTACGAGATCATCGTGGTGGATAACTGCTCGACCGATAACACGGAGGAAGTTCTTCAACCTGCCATTCGCTCCGGTCAGATTCGCTTTATCAAGCACGACCGGAATTACGAGCGCGCCACGTCGCGTAATACGGGGATGGAAAACGCGACGGGCGACTTCGTGACGTTCCTCGATTCGGACGATTTGATGTACACGACCGCGCTGGCCGATGCCGCCGAGTTCATCAAGGAGAATCCGGGCATCAAACTCTTTCATAATCTGTACCAGTTGGTTGACGCGGATAATCGCGTGCTCTATAACTTCAGCTTCCCTCCACTGGATGATCCTTTGCGCGCCATCACGGACGGCAATTTTCTGTCATGCATCGGAGATTTTATCCACAGGGAGATTTACGAGCGCTACAGGTTCGACACGAATCCGATTCTGACGAGCGCCGAGGACTGGGATTTCTGGCTGCGCGTGGTCGCGGATTACAGGCCGGGGAGAATCAACAAAATCAATCACGGCATCGTCCATCACAGCGGCAGGACCATTAAACATCTGGACCTCGAACAACTGCGCGGGCGTCTCTCTTATATCGTCTCCAAAATATCAGCAGACCCGCACTTGAGCGCGGTCTACGAGAAATATTTGAAACGATTGGAAGTCGGCTCCCTGATTTACATGAGCACCGTGGCGAACGGCTCGCGCCAGCACGGAGCGGCCTTGAAGTGTTTGCTCCGCGCTTACGCGAAGGATTTTCGCGTCGCCAGTTCTTTAAATTTTATGAAGGCCCTGGGCATCGCTGTGCTTAGGTTGGACAAGGGGTTCTGAGACTGATGAAGAAGACGGTTTTGATTACGGGCGGGACGGGCTTTCTCGGCAGAAGCCTCGCCGAAGCTTTGCGCGAAGAGTACACGGTTGTGCTCGGAGCCAGAAACAATAAACAGAATTTGCTGGCGCGCGAAGTGACTGGTTGCGACGTGCTTCCACTGGATGTCACGAACATAGAGAGCGTGCGCGACGTGTTCGTGGAGGCCAAACCGCACGTCATCATTCACGCGGCGGCGACCAAGTTTGTAGACCTCGCGGAAAAACTCCCGCTTGAATGTGTGGATGTCAACGTGCTGGGTTCGCAAAACGTGGCGCGCGTGGCTTTGGAGAAGAATGCCGAGATGGTCGTCGGCATCTCTACGGACAAGGCCGCGCCGCCGATTAGAAATACTTACGGCTTGTCGAAGGCTCTGATGGAACGCATGTTCTGTAGCCTGGACGGCAAGAGCGAGACGAAGTTTACCTGCGTGCGTTATGGCAACGTCGCGTGGTCCACCGGCAGCGTGCTTCCGATCTGGAAAAAGATGCACGACGAGGCGGGCGTCATTCGCAGCACTGGTCCAGAAATGCGCCGCTTCTTCTTCACCGTGGACGAGGCCGTGAGGCTCGTTCGGACGGCGATGACGGAGATCGAAACGGTCAGGGGGCGCGTGCTGTCGCGCAAGATGAAGGCGGCGCAGATTAAGGATTTGCTGACCCTCTGGATTGAAGAGAAGGGCGGGCGCTGGGATCGTATGGAGGGCCGTCCAGGCGAGCGCGAAGACGAATTTCTCATCGGAGACATCGAACTCCCCTTTACTCGCGGGGTTGAATATGACGGGATACAACATTATATTATCTCATTCAACGAAAAGGCGGACACGCCGCTCGAAGTCGGCCTCTCGTCAGCCAATACGGAACGGCTGTCAAGACAGGAGATGCTGAACATCATCAACCACCCGGCTGAGTAAATGGCAAGAATCAATCACGCAATCATCATGGCCGCCGGGCGCGGACAGCGTATGATGCCGCTCACGGAGGACATCCCCAAAGCGATGGCCCCCTACAACGGCTCGACGCTCATCGCGCAGGGCATAGACAAAATTCGCCAGCACATCCCGCACATACACATCACCGTCGGCTATAAGGGCGCGATGTTGGCCCAGCACGTCATCCAGCATGGCGTCAGTTCCGTCTTCAACACGGAAGGGCAGAGCAACTGCTGGTGGATTTACAATACACTGTTGAAGAGTTTGAACGAGCCGATGTTCGTGCTCACCTGCGACAACGTCGTGGAACTGGATTTCGATTTACTTGAGACGGATTATTTTCATTACGGCGAGCCTGCCTGCATGATCGTCCCCGTCAAGCCCGTGCTCGGCCTCGACGGCGATTATATTTTTCACCGCGAGAATGTCGTGACGGAGTTGAACCGTTATAAAGAGTCGGACATCTACTGCTCAGGAATTCAGATTATCAACCCGTCCAAGGTCAACCGTTTGACACGCGAAGAGGGCGACTTCTATTCGTTGTGGAGCCAGTTGATAGCGCAGGAGCAGGTCATCACCTCCCGCGTCTACCCCAAGACCTGGTTTACCGTAGACACGATGGAACACCTGGACGAATTGAGCCGGATTAAAAAAGCAATTGCGGAATGCGGAATGCGGATTGCGGATTGATGAATAAAGAACTGTTCAAGTTGAAATATCACTTTTTCTTCATTCCGCAATCTGCAATCCGAATTCCGCAATCCGAAATAAGATTGGTATGACTTTAAAGCTCAGTATTATCACGCCCTCATACAACCAGGGACAATTTCTGGAAGAGACGATTCTCTCCGTCTTGAACCAGAATTATCCGAACCTGGAATACATCATCGTTGACGGTGGCAGCACGGATAACAGCGTGGATGTTATCCGCCGTTATGAAAAACATCTGGCTTACTGGACCAGCGAAAAGGATCGCGGGCAGGTCCACGCCATCAACAAGGGCATCGAGCGTGTGACGGGAGACGTGGCCGCCTTTATCAACAGCGATGACCTCTACCTGCCGGGCGCGTTCAACGCCGTGATAGACCATTTCGAGAATCAGGGGAATTGCGAATGGCTCTGCGGCGATACGATCATGTTCGGCGAGGGCCACCCGACGGAATTGATTCGAGCACGCGTCCCGAAGTCCGCCGCGCACTGTCTTTCCTGGGCCTTTAAAGCCCCGCAGCCCGGCATGTTCTGGAAACGAGAGTTAATCGAGTTTAAATTTCAGGAGCAGTGGCCCTACGATTTCGACTGCGATATGTACACGCGGCTCCTGCTCGCCGGGCACGCCTGCGAATATTTGCCCGTGCCTCTGGCAGCCTATCGCCTGCACTCTTTCAGCAAGACGGTTGCGGAGGGACATCGCCAGGAGAAAGAGTTTGACCTGCTCGCGGAGCATTACGAGAGCCAGCTTGAGGGCGCGGACCGTCGCTGGTGCAGGGCCACACAATTCATGCGCCGCTCTTATGAAGCGAGCACGGCGGGCCAGAGCCGCGAGGGCGCACGCTGGCTCTTGCGCGCGCTCGTGACCTACCCGGAGGGCATCAGGAACAGAACCTTCTGGGGCTGCCTGCGTCGTCTCTCAACGGGGGCGTAAGGCAGTGACGAGTGACGAGTGACGAGTGACGAGTTAAAGATAAGTGATGACTGATGAATGTTGAATGAAGAGCGATAGGTGATGAAGCGAAAGCTTTTCCTGCTTGTCACTCGTCACTCGTCACTTGTCACTGCTTTTAGTGTTATCATCAAAGTTTTCAGGAGATAATAAAATTTATGTCAAAACAGACGAGAGTATTGGTGACGGGCGCGGGCGGCTTTATCGGCCATCATCTGGTCAACTATCTGGTTGACCGTGGCTACTGGGTGCGCGGCGTTGATGTCAAAGAGCCTGAGTATGAGCCGACGCGCGCGCAGGAGTTTGAATTACTGGACCTGACGCGCTGGGAAAGCTGCTTGCAGGCGACGCATGAAGTTGATGAAGTCTATGGCCTCGCGGCCAACATGGGCGGCATCGGCTTTATCGAAAGCAACAAGGCCGTCATCGTGCGCGACAACACCTTGATTAACCTGCAATCCATAGAGGCCGCGCGCATCAACGGCGTCGGGCGGTATCTGTATACGTCGAGCGCTTGCATTTACCCCGGCTACTTGCAGAAGGATGCGGATGTCACTCCGCTCAGGGAAGAGGACGCTTACCCTGCGGATGCGGAGGACGGCTACGGCTGGGAGAAACTCTACATGGAGCGCATCTGCCGACACTATCGCGAGGACTTCGGACTGGAAACGCGGGTCGTGCGCTTTCACAATATTTTTGGTCCACTGGGGACGTACGACGGCGGGCGCGAGAAGAGTCCGGCGGCCATCTGCCGCAAAATCGCGATGGCGAAAGACGGCGAGGTGATAGAGGTCTGGGGCGATGGGCTTCAGACGCGCTCCTATTGCTACATAGACGATACGGTTGAAGGCATCTACAGGCTCATGCGGAGCGAGCACAGGGAGCCGCTCAATCTGGGCCAGGACCGTATGCTCTCTATCAACGAACTGGTGGACATGGTGGCGGGCATCGCGGGCAAGCGCATCGGCAAAGAGCACGACCTGACCAAGCCGCAGGGCGTGCGTGGCCGCAACAGCGACAACACCAGACTGCGCGAGGTCTTGCAGTGGGAACCGCAGATAAGTCTGGAAGACGGCTTAGAACGGACTTACCATTGGATTAAAGGCGAACTCGTCAAGACCGGCAAGCTTCAGCCGGAGGCGCAACAGGTCCAGGTCTGAACAGCAAGTCGGAAGTAGGAAGGCGGAAGGATGAGAGAGCGGCTATTCAAGACGAATAGTTTTTCTTTCATCCTTCCGCCTTCATCATTCCGAGTTGCTCTTCATCTCTCAACGCGCAAGGCTCAAACGCTATCGAGAACACGGAATCGCTGATGAGTTTGAAAGGCAGGCGCGTGCTCTATCTCTCTTACAACGGGATGCTGGACCCTTTGGGCCAGAGCCAGGTGTTGCCGTACCTGCGCGAGTTGAGCGGGGAGGGCGTGCGGTTTACCCTGTTGAGTTTTGAGCGCGCCGCCGCGTTTGAAACTGAGGGCGCGGCGCGTTGCGAAGCCTTGCGCGCGAGCCTCGCCGCCACCGGGATTGAGTGGCACTGGTTGCGCTATCATCAAAAGCCTTCGTTGCCCGCGACCGTTTATGACGTGCTCGCGGGCGTGCGTTACTGTGAAAAATTGGTCCGGCGCAATCGCATCGAGATGGTCCACGCGCGGAGCCACATCGCCGCGACCATCGCGCTGGCCTTGAAGAAACGTTTCAATCTCAAGATGATCTTTGACGTGCGCGGGCTGATGGCAGAAGAGTACATGGATGCAAAGCACTGGCGCAAAGGGGGAGCGCCATACATTTTGACTAAGGCGATGGAGCGGCGTGTGCTCAAGGCTTCCGACGGTATCGTGACGCTGACGGAGCGTATCTGGCCTCTGCTGAAAAATTGGGAGGGCCTGCGCGGTCGCCAACCCGCGCACGAGGTCATCCCCTGCTGCACGGACCTTGAGCTATTCGGATTCGACGCGGGGGCGCGCGAGGCGCGGCGCGGCGAGTTGAAATTAAAGGACCAGTTCGTGCTCGTCTACAGCGGCTCGATTGGAGGCTGGTACTTGACGGCGGAGATGGCCGACCTTTTCGTAGAGCTTTTGCGGACGCGCCCGGACGCGCATTTTCTGTGGCTCACCCTCGGCCCGCGCGAGTTGATTGATACGCTGATGCGCGAGCGCGGCGTCTGTGAAGGACAGTACACGGTGCAGGCCGCATCCAATGCTGATGTGCCCTCGTACCTGTCCGCGAGCGATGCCGGGATAGCCTTCTACAAGCCCGGTTTTTCCAAGCTCGCCACTTCGCCCGTCAAGGTCACAGAGTATTTAGCCTGCGGCCTGCCGTTCATCATCAACCAAGGGATAGGCGATTCGGATGCGCTCGTGAGAGACGAGCGAGCGGGCGCGCTGGTCCGGGAATTTACCGCAGAAGAGTACGGGCGCGCGGCTTCGTCCATCATGGAGTTGCTGTCGGATGTAGCGAGTACGCGGCGACGCTTGCGCGAAACGGCGCGCAGACTTTTCGACGTGCGCGGCGTCGGGCTTGAGCGTTACGCGCGGCTCTACAGGGAAGTCTGCGGGTGAGATGTTGATCATGATGTGAGTGAATTGAGCATCATCTGTCTCAGGAGGTTCTGTGATGGAGACGGGGACGGTCCTCTTCGCGCTGGTCCTGTTATCGGCGGGCATTCTGCTGATACTGATTTTTCGCAAAGGTCTCAAAGATCGCGCGTTGACTCAGGAACGCATGGTCGGCAGAGCGCCAACGCCTAGCCGCAACGCCTCGCGCGCTCGCAGGAAAGCCGCCGTCGCGCTCACGCGTGAACAGCCCGCGACGTGGCAGAGCCTCAGCGCTTCGTCCATCCGCGAGGCTTTTGAAAAGTTCGCGCCTAAAGACCCCTGGCGTACCATGAATACTTCAAGCGTGAGCGAGGCTTTTGAAGAATTCATGCGCAAGCCGTAAGGGAGTCGGGAGTCTCGGAGTCTGGAGTCCTGAAGAAGAAGCGTTGATGGTTAAGGGTTAAAGTTTAAGTTCTCAAGTTTAATGTGGAAGGATTCAAGTCTAAAAGTTAAAGCAACCATGAAAGTTAAAGGCGACTGTTTTTGACTCATGACTCCTGACTCCGAGACTCCTGACTCGCTTATGGAAGTTTTAGCTTTCGCCTCATATCCTGTGGAAGCTGCGGCGACGCGTTATCGTCTGGAACAGTTTGTCGGCCCGTTGGCGGAGCGCGGGATTAATTTGCGCGTGCGCCCGTTTGTGGATTCGCGTCTCTTCGGGTCGCTCTACAAGCGCGGGGCGTTGCCGCGCACGGCGCTGGGCATGATGGGTTCGGCGTGGCGGCGCGTGGGCGATGTGCTGGCGGCGCGCGGGGCGGATATCATTCTGGTCCAGCGCGAGGCGATGATGATCGGGCCGCCGCTCTTTGAGTGGCTGGCGATGCGCGTGGGCAAATGTCCGCTGGTTCTCGATTTGGACGATGCGACCTATGTCTCATATACTAGTCCGACGTACGGTCGCCTTGGCAGCGCTTTGAAGTGGTTCGGCAAGACGGATGACTTGATTCGCTGGGCGCAGTTGGTGACGTGCGGCAACCGCTCTATCGCGGAGTATGTGGAGAGCAAGGGACGCCGCGCCGTCATCATCCCGACGGTGGTTGACACGGAGCGTTTTCGCCCGCGCGCTCAGCTTGCAGATGAAGAACACGAAGGGCCGCCCGTGCTCGGCTGGATAGGGACGCATTCGACTTTTCCTTATCTTGAGATGATCTTTCCGGCCTTGCAGCGACTCGCGCGGACGCACAGTTTTCGTCTCAAGGTGATTGGCGCGGGGCGCGAGCGCGTCAGGTTGCCGGGCGTCGAAGTGGAAAGCCTGAGTTGGAATCTGGCGCGCGAGATAGCGGATTTTCAATCCTTCGACATAGGGCTTTATCCGATTAACGCGAAGCTCTACGCGGACCAGTGGGCAGCGGGTAAGTCCGGCTTTAAGGCGATACAGTATATGTCCGTCGGAGTCCCTTACGTGGTGACGCCGATTGCCGCCTGCAAGGAGATAGGCGAGCCGGGCCGGACGCATCTCTTCGCACAAACGGATGAAGAGTGGCGCGCAGCGTTAGCGAGATTGCTGACAGATGAAGAGTTGAGACGGCGTATGGGAGAGGCCGGTCGCCAGCACGCGCTGTCGCATTACACCGTCCCGGCCCAGGCGGACAAACTGGCCCAGGCCCTGCGCGAAGCAGCTAGAGGGATTGACTCATCGGCACATTGATTCATTGGTCCATTTATTCATTGAGCCAATGAGCCGATGAGCAATGAATCAATCCACTGATGGGGTGTGGTGAATGAGAAAAATGCGGCTGGCGGTGTTGTGTGGGATTGCCTTGCTGCCGTCTTTTCTCAAGCGTCCATGTTATCGTCTGTGCTTCGGGTATCGCATCGGCAAGCGCGTGCGTATCGGCTTGAGTTTGATAGACGCGCGCGAGTGTGTGATTGAGGACGATGTCCGCATCGGTCATCTCAACGCGGTCATCGGCGTCAAAAAGTTGACGGTTGGAGACCATGTGCGAATCGGTCATTTGAATATTTTGCGCGGCGGTGACGAGATCAGTCTCGGTCGTTATGCGGAGATTATACGCTTGAACGAGATCAACTCGATTCCTGAGCCGGACGTGGTCAATCCGATTGAGCCGCGATTCATTCTCGGCGAGGGCAGCGTCGTGACGGCGGGCCACAAGATAGATTTTACGGACCGCGTCCAGATCGGCAAACGCTCTATCCTGGGCGGTCGCAACTCTTCCCTCTGGACGCACAACCGACAGCGCACACGGCCCATAGAGATAGGCTCTTTCACCTACATCGGCTCGGAGATTCGCGTCGCGCCCGGCGGCTCCATCCCCTCGCGCTGCATCGTCGGCATAGGGGCCGTCATCACAGGCCAGTTGACGGAGGAAAACTGTTTAATCGGAGGCGTCCCCGCCAGGACCATCAAACAGTTGAGCGAGGAAGACATCTTCCTCATCGAACAAAAGACGCGCAAGGATTTGCCGGAGGATGTTTGAACAGTCAAGAGTGCGGAGTCAGGAGTCAGGAGTCAAAAGACAGCTTCTTTCTTCTGATTTCTGACTCCTGACTCGTGACTCCTGGCTCCTGACTTATGAACGGTCTGCTCATCATTTTCTCGATTTTGTTGTGCGCGGGTATTTGCCTGTTCGTGCCTGTGTATGGCGCGACGGCGATGATCGTGTGCGTGCCGCTGGCGCTGCTGGCGGGGCTGGTTATCTCTCAGGCGAAGGAGCACTCGCATTTTTTGCTGCGGCTCTTCGTCAGCGGGCTGCTCGTGAGGATACTGGTCGGGACTTTAATCTTCATCACGCACAAGCAGGACTTCTTCGGGACGGATGCCGCGTCCTATGATTTTTACGGCTATCTGATGGTCTCCATGAAGGACACAGATAGTTATTACCATGCGATGCTCAACGGTTTTATGGGAGGCGGAGCGGGCAGCGCGTGGGGCATGGTCTACATGGTGGCGGGCATCTATAGCCTCGTTGGACGAAACCCGCTCGCCACGCAATTCGTCAATTCCATCCTCGGAGCAGTCACCGCCCCCGTCATCTTTCTCTGCGCCCAGCACATCTACAACAACCTGCGCGTCGCGCGCATCGCCGCTCTCTTCGTAGCCTTTTTCCCCTCGCTGATCCTCTGGTCCTCGCAGGGCTTGAAAGATGGTCCGATAGTTTTTCTGCTGGCGCTCTCGATGCTGGCGACTTTGAAACTCGGAGAGAGATTCAACCTCAAGTATCTGCTCATCCTCATCGGCTCGCTGTTCGGGATTCTGAGCCTACGGTTTTATATCTTTTACATCCTGCTGGCAGCCATCGCAGGGGCCTTCGTCGTCGGCTTGCGCAGTTTTACGGCGAGCAGTTTCCTGCGCCAGTTCATCGTCATGATAGCGATTACGCTGGCCCTGGCTTACCTCGGAGTCTCGCGTTACGCGGGCGCGCAGATCGAAAACTTCGACCTGCAAAGAGTCCAGCAGAGCCGCTCTGATTTGGCCCAATCGGCGGCCTCCGGCTTTGGCAAGGACACGGACGTATCAACTACCTCCGGCGCGCTGACGGCGATTCCGGTGGGCATGGTCTATCTTCTGTTCGCGCCTTTCCCGTGGCAACTGGCTTCGCTCAGGCAGAGCATCACGATGCCGGAGATGCTCGTCTGGTGGGCCTCTTTCCCGGCGCTCGTGCTGGGCCTCTGGTTTACCATCAAATATTATTTGAGACAGGCTTCGCCCATCCTGCTCTTCAGCGCGATGCTGACGGTCGCTTACTCCGTCTTTCAAGGCAACGTCGGGACGGCCTATCGCCAGCGCTCGCAATTGCTGGTCTTCTATTTTATTTTCGCGGCGGTCGGTTTCGTGCTGCTCAAGGAGCGACGAGAGGACAGGCAGAGGCTGCGAGAGTTAACGGCGCGGCAGGAGTTGGCTGCGAGGCAGGCGGCGCGGCAGCCGAAGCACGTCAACCTGTGGGAAGATGAGAAGCCTGTTGAAGAATCCCGGAATGCAAGCTGATTCGGAGCTTCCGGTTTCAGCCTCAAAGGCTCTCCTCGACGCGCGCTTTTTGAGTGTGCTGGTGTGGGCGCTCTTCGCCGTCCATGCCTTGGTCCTGCTGGCGCTCGTCTTAAAGACGAGACCCTGGTTGACGGGAGACAGCGCGCGTTATCTGGCGCTGGCGGATGCGCTCAGGCGTGGGCATGTGTACGGCCTTGGAAGCGGCGCGGCGTTCGAGCCTGAGGGCATGCGTCTGCCGGGCTATCCGCTTTTCATCATGGCTTGCCAGGCGCTCTTTCGTGACGGCAATGCTGGCGTCATACTGGTCCAGTGCCTGCTTTTTCTCATCTCCGTGTGGCTCGTCTGGCGAGTGGCAGTTGAAACGCTGGGCCAACTGACGGGTCTCGCTTTTCTGGTCCTCTCTGCCGTCTACCCGTTCGTGGCCTTCAGCGCGTGCCAGATTTCACCGGAGATGCCGACGGTCTTTCTGCTGGCCCTGTCTTTCTTCCTGCTGCTGAGGCGAACGCGGACGGGCTTTGCGGGCGCGGGCGCGAGCCTCGCCGCCGCCGTTTACTTACGCCCGAATCTTTTATTGCTCAGCCCTGCGCTCGCGCTGGCCTGCGTCCTGGCTGACCGCAGCCTCTACCGGAAAGCCTTACTGCTGCTCGTCGTCAATGGATTACTGATCCTGCCCTGGGCCATCCATAATGAAATGACGTTCGGAGTCTTCACCCCGACTTCGGTGGTGCGAGGCTCAGGGATTTCGCTGTTCATGGCGACTTGGCAGAGCAGGGTCTCTGTGCCTTCGCTCATCGAATACGGGATGACTGGCCGCGCCCCGCAGGAACTCGAAAGCTCCGGGATGATGGAGCAGGTGCGCGCCGTTAATCAACAGGTAGGCGTCCCGGCGGACACAGTCTTTGTCAATATGGAGGTCTACCCGGACAACGAGAAGAGGATGCGAGCCGAAAGGCTCTTCACTCAAACGGCGCTCGCCAACATACGCGACTGGCCGGGAACGTACCTGCTGAGTTCGATGAAGAATATGCTGCGGATGTGGTTCTCCGCATACCTGCCCGCGAGTCTTCCCGCGCCCGTCAGGCTGTGCCTCATGCTGTTGGGATTACTGGTCCTCTTACTGGGCATCTGCGGCGTCTTGCTGGCGCTCAGGCATGAGGGAGGACCGTCGCGGCTCATGGTGTTCGCGGCTGTGGGCGCGCTGCTCTATTTCACTTTCACGCTCTGCTGGCTGCATACTGAGGCCAGGTATACGATTCCGGTTCGATTATTTCTGCTGGTCTTCGCGGCCTATGCGCTCCGGCGCTTGACCGTCCGGCGCTCTGCGGCGGGCATCTAAAGTTGGCGAGGTGTGGTTGATGGATTCCGAGTTACTACAGAAAGCGCACTACGACAAAATCGCCGCGAGTTATGAGGCGCACTACAGCGACGAGAGCAGCCAGAAATATCGCGCGAGATTCATCTACGACCCGATGCTCGAAGGGATAAACCTCGCAGGGATGAAGGTCCTCGAAGGGATGTGCGGCAGCGGGCAGACGACCGCGTATCTCTTATCAAAGGGCGCGCACGTCACGGGCCTCGACATCTCGAAGGAAGAGATCGCATCCTTTCGCGGGCGCTGGCCCGAGTGTCAAGCGATAGCCGGTTCGATGCTCGATTCGGGATTAGAGACAGACTCTTTCGATTGCGTGGTGGTCGTCGGCGGCTTGCATCACCTGCACCCGCGCCTCAAAGATGCTGTGGAGGAGATTCATAGAATCCTCAAGCCCGGCGGATATTTCTGCTTCGCGGAACCGCATAGCCGGGCGCTGCCCGACCTCGTCCGGCGCTACTGGTACAAGCACGACGACCTCTTCGCGGATAACGAGGCAGCAATTGACGTGGACGGATTAAAGGACCAATTCTCCGCGCGCTTCAAATTCAAAAGGGAGAAGTATCTGGGCAACGTCGGCTATCTGCTGGTCTTGAATTCGATGGTCTTTCGCATTCCGCTGCGCTTGAAACCCATCTACACGCCGGTCCTGCTCCCCCTCGAATCCGTCATCAATAAGATTCAGGGCAAACTGTTTTCATGCTTCGTCGTCACTCAATGGCAAAAGATATAGAATTGAATCATCGGCTCATTGAATCATTGAATAAATGGACCAATGAATCAATGAACCGATGAGTCAATGAATCAATCTCTTATACTGATATGTGTGGAATCGTAGGCATAGTTCGCGGCGATGATGCTCCGGTTGACCGTGGGCTGCTGGGGCGTATGTGCGAGGCGATACGCCATCGCGGGCCGGATGAAGATGGCTTTTACTTCAAAGGCTCTGTGGGACTCGCCATGCGTCGTCTCGCCATCATTGACCTCAAGGGCGGGCAGCAGCCCATTCACAACGAGGGGCGCACGGCCTGGATCGTCTTCAACGGCGAAATTTATAACTACCTCGAACTCAGAGAGAAGCTTGAGAAGCTGGGCCACAAATTTTATACGAACTGCGATACCGAAGCGATAGTCCACGCCTACGACCGTTACGGCGCGGACTGTCCCAAACACCTGCGCGGCATGTTCGCCTTCGCCATCTGGGACGAGCGCAGGGAAGAATTATTTCTGGCCCGCGACCGCGTCGGCAAAAAGCCCCTGCTCTATGCAGAGGTCGGCGGCGGCCTCGTCTTCGGCTCGGAGTTCAGCGCGCTGCTCCTGCACCCGGACATCAGCCGCGAGATAGAGCCGGGCGCGCTCCACTACTATCTCTCTTACATGTACGTGCCCGCGCCCCTCACGGCCTATCGCGCGATACGCAAGCTGGAACCAGGCCATACCCTGCGCTGGTCCAAAAATGGCGACATCAGGATAGAGCGTTACTGGCAACCTGACTTCTCGCAGAAGCTCAAGATTGATGAAGAGGAAGCTGGCGAGCGTGCGCTGGAACTTTTGCGCGAAGCGGTGCGCGTGCGTCTCATGTCGGAAGTGCCTCTCGGAGCATTTCTCTCCGGCGGGGTTGATTCATCAGCCGTCGTCGCGCTCATGAGCCAGGAGTCGAGCGGCCCTGTCAAAACCTTTTCGATAGGCTTTGAGGAACAGGATTTCAGCGAGCTACATCACGCGCGTCGCGTCGCGGAGCACGTCGGCGCGGAGCATCACGAATTCATCGTGCGCCCGAACGCGATGGAAGTTTTGCCCACGCTGGTCGAACATTACGGAGAGCCTTACGCGGACTCTTCCGCCCTGCCGACCTATTATGTTTCAAGAGAGACGCGCAGGCATGTCACGGTGGCGCTCAACGGCGACGGCGGCGATGAGTGCTTCGCTGGTTATCAACGCTACGCGGCGATGCGGCTGGCGGAAAAGTATCATCGCCTGCCGGGCGTCCTGCGCGCATCATTCATCGAGCGCGGCTTTGAACTCCTGCCATCTTCCGGCGGCCTGCGCGACCCCGTCGCCAGGGCCAAGCGTTTTATGCGCGCGGCCTCTCTGCCAAAGCTCGAAAGATACCTGCGCTGGATGAGCGTCTTTGACACGGAGGCCAAGCGCGAACTCTACTCCGACGAATTCGCGCGCGAGACTTTGGGCCAGCGCGAGACGCAGTTTCTCGAACCCTGGTTTGCGAAGGCCAACGGCGCAGGCATCGTTGACGCCGCGCTCCTGACGGATACGATGACGTACCTGCCGGGCGATTTGCTCGTCAAGGTTGACATCGCGAGCATGGCCGTCTCGCTCGAAGCGCGCTCGCCTTTTCTGGACCATCATGTGATAGAGTTTGCGGCGAGCCTCCCGGAAAAACTGAAGCTCAAGGGGCTGACGACCAAGTACATCTTAAAGCGCGTGCTCAAAAGATTATTACCGGTAGAGAATTTGGAGCGGCCCAAGATGGGCTTCGGCGTGCCTATCGGCCACTGGTTTCGCGGCGAGCTACAGGGCTACCTGCGCGAAACCCTGCTCTCGGAAAAGGCCCAGCATCGCGGCCTCTTCAAACCCGCAGCCGTCCGGCGCATGATCGAACAGCACACGTCGCGCGAGCGTTCCTACGATCATCAACTCTGGACGCTGCTCATGCTCGAATTATGGTTTCAAAGATTCATAGATTAGTGATGAGTGACAAGTCAAGAGTGACCAGCCAGAAAAAGCAGTGATGAGTCATGAGTCATGAGAGATATGCTATTACTCATCACTCATCACTTGTCTTTAACTTGTCACTTGTCACTCGTCACTTGTCACTGCCTTTGGAGGGATTGAATGAAGGGTGTTGTGTTGGCGGGGGGATTGGGGATGCGTTTGCGGCCTCTGACTGCGGTGACGAATAAGCACTTGCTGCCGGTTTATAATCAGCCGATGATTTTTTACCCGATTCAGACGCTGGTCAACGCAGGGATAACGGACATCATGATCGTGACGGGCGGAAACTCCGCTGGCGATTTTCTCAAACTGCTCGGCAACGGCAAGGCTTTCGGTCTCAAGCATCTCAACTATACTTACCAGGAGGGCGAGGGCGGCATCGCGGACGCGCTCGCGCTGGTCGAGCATTTCGCGGCGGGCGAACCCGTCTGCGTCGTGCTCGGAGATAATATTATTGAGGGACATATCCGCGACGCCGTGCAGGGCTTTCGGAAACAGGGCGGCGGCGCGAAAATTTTGTTGAAGAAAGTTCAGGACCCGCAACGCTTCGGCGTGCCCGAACTCGATGGACGCAACGTCCTGCGTATCGAAGAGAAGCCCGCCGTGCCCAAGTCCGAATATGCCGTCATCGGGATTTACCTGTATGACGCGGAAGTTTTCAACATCATCGGCGGGCTGGAACCATCCGCGCGCGGCGAGCTTGAGATTACGGATGTCAACAACGCATACATAGAGCGCGGCGCGATGACCTGGGATGAGCTTGAGGGCTGGTGGACCGACGCCGGAACTTTCGAGAGCCTCCTGCGCGCCTCAAATCTGGTCGCCGAAACAGGGGCCAATAATCTGGAGTTGAAACATGCAGCCGAAGCCCGTAGCGCCCGTTAGAGAATTCAAGAGCGGCCCCATACGCGACGTGTCCGTGAGAGATTTGCGTAAGTTCATTGACGAGCGCGGGTGGCTCGCAGAACTGTTCCGCCATGACGAACTCGCAGCGGAGTTTTATCCGGTCATGTCCTATATCTCTTCGACGCAGCCCGACACGACGCGCGGCCCGCACGAGCATCTGGACCAGGCAGACCTCTTCTGCTTTATTGGACCATCAACTTTCAAGCTGCGGATGTGGGACAACCGGCCCGATTCGGAAACCTACGACCACGTCATGACGCTCTTCGTCGGCGAGGACAACCCGCAGGCCGTCGTCATCCCGAAGGGAGTCGTCCACGCTTACCGCAACGTCGGACACGTTCAAGGCATCGTCATCAACTGCCCCAACCGTCTCTACATGGGCCATGGCAAACGCGAAGAGATAGACGAAATTCGCCACGAGGATGACCCGGAAACGATTTTCAGGATGGACGATTAAGACAGTCAGGAGTCTGGAGTCATGAGTCAAAAACAAGATGAGTCGAAAACCAGAACTCGCTCTTTGCTTTTGACTCCAGACTCCAGACTCTCAAACTCCCGACTCTCAGACTTATGAAGATTGTACGCATCATCGCCCGGCTCAACGTCGGGGGGCCTGCGCGCCATGTGGTGTGGCTGACGGCGGGGCTGCCACCTGAGGATTACGAGACCGTGCTGGTGGCGGGAGTCGTGCCGCAGGGCGAGGATGACATGGGTTACTTTGCGCGGGCGGCAGGCGTGAGGCCCTTGATTATTCCGCACATGAGCCGCGAGATTTCGCCGAAGGATGCGCTCACGGTCTGGAAACTGTACAGGCTTTTCCGGCGCGAGCGGCCCGACCTGGTCCACACGCATACGGCGAAGGCGGGGACCGTGGGCCGTCTCGCGGGCGTGCTCTATCGCTCGCTGACGCCCGCCTCGCTCATCGGCAGGCCCAGGCCGTGTCGCTTCGTACATACGTACCACGGCCATATCTTTCATAGTTATTATGGGCCATTAAAGACGCGCCTCTTTCTGCTCATAGAGAAAATGCTGGCGCGTTTTGCGACCGACCGGATTATCGTTATTAGCGCGCAGCAGTATAAGGAAATACACGAGCGGTTCGGCGTCGGGCGCGTGGGGCAGTTCGCGGTCATTCCGCTCGGACTGGACCTGAGCATCTTCGCGGATTGGTCGAGCCGTCGCCGCGCCTTGCGTGATGAACTCTGTGCGGGAGACGCGGACGTGCTGGTGGGCATCGTCGGTCGCCTGACGGAGATTAAGAATCACGCATTATTTTTAGAGGCCGCCGCGCGTTACAGGGAATCTCAAGGCGGTGCGCGAAACGCGAATGGGCGGCGCGTGCGTTTTATCATCATCGGAGACGGCAACCTGCGCGGCGGATTGGAAGCGCAGGTGCGTGCCCTCTCGCTCTCCGACGACGTGACGTTCCTGGGCACGCGCGATGACCCGCAAAACTTTTACCCGGCGCTGGACATAGTGGCCCTCACTTCGCTCAACGAGGGCACGCCGCTGACCCTCATCGAAGCGATGGCGAATCAGCGTGCGACCATCGCCACGGCGGTCGGCGGAGTCCCGGACCTGCTCGGAGAATTGATTGGAGGACCAGTAATTGGCGGACCAGTCAACGCGGCGACGGCGAGCAAGGGGGGCGCAGGCTTTAAGCTTTGCGAGCGCGGCGTGCTGGTCCAGCCGAACGACGCCGAAGCCTTTTGCGAAGGGCTGACGCGGCTCATCGAAGATGAGGGGTTGCGTCATCAAATGGGGGCGCGCGGGCGTCATTTCGTGACACGGAATTATTCAAGAGAGCGGCTGCTCAAGGACATCTCGAATCTGTATCGTGAGATGTCGCAGCCGGAAACTAAAACGGAGTCTGGAATCTGGAGTCTGGAGTCTAGAGTCAAAGGACGGACTAAAGTTTAAGGTCTCAGGTTTGAAGTTGAAGGCGACTTGAAAGTTAAAGATGACTGCTCAAGTTGAAGACGACTGCTTTTGACTCTAGACTTCAGACTCCTGACTCTCAGACTAATATTGAAGGGAGCTTGATAAACTTGCGAGTATTGATAACAGGTGGGGCGGGGTTCATCGGGTCGCATCTTTCGGATGCGTATTTGGAGCGCGGCGATGAAGTGTACGTGATAGACGATCTTTCGACGGGCAGTATTGAAAATATTCAGCATCTCAAAAACAACCCGCGTTTTCATTACACGATTGAGAGCGTGCATAACCAGCCGGTGGTCGCGGAATTAGTGGACCAGTGCGATGTGATTTTTCATCTCGCGGCGGCAGTCGGCGTTAAGTTAATCGTCGAAAGTCCTGTCAGGACCATCGAGACGAACGTGCGCGGGACGGAGGTCGTGCTCTCGCTGGCGAATAAGAAGAAGAAGAAGGTGTTGGTCGCTTCGACCTCGGAGGTTTACGGTTTGAGCACGGAAGTGCCTTTCCGCGAGGACGGTAATCTGGTGATGGGGGCGACGACGAAGGGGCGTTGGAGTTACGCCTGCTCGAAGGCGATTGACGAATTTCTGGCGCTCGCTTACTGGCGCGAGAAAAAGCTGCCGACCATCGTCGTGCGTCTCTTCAATACGGTTGGCCCACGGCAGACGGGACAGTACGGGATGGTCATCCCCAGCTTCGTCAAGCAGGCGCTCGCGGGCCGCACGATTACGGTCTACGGCGACGGCCAGCAGACGCGCTGTTTCGGCTATGTCGGGGACGTGGTCGGCGCGCTCGTCAAGTTAATGGACCAGCCGTCGGCTGTCGGACAGGTCTTCAACATCGGGTCGAACGAGGAAATCTCGATTCTGGAATTGGCCCAGCGCATCAAGGAACTGACCAACTCTTCATCGGAGATTAGCTTCGTGCCGTATGACGAGGCATACGAAGAGGGCTTTGAGGACATGCCGCGCCGCGTCCCTGACATCTCGAAGATTAACGCGCTCGTCGGCTTTAGCCCCGATATGAAACTCGACGGTATCTTGCAGAGCGTCATCAAATATCACAGCGAACGAGAATGAGAGAGGCGTTCACCACCGCAGACATGAGAGGACACAGAGAGTTGAGAGACATTCAAGCCTCTGTGCGCTCTGTGTCTCTGTGGTGAATCTCACTGTCCCGTTCATTCCAGATGAAAGTTAACTCGCCGCCAAGAGGTAGGGTCATGAAAATAATCGCCTGTCTACTAATCATCGCGTTCGTCTGTTGCTTCGTCCCGAGTTCTCTGGCGAAGACGGAAACTGCCGATGTGATTTTTTTGAATGGCAACATCTACACGGTCAACGAGCGCCAGCCTCAGGCCGAAGCCTTGGCGGTCAAGGGCGAGCGCATCATCTTCGCAGGCTCCAACACGGACGCGAAGAAATACCAGGGCAGGGAGACGCGCGTCGTGAACCTGCGCGGACGCACGGTCCTGCCGGGGATGACAGATGCTCACTATCACATACAGGGAGTCGGCGCGCGCGAGGTCAATCTCAATCTTGAAGGGACGACGAGCATGGAAGATTTGCTCGCCAGAGTGCGCGCGCGCGTGGCCCAGGCGGAGCCGGGCAAGTGGGTCACAGGGCGCGGCTGGATAGAGACTTTCTGGAAGCCCCCGGTCTTTCCGACGCGTGCGGAGTTGGATAAAGTCTCGCCGGATAATCCCGTGTTTCTGACGCGCGCGGACGGCCACGGCGCGGTAGCGAACAGCCTCGCGCTAAAGATAGCTGGCATTAATAAGGACACGGCGAATCCGTTCGGCGGTGAGATTTTGAAAGATAAGCAGACGGGCGAGCCTGTCGGGATGATACTCGACGCGGCGAAGGAATTGGTCACGAAGCATATCCCGCAGCCGACGCCTGCGGAAATCGAAGCGGCGTTCCTGCTCGGCGTCAAACGCAGTATCGAACTGGGCTGGTGCGAGATACAGAACGCCGGGAGCGTCAACTCGGATGTTGCGATGATGCGCAAACTCTACGGCGAAGGGAAGGTCAAGCTCAGGATTTACAACGCCGTCTATGGTCCCGGAGAGTCTGCCAGTAAATTATTCAAAGATGGTCCAACGCTCAACGCTTACGATCATCGTTTCACGGTGCGAACCATCAAGGTGGTCCTGGATGGCGCGCTCGGTTCGCGCGGCGCGGCGCTGCTTGAACCTTACGCGGACGCGGACACCTCCGGCTTTCTGACGGAGAAGGAAGCGAACCTTAAACCGATGTTGGAGGAGGCGCTGCGTCGCGGCGTGCAGGTCGAGACGCACGCCATCGGAGACCGCGCCAACCGCACGATTCTGGACCTCTACGAGCAGGCGTTCAAGGCCGTCCCGCCCCCTCAGAGAAAGATACGCGAGCCGCGCTGGCGGGTCGAGCACGCGCAGATTCTCACGCTTCAGGACATCCCTCGCTTTGCCCGCTTAGGCGTGATTCCATCCATGCAAGCCTCGCACGCCATCGGCGATCTCTTCTTCGCTCCGAGCCGCCTGGGGATGGAACGTCTCGCCGGAGCCTACGCGTGGCAGAGCCTCATCAAGTCCGGTTCCATCATCGCCGGAGGCTCCGACGCGCCCGTTGAACGCGGCGAGCCGATGATCGAATTCTACGCGGCGGTCTCGCGCAAGAGCCTCAAGGGTTTCTCCGGCGAGGGCTGGCATCCAGAACAGGCCCTGACCAGAGAACAGGCGCTCAAGATGTTCACCCTGTGGCCCGCCTTCGCTGCCTTTGAAGAGCAGGACAAAGGCTCTCTGGAAGTCGGCAAACTGGCGGACCTCACAGTGCTCTCAAACGACATCATGAAGATTCCAGAGCCTGACATTCTCAAGACCACCTGCGTCATGACGGTCATCGGCGGCGAAGTGGTTTTCCAGTCGGATAAGATGTAGGTCACTCGCTTTTGTTCAATCTGACCCACTACCAAAGTCAGGGTTTGATATATCCCTTCAACATTGGTGCTATCATTTCAGTTCGTGATTTTAGAGAGGGGCTCTTTTGATGTCGTCTCAGCCGCAGAGTTTCATCACAGAGGAAGAGTATCTAGCCATCGAGCGCGGGGCTGAGACCAAGAGCGAATATTTCGCGGGCGCGATGTTCGCGCTGGCAGGGGCGAGCAGGCGACATAATCGAATCGTCACCAACCTCGTCACGAGCCTCGATAGCCAGTTGAAAGAGCGTCCCTGCAATGTCTATTCGAGCAACCTGCGTGTGAGAATCAATCAGACGGGTCTCTATACTTACCCGGATGTCGTCGTCACCTGCGGCGAAGAGATGTTCAGCGACGAGCATCATGATGTCCTGCTCAATCCGCAAGTGATTATAGAGGTCCTGTCCGATTCGACGGAAGCCTATGATCGCGGGGAGAAGTTTGAGCACTACCAACAGGTGGAATCTCTGGCGGAATATTTACTGGTGTCGCAGCACGCTTGCCGTGTCGAGAAGTATCTCAGGCAGGACCAGAAAAGTTGGCTCTATTCCGAAGCGCATGAAGTGGAAGAGAGGATAGAGATTGAGTCTATCGCATGTCTGCTCGCCCTGCGAGATGTCTACGATAAAGTTGATTTGGCCCGGTCGCCGGACAGGTCTCTCCACAGGCTTCGTTAGCATTCCTCGCTGGCACGCAGGGCGGCTTCAAACTGCCATCAACGCGGGCGCGCGAGCGCCTCTTCCGGCGCTTGACCCGACTGCGGCTGATGGCATAGGGTTTGACGTTCTCTCTCGAAGCAAAGCTTGTCTGTCTCTCAGGTAGTCATGCCGTTAAGTTCAATGCAACTGGTCGCGGTGGCTGCGTCGTGCGTGCTGGCGCTGGGGTTGACGCCGCTGGTGCGCGCGGGGGCGCGGCGCATAGGGATGGTCGCGCGCCCGCGTATGGACCGCTGGAATAAGAATCCGACGGCGATGCTCGGCGGGGTCGGAATCTGGCTCGCGGTCTTGCTCGCCTACCTCTTCTTCATGCCGCACACGCCGCGCGGGTGGGTCGTCATGTTCGCCAGCACCTTTCTCTTCGCGGTCGGGCTGGCGGACGATTTTCTGCACGCCAAGCCATACCAGAAATTGATAGGGCAGGTGATGGGCGCGGCCTTCGTCATCTACTACGGGCTGGGTCTGCCCTGGACCAGTTCGCCTCCCGTCAACATGGTCATCACCATCTTCTGGTTGATAGGGATTACCAACGCCGTCAATTTGCTCGACAACATGGACGGGCTGGCGGGCGGCATCGCGGCCATCGCTTCGGTTTTTCTGGCGCTCAGTTTTATCAGTAACGGGCAGCCGACGGAAGCCCTCATGCTCGCGGTCTTTGCCGCCGCGCTGGTCGGATTTCTAGTCTACAACTTCAACCCCGCGTCCATCTTTATGGGCGACTGCGGTTCGATGTTCATAGGATTCTTTCTCGCCAGTACGGCGCTGATGGCGGCGACGGGCGGGCGGGCGCGCTCTTTTCTCCCGGTGCTCGCCGTGCCGATTCTGATTCTCTTCATTCCAATTTTCGACACGACCTTCGTGACGGTCCTACGCAAACTCGCGGGGCGCGCGGCCTCACAGGGCGGGCGCGATCACACGTCGCACAGGCTGGTTGCCTTAGGGATGTCTGAGCGGCGCGCGGTCCTCATGCTCTACGGCTTCGCGGCGCTGTCGGGGTTGCTCGCGCTCGTCGTGCGGCACATGCAGTTTGACGTGAGCTTCGCGGCGATTCTGGCTTTCACTGTGGTGCTCACGCTGCTCGGCGTTTACCTGGCGGGCGTCAAGGTTTACGACGAGGATGATGAGGCGAAGGCTGCGCGGGATAACCGTCTGACGGCGTTTCTGGTGGACGTGTCGTACAAGCGGCGCATCTTCGAGGTCCTGCTCGACATAGTCTTAATCACGCTCGCTTACTACAGCGCATACGCGTTGAGGTTCAGCGGGTTCGCGCAGACGGGAGCGTGGATGGTCTTCCTGCGGACGCTGCCCGTGCTGGTCTTCGTCAAGATGGCGGCGTTTCTGGCGACGGGAGTTTATAGAGGCATCTGGCGCTATACGAGCATTGACGATCTGGTGGTCTTCGCCAAGGCCAACCTGCTCGGCTCCATCGGGAGCGTGCTGGTCATCCTCTTCGCGTTTCGTTTCGAGGGCGTCTCGCGCGCGGTCTTCGTGCTCGACGCGATGTTGATGCTCATGATGCTGGCGGCGAGCCGGATGGCGTTCAGGTTGTTCAGGCAGGTCCTCCCAGTCTCCAACACGCGGCCCGGTCGCCGCGTCCTGATTTACGGCGCGGGCGATGCGGGTGAACTTCTCCTGCGCGAACTCATCAACAATCGAGAATTGCAGTATGCGCCGGTCGGCTTCGTGGACGACGACCCGCAGAAGAAGGGCAAGGTCATACACGGCCTGCGCGTCTACGCGGGCAACGGCGCGCTTCGCAAAGTCTGCCAGGAACAACGCGTCAGCGAAGTGCTCATCTCCAGCCTCCACTTCTCCGAGGAACGCCTCAAAGAAATTCGCCGCGACTGCGACCAGGAAAAAATCACCCTCAAACGTATGCGTATCTGGATTGAAAAGATAAGTGATGAGTGAAAGAACAGTCGGGAGTCTGAGAGTCAGGAGTCTCGGAGTCTGGAGTCAAAAACCAGAACTCGCTTTTTGCTTTTGACTCATGACTCCAGACTCCGAGACT
>DASYML010000241.1:0-28738 GCA_036009045.1 Pyrinomonadaceae bacterium
ACGGCCCTGACGAGGTCCAACTGGCGACCCGGCAAATCCAGCGAAGTGCGCGATGAAGCCTCGCCGCTCATCTCCGCAGATTCCCCGACCGCCAGAATCGCCACGTCCGCATCGCGCGCGAGTTGGACGGCTTCGGCGAATCCCTCCGTCGAATCGCTGTTAATCTCGCAGCCCTTCGCGTAGGTGATTTTGGTCCCCTGCGCGGCCTTCGCTTTGAGACCCGCGAGGACCGTCACGGCATCCTCCTTCCGTCCATCGCCATTCCATGAGCCGAGCATGTCCTGCTGGCTGTCCGCGAGTGGACCAATTAAAGCGATGCTGCGAATATTTTTATTGAGCGGCAGAGTCTCTTTCTCATTCTTTAAAAGGACCATAGAGCGCGCGGCGATCTCCCTCGCGGCGGCGACGTGTTCGGGACTGAGCAGGACCGCGCGCTCGCGCAACTCGTCCGTGTACGGCTTATCGAAGAGGCCCAGACGAAACTTGATACGCAGGATACGCCGCACGGCCTCGTCCAAAGTGGCCTGCGTCAACGCGCCCTCCTTGAGCAGTTGCGCGCCGTGTTGATTGTAAAGACGGCTCACCATCTCCATGTCCACGCCCGCGTTGAGAGCCTCGCGCGCGGCATCCTTGCCATCCGCCGCAAGGCCGTGCTTGATGAGTTCTTCGACCGAAGTATAGTCGCTCACGACGAAGCCATCGAATTTCCATTCGCCGCGCAGGACCTTCGTGAGCGTGAAAGGATTCGCGCTGCTCGGCACGCCGTTGAGATCATTGAAGGCGCTCATGAAGGTCGCGACGCCAGCATCCACCGCCGCCTTGAACGGCGGAAAGTAGACTTCGCGCAAACGCCCTTCGGAGATGTCCGTCGTGTTGTAGTCGCGCCCCGCTTCCGCCGCGCCATAGCCGACCCAATGCTTGGCGCAGGCCACGACCCTGTCGGGCGCGCTGTAATCGCGTCCCTGAAACCCTTGCACGCGCGCGCGCGCCATCGCCGCTCCGAGATACGTGTCTTCGCCCGCGCCTTCGACGATGCGACCCCAGCGCGCATCCCGCGCGATGTCCACCATCGGCGCGAAGGTCCAATGAACTCCCGTCGCCCTCGCTTCCGCAGCCGCGATGCTCGCCGCTCGCTCAGCCGCCCCTGGGTCCCAACTGCTCGCCTCGCCGAGCGGCACCGGAAAAATGGTCCTGTATCCATGTATCACGTCAAAGCCGAAGATGAGCGGAATTTTCAGACGCGACTCCGTCACCGCGACGCGCTGCAACTCGTTGGTCCTTTGCGCGCCGCGCACGTTCAAGGTCGAGCCGAGCAAGCCTTTGCGAACCAGTTGCAGATGTTCCGGGCGATAATTTCCATTGGCCTCGCCGTCCAGTTGTTGAAGTTGTCCGAGCTTCTCTTCGAGCGTCATCCGCGCGAGCAAGGCATCAATCTTTTTCTCGACATCGCTTCCGGACTGCTGCGCGGCAATGAAAGGCACGCTCGAAACTGTCATTAACAGGACCAATAATAAACTCATCAATTTCGCGGACTTCATGAACATCCCCCTTCGACGGTTAATAAATTTGCTGCGAGTTTATCTCTTAAGTATACTTTCGGTCGCTATCCTGTCAGGAGTATAAAGATTTTTCCGCACTCGATGAACTTTTCTCTGACTTCAAAACGCATCGCGGCCCCGGTTTGTCTTGCCACGTTCGCCTTCATCATCTTCGCGGCGGCGATGCAGGCTGCCACCGGGCAGCGACGAAGAACGCCAGCCGCGACGAGGCCATCGAAGACCGATACTGCCGCGCAGGATAACAGAGACGGCGCGTCCCTGCTCAGCGAAGCGGCGGGGCTATTGCAAGCGGGGCGGCTCGATGCGGCGGAACCTTTGGTGCGTCGCGCGATTACGCTCACGCCCGAAAACGCGGACGCGCATAACCTGCTCGGCGCAATTCTGGACCAGCGCGGAAGGGCGCAGGAGGCAGAGCGCGAATATCGCACGGCGCTCCGCTTGAATCCGAAGGCTGTGGGGGCGTTCGCCAACCTCGGCGTCCTGCTGGCTCGGACGCATCATCCGGCGGAAGCCGTGCAGGCTTTCCAGTCGGCCCTGCGTCTCGCACCGGATCATCCGCAGGCCAGTTTTAATCTTGGCCTCACGCTCTATCAACTCAATCGTCTTGAAGAGGCCGCGAAGTGGCTCGAAGTCGCCGCGAGGGTTTCGCCCGACAGACCTGAGCCGCTCTATTCCCTGGGTCTCGTCGCTTCTGCGCGGGGGCAAAGCGAAGCGGCGATTGACTACTGGCGCAGAACGCTGGCCCTGCAAAACGATTTCGCGGAAGCGAATTTCCTGCTCGCGGAAGAGTTGAGAAAGAGCGGGCGTCTCGAAGACTCAAAAGAGTTTTACGAGCGAGCACTGGCTCAGGACTCTGCCAGGCTGGTCCATTACGCGAGGCTCGGCGGTGTCCTGCTCCTGCTCGGCCAGAACGAAGGGGCGCTGGATGTGTTCCGGCGCGGCGCGGAAAAATTTCCGCAGATAGCAGAGGCGCATTACTTCGTAGCGATAGCGGCGCGCGGGAAAGGCGACTATGATCTGGCGGAGACATCACTCAGAAAGTCTCTCTCGCTTGAGCCGGACAACCCGGACGCGTTGGCCCAACTCGGTTTCGTGATGGGCGAGCGCGGGCGTTTCGCAGAGGCTGAACAACTCCTGCGGCGCGCTCTCACCTTCAGCCGGGACAAGCATTTCATGGCTCATTATGATCTCGGTCGCCTGCTGGTCAAGCAACGTCGTTACGATGAAGCGATACCCGTTCTGAAACGCGGCGCGATGCTCAACGCGCGCTATCCGGGCATCCATTATCAATTATTCCTGGCCCTCTCACGCCTCAAGCGCAAGGAAGAGGCAGACCGCGAACTGGCCCTCTTCAAACAACTTGAGGAAGCCAGCAAGAACCGCCGTCGCGGAGATTACAACACAGAAGATTTAATACCACAGTAAAGCAGAGGCTAGAGGCTGGAGGCTGGAGGCTAGTTAAAACATCTTTGCTTTTCCTAGTCTCTAGTCTCCAACCTCCAGCCTCTAACTTCCAGCCTCTAACCTCTGCCTTTAGAAGTTGAAGCGTCCTTGAAATTCTATGACGCGTCCGGCGAGTCCTTTTTCCGAGCGACCAAAATTCGGGTCGTTGACGTTCGTGCTCGAAGTGTTGAAGTTAAAGGGTTGAAGGTTCAGAAGATTGAAGGCGTTGAAGAAGTTGGTCTTGAATTCAAAGAAAGCGCCCTCGCCGAGAAATCCCGGCAGGCCGAACTTCTTGACCAGACTCAGATCAACATCGCGGTAGCGCGGCCCTCTGAAAGAATTGCGTCCGATGCCAGGAAGCAGTCCGGTCGCTCCGGTTGCGCCGACCGTGGAGAAGAACTTCGCTCCACCGCCGGGGAAGTTGCTGCCGGTGATAAAGGCCCTGTTGGAAGTGTCCGTGCCCGCGCCGCCGAAGTAGGCGGTCGGGCGCGCGGGACAGATGACGGGCCTGTTGGTGCTGGGGCAGTTGCCTATGATGGGCGTCCAGGGAAAGCCCGTGTGGTAGGTGGCGATGGTGTTGATCTGCCAGCCGCCGAGCGCCTTGCCCAGCAGGTCTTTGCGACTCTTGAAGAAAGGCAAATCCCAGATCGCGGACCCGGTGAAGACATGTCTCACGTCATAGTCAGATGGCCCGCGTTCCTGTCGCACATCAACCGGATAGGTCGGGTTGGTCGGAGCACCCACCTCTTCGCTTGAGACGATGTCTATGGACTTGCTCCAACGGTAGTTAGCATCGAAGGCGAGGCCGCCCGCGAGACGGCGCGTGAGCCGCGCGATGAACGCGTTGTAGCTGGCGGTCGTGTCCGGCGTCGGAAAGAAAATCGCGGAAGCGAAGAAATTGTTGGGGTCGTTCGGATACAAAAATCTTTGGTTGACCAGTCGGACCAGTTTGCGGCTCGCGCTGCCCTGATAGCCCAACTCTGCCGTCAGCTTGTAGGGCAGACTGTACTGGCCTTCGAGCGAATAAGTGTAAACGTAAGGCGTCGGCACTTTGGACGGCGAGCCGTAAATCTCCACCTGCTTGGTTCCAGCCTGCGTGTTGGTCGGGACGCCCGTCACCGGGTCGAAGTTCAAAATCAGCGCGGGGTTGACAGGATAGCTGAACGGAGTGTTGTTGGCTCCGAGCGCGTAGAGAATCTGGCCGCCTGCGAACGGCGTGCTGAAGTCCGCCGCAGATGTCCCGCAGCAGATTGTGTAACGCGCCTGATACGGCGGATTACCGCGCGCGTTGGCGAAGAGCACGACGGGGATGCGGTTATAAGCGATGCCGAAGCCGCCCCTGAACACCAGTTTATTGTCGAAGCTGTTTCCCAAAACCCGATTCGGACTCCAGGCGAAGCCGACGCGGGGCGCGAAGTTGTTGCGGTCTGCCGGATAGAATTCCCTGGTCGTGATGATTCTGCCGCCGGTCAACTCCTGGCCTCCCGCCGGGCCAAGCACGAAATTGCTGAGCCGTCCCTGCTTCTCCCTGAGAGGCGTGAAATACTCGTAGCGCAGGCCCAGGTTGAGGGTCAGGTTGGGTTTCAATTTCCAGTCGTCCTGGCCGAAGAAGGCGTAGGTATCGCTGCGAAAATAACGTTGCGCGTCGGGCGGGCCGCCCGTGCGCGGGTCCGCGTTAATCTGGTAAAAGAGCGGAGTGCTGTTGGCGAAGTTGAACAGCCCGCCGAAGGTGAAGAGAGGACGCGCGCCGCCGATGAGATTATTGTTGTCCTGCTCGCGGCGCACCTCCGCGCCGAAACTCAAGCCGTGACTGCCCGCGAGTTTTCTCAGCGTGTCGCGGAACTCGAAAGTATTCTCCGCGAAGATGCCGGGCGTGGTTTCCGAATAGGGAGCGCCGAAGCGTATGCGGTCGCCGGGCAGCGTCTCAATCTCTATACGCGGGAGACCGAAGTTGGTATTGCCCGACGATTGAATCTCGTTAAAGGCGAAGCGCGTCGCGTTGATGCGCGCTTCGTTGACCATGCTCGAAGAGAGGATGCGCGTGTAGCTCAACATCGCAAAGCTGTTCACCGGCTTGGTCGTGACATCCGCCATCGGACGGCCTCTGGCTCCGGCGTCGCTCTGAATACCAGTGAAGCGCGTCCGGTAGAGACTGAAGGCGAAGGTATCATTGCTGGTCATGTTAAAGTCCACGCGGGCGTTGTACTGGTTGCCACGGCTTTGATTGGGCAAACTGAACTGCGCGAACTGAACGTCAGGAATCCCGTCAAAGCCGCCTCCGCCGAGATTGCCGAAACTCAAGTATTGACCCGTCGCTCCGGCGGGCGAACCGAGGTCCAGCCCACCCGCGACTTCGCGGCAGTTGCCACTATTAAAGCCCGCCGCAATGCACGTCACCGGAATCACATTGGCGATTCTTGGCGCGAC
This sequence comes from Pyrinomonadaceae bacterium, assembly GCA_036009045.1. Taxonomy (GTDB): domain Bacteria; phylum Acidobacteriota; class Blastocatellia; order Pyrinomonadales; family Pyrinomonadaceae; genus DASYML01. The sequence goes on from DASYML010000241.1 coordinate 5,430, forward strand.
GCCAGTCGCGCCAAGAATCGCTGCGGTCACGCTGCCGGGGCGGACCTGCTGGACCAATTGTCTGAACTGGGCCGTCTCCACCAGCGCGTTCGAGGTGTCTGCGGAATTGCTGCGCAAGCCCTCATAGGAGAAGGCAAAGAAGGCTTTCCGACTGAGCCTGAACGCCGGAGGCTTGCCCTCGCCAAAGCGCGGGATGGGGATGGGGCCTCGGAGGCTGCCGCCGAATTGATTGAGCAGTTGGTTGACGCGTATCGGCGGAGCATTGTTGATGCCGCCATACTTGTTAAAGGAGTTGAGACCCGGACTGTTGTTCTTGAGAAAGAGGCTGCCGTGAAACTGGTTGGTCCCGTTCTGCGAGACGGTCAGAATCTGCGCGCCGGAGTTGCGCCCGTACTCCGCAGAGTAGACGTTGGCGATGACGCGCACCTCTTTGACTGATTCCTGATTCGGTGTGATGACGGCCGCGCCGCCGTGAGTCAAACTGTTGACGCTCGTGCCGTCAATCTGAAAATTGTTGGCGGAGATACGCTGCCCGTTGGCGGAGACCTGGACCTGGTTTTCCGTCTGGAAGATGGCTCTGTTGGACCCGCCCGGCCCAGGTTGGTTGGGCAGATTGGAGGACGCGCCCGCGCCGCTCCGCGCGCCTTCACCGAAGACACCGGGCGTCAGCCGCACAAGGTTGTAAGGGTCGCGCCCGAACTGCGGGAGTTCGCGCACCTCCTCGGTCGTCAGCGCTTTATTGATGTTGGCGTTCTCTGTTTCGAGTTGCGCGCCGAGGGTGTCCGTGACCGTCACCGTCTCGGCCACCAATCCGGCCTCCATCGTGACGTTCTGCCCCTGTGCCTGCTCGGCGTTGACGGCGATGCTTTCGAGAACCGCTTTCTTAAAGCCAGCCTGCTCGGCGGTCAAACTGTAGTTGCCAGGGGCGAGTTCCGAGAAACGATAAAAGCCCGCGTCGCCCGTCGTCACCTGTTGAGTCTTGCCTGTTTCCTTACTCGTCAGCGTGACGGTCGCGCCGACGATGGCCGCGCCCTGCGTGTCCGTCACAGAGCCTTGCAGGCTGGAGCGGAACTGCGCGCTCGCGCTTCCAGCGAGGACCAGTAAGATTAATCCCATTAAGCTGATGCGAAGTGCAGCGGAAGAGATTTGCGACATCATCTGTGTGTATCCTTCATGAAATGTTCGCGCATGGCGGGCCGCATGAACTGACATGCGCCGCGCCAGGAGCCTGGAAGTTATCTAATGGGCTGTCGGGGGAAATGGATGTTTTGCGTTAATTAGCGAGCAGAGCTTACTACACTTTCAAGAGCGATAGCAAAAAATATATTGAGGCGGTTTACAGGGATGCGAAACAAGCGTTACGCTGCTCGCCGTGTGGGGGCTATTCACTTTAGATTTGGGCACGGGGTTAGCCTTATGCCTGGCCCTCTTGGCGGGCCTCGCGTTGTCACGTCTGCGCTTTCACAGCGACGGGCACAGCGACGGGCACAGCAATGGGCACAGCGGCGTGAAAGCGGGCGCGTCTCTTCAACCGGGCGGACCAGTAAAGGAGATGGCGCGGGCCGCAGAGGCGGGGCGGGCGGGCGAGATAACCCGCGCGGATGTGCTGCTGCGAGCGATGATGAACGGCATGCGAGAGGGCGTCATTGTTTTGGACCAACAAATGCGCGTCCTCGCCTCGAACCCTGCCGCGCGGAGTATCTTCCGGGGCGTGCCGGGCAAGCTGGAAGATAAACGCTTGAGCGAGGTGACGCGTCACCCGTCAATCAACAACGCCTTTCGGACGACGCTCGAAAGCGGCGAGCGCGCCGAAGTGAAAATCGAAATGCTCAACGGCGAGCAGGGCGTTTTCGAGCTTCAAGTCGTTCCCCTGCGCGTCGTTTATGATGACAGCCAGAGGGGAGCCATCGGCGTCTTCTTCGACATCACACGGCTCGAACATCTTGAGCGCGTGCGCCAGGAATTCTTCTCCAATGTCTCACATGAATTGCGGACGCCGCTCACGGCCATCATCGCCTATGTTGAGACGCTCGAAGATGGAGCGATGGAGGACCAGGAAAACAATCAACGCTTTCTTGGCATCATCCGCAAGAACGCCGCGCGCATGCACAACCTGATTGACGACATCCTTGAACTTTCGACCATCGAAGCCGGAAACGTCACAATCGCGCCCGCGCCGGTCCACCTCGCCTCGCTCATCTCGGACATCAAAACGGCGCTCGCCTCGCGCGCCGCAGAGCATCGTATATTGGTCCACAATGGAGTCGCCGCAGAGCGCGTCGTCTACGCGGACCCGCGCCGACTGGAACAGATGTTGACCAACCTCGTTGACAACGCCATCAAGTTTAATCGTGAGGGAGGCTCTGTCAGGATTAATTTAGAGCAGGACGCAGAGGGCGCGCGCGACCGCATCAGTATCAGCGACACGGGCGACGGAATCCCTGCGGAGCACTTGGAGCGTATCTTCGAGCGCTTCTACCGCGTTGACCGCGCACGCTCGCGCGAACTCGGCGGCACGGGCCTCGGCCTCGCCATCGTCAAGCATCTCGCTCGCGCACACGGCGGCGAAATACTGGTCCAATCAACGCCCGGCGAAGGCTCCACATTCATCATCGAACTACCCGCCGCACCGCCGAACTCAAATCCCCGGCCCTGAAAGGGCTGAATATGATAGCCGGGAGCAGCGCCCCCGGTCATCGGACGTTAATAGATGCCGACCCTGAAAGGGTCGCACCTGCAAGGTTGAGGTGCAACCCTTTCGGGGTCGGGTTCGTGATTGACATCATTCCGGGGGCGATGCACTCTGCGAGTGCTTGCCCCCGGCTATCATGTTTATCCCCTCCGGGGATAGTGCGGCATAGTTTCCGCCGGGTGATTTCTGCCAGCTAGCTCTCGCTAACTTTCGCGCTTCACTTTGTGTGCTCTTATTGCCCGCGAAGCTCTTTCAATGCGATGACGGCTCCGGCGTTGTTCGGGTCGAGTTCGAGAGATTTTTCATAGTTCTTGATAGCAAGCTCTTTATTCCCGTTCTTCATGTAGGCTTCGCCGAGGCTGTCGTAGACGTTGGAGGATTGCGGGTAAGCCTCCACGTTGAGCTTGAATATCTCTATCGCTTGAGGCACACGGTGCATGCCGAGCAGGGTGTAGCCGAAAGTGTTCATCGTGCCTTCGAGGTTGAGATAAGCGTTGGCCGGGTCGGCCCTGTATTCGCGGAAGCGTTTGGCGGCCAGCGCGAGGTCGTTGGCGTTGATGGCTTCCATTAAAAGGTCCGTTAATTCCCGGCGCGCGCTGTATCCGAAAATGGCTTTCAGGGCCGGGTCATTATTGGTCCTGTAATCTTCGGAGGTCAGTTCGGCGGCAACCTGCGGCCCCGTCCACTGGCGCTTGTCCCTTGGGTCCATGTTCTGCCACCAGAGGGTCGAGGGCCGGACCACCAGCTTGCTGTTCGGCAAGACGATGCGCGTCGTGTCGCCGTAGAAATTGACATTCTCGGCGGTCGGCTCACCGACGAAAATCGTGTTCGTGTATTTCTCAAGTTCGTTGACGAAATTCTGCGCGGCTGAGAAAGTGCGTCGCCCGATGATGGTGAAGAATTTGCCGCGCTCGTCCACCTTGGACTTGATGAGGCCGAGCAGGAGCGGCTTGTTGAGAAAGTTATTGCCGCCGCCGTTGTTACGCAGGTCCAGAATCAGGCGGTCCACCGGATGGCTCTCGACGAAGGCGAAGAGACGCTTGGCGAAGCCCTCTACGGATTCTCCTTGCTCCTTGTTGGCGACGCCGTTGTATTGCACATAGACCGTCCGTGAATCCGCCATGTACTCGAACCAGTAAAGATTCTCAACGTCTCTGAGCCAGAGCGGGACGGGCTGCGCCGCCGCGTCGCGCGCGTCAACCCAGCCGGGCAGTTTGAAAAAGTTCGAGCCGTTCCCTTCCCAGTTCGGTCTCACGATCTGCTTCGGCGTGACGTTCATCTGCTGCCCGCCTCGCTCGAAGACGAACCGCGCCTCCTCCGTCTTGCCGATGACGCCCGTGGCGCGCAATATCTCCGGCGTGACGAGCAGGAGCGGCGCGAAATACCTTATGCCCATCTCGTTATTCTGGTCGTGAAAGATGAGCGGGCGGACGGCTGCGAAAGCCTGTTCCGCCGTCATGCTGCCGACGCGCAGGAGGCGCGCGCCGACGATGTTCGCATACTCGCGGTCGGCGGACTGGACGAAGAGACCGTCTTTGTAAGAGTAGAGCGTGAACGGGTAGGAATGAAAACCCAGTCGGCCCGGCGCGTAGAGGAAATCCGCGAGGCTCGTGTGCCCGTCCCCGGTCATGGCGACGATGCGCGCCATCTCTATCACGAACTCGTCCCGGTTGAGCGTCGGGAGTCGCTCGTCAAGTCGCTTCACGGCATCGTCAAACTGTTCGCGCGTCATCGCGTGAAAGAGATTACGATGTCGCTTCGGCATCTCTTCCGCCAGCAAGTGTAAATCCGCGCGCCACCCTTCGACCTCGCTTATATTTGGTCCGGTGCTCGCGGGCTGCGTGCTCTGGGCCAACAGCGGGCCGCCGGAAAGTGAGACGCACAACAGCGCGCCGAGTAGCAAGCTTGTCAATTTCAACATCGTGTTTTGGCCTGGATGATTTAATAGTTTAAGGATTCTGATGATAAGCCATGATCGCTTCCATCGCCGGGTCTCGATTGAGACGATACGCCTCGAACGAAGGCGGCGTATAGATTTGCGGCGCGATCCAGGTTCGATAATCAAAGGGCCACGAACTCTGCCAGTAAAGGTCTGAGACGTTGGCTTGAATCCTGCTGTAGGGGAGCGTGAAAATGGTCTCTTCGCCGACGAAGTTGGGGCTGGAACCGGTCGGTTCTCCGACGAAGATGGCTTTGGTGTTGCGTTCGATGAACGTGGCTCCATTCTGCGCGGCGGAGAAGGTTCTGCGCCCGATGACGACGAAAAGCTTTCCTTCCCGGTTGATTTTCGCGTTGCTAATGAGGGCGTGAATGAGCGGCATTTCCAGAAAAGTGTTGCCGCCGTTATTCCAGCGCATGTCTATGACCAGCTTTTCCACCTCGTGCTCGTTGATAAATTTGAAGAGACGTTCTGTGAATTGGGCCAGCGATTCCTGTGGCCCATTAATCACCTTGTTATACTGAAAGTAGACCATCTTGCTGTCCGGCAGATATTCAAACCAGTAGTTAGTGCCCATGTCCTTGAGATAGAGCGGAATTGGTCCGGGCGCGGTCTGTGGAAGGTTAATCCACGTCTTCGGATTCGGCAGCGTATTCCAGATATTAGGCTCGCTCGTGTCCGTCTGGAGCGTGACGGCGCGCGTCTTACCTTCCCCGTCACGAATCGTCAACTGGACTTTCTGCGCGTCGGGAATCAAACCGAGAGCGTTGAGGAGCGACAGGTTACGCATCCTGTATGGACCAACCTGGCTCGGCCAGATTTCATTATCGCGGCTCATGAGAGGGTCCAGCGCCTGCATCACTTCGTCCACCGTGCGGTCGCCGAAACGCAGCACTTGCGCGCCGAGCAGGTCCCTGTACTTCGGGTCTGCGGAGATGATGTAGAGACCTTCCTTGAAGAGATAGAATTGCAAGGGCAGGCTCTGAAGAAATTCCGCGCGCTCCGTTGAGCCGATGATGCCCGTGTGCCCGTCTCCGACTTTTCGCATGAGCTTCATCATCCCGACGACGATTTGCATGTCCGTCAGTTTCGGAATCGCGTCGTTGAGATTTTTGGCTTCCGTCTCGAAATCCTCGCTGGACCAGTGGTGCGCCGGACTATAGGCTTTGCGCCGGACCTCGCGCGCCAGAAGTTGCAGGTCATACTGCCAACCCTCATCACGCGACATCTTGCCCGTCTCGGCCAGGCCCACAATTTTTCGATAGCGCGGGTCGTCACGCAGGGATTGGAGGTCCGTGTCTTCCTGCGAGTTCTTGAGGTCGCGGAAACCCATCTCGAACGACTTGTCGAGCCATTTCAGCGCCTGCTCTTTATCGCCCGTGAGAGCGTAACAGCAAGCGATGTTGTAGGCTGCGTTCGAGGGAAAGCCGAAGCCCAGTTCGATGACCTTTTGATAGGCCGCTATCGCGCTCTTGTAATCCTTCGCCTGATAACGAGCGTTCGCCAGTTGATTCCAGAAATTCCCGTTGACAGGATTTGATTCGACGACCTGCTCCCAGAGCCCGGCGGCCTCCGCCCACTCTTTGCTCCCGGTTTTGGCCTGGGCCTGGGCCAGTATTTTCAGGTAAGTTTGCGGGCCGGAACCCTGCGCGGGCTGGCCTTGGGCCGGAGCAACGGCAGCGGCACGGCCTTGCGCGGGCGCGGGCGCGCAACAGGCGATGAGGATTAATATCAGGATGAGTGGCGGAAAGAGCGAATTGAAAACAGGACGTGACTGAGCCATGCGAGAAAGCCTCCGGTGGATGTTACTTGAGCGTCAAAGTGTACGGCTTGAAAATGGACCTCTTTAAGATGAACACCGCCGCGCAAGGTTTCGTGGCAGGGAATTTCGTAAATGATAGATTTTTTCGGATGACCGGATTTTTTTTGTAACTTCTGCGGCGCTCAACTGTTTTCTCTAATGTAACGGGGGTTATGACGCGCGAAGACGAAGATTTCACGATGTTCTTCAATGATTTATATCCGAGCCTCTGTCGGTTCCTTGAGTGCATGCTGGGAGGGCGAGAGCGCGCGCAGGACATCGCGCAGGAGAGTTTTTTGCAGCTACACCGCACCGGCCTCGGCAGTTTTCCGAAAGGCGAAGCGCGTTTCTGGCTCTACAGGGTGGCGCGCAATTTCGCTCTCAACGAATTGAACAGGGGCCGCACGCGCCAGCGGCTTTTTGAGAAAGTGGCAGACGCCTTTCGTTCCAGCCACGTCAAAGTCTTGAACCCGGAACAGGAGTTGGAAGTGACAGAGCGCAGCGGAATACTGCTTGAGATATTACAGACGCTCCCGGAGCAACAACGCTCCGCTCTCCTCCTGCGCGAGCAGGAAGAGATGAGCTACAGGGAGATCGCGGAAGTTCTGAGCATCTCCGAGAGTAAGGTCAAGGTTGACATTTTTCGCGCGCGCAACGCCCTCCGCGAGCGTTGGCACAAGACGCAGAAAACGGTAGCGGGCACGGCAGCCCACAGAGAATTTTAATCTCGAAATTTAATCTCGAAGTTTGTTTGAGAAGCCTGACGAGAAGACGGTCTGGATTAAAGATGAATTGCGATTGGACCAGTAAAATCTCTGCGCTGATAGACGAAGAGTTAGCGCCCGAAGAGTCAGCGCAGATGCAGGCTCACCTGCGAACCTGTGTTGCCTGCCAGCGCACGCAGGAGGACTTCCTGCTCCTGCGAAGGCAGATTGCCTCTTATCAAACGCAGGCCACGCCCTCCGCGCAACAGCGTGCGCTGCAAAGCATACTCGCCAGCGGCGAGACCGACGCCGCTTCCGACGCTTCAACCTCAAAGAGGTTGAAGGATGCTCCTTCAAGAGCCGGACTGCTTGAGAGTTGGTCTCTCATCTTCGGCACGCCGCGCCTGACTCCGGCCCACATGTCCGCGCTGGCATTATTGGTCCTCTTCGCCATAACCGTGGGACTGTTCGCCTATCTCAAATCACACGGCGGGCCAGCGCGTGAGAATCTGGCTCAATCAAACAACACTCCCGCGAACGCCACGCCGTCGCCCTTAAAGGAAAAGGAGTTGGCGTCCGGCGGCATGGGCCAACAGGACTCCACAGTTCAGCAAAAAACCGACGCTGGCAAAAATGGACCGGGCGGAAGCATGAATGATTCGCGGCCCACGCTGGCCGTCAACAGAACAGTCGCGCGCCGCGTTGAGATGGCGCGGGAGAGACGAGTGCCCGGCGAGCGGCGATTGACGCCGGATGAAAAACTCATCCCCGGCGTAGCGCCCGACAACGGCGCGGATAACAGGACCAGCGCGGAGCACAGGAATTTTGAACCCGCACCTGCGGCGGGCGACCCTGAGACGAGGACCGCTCGCTTTGTCGAGCAGGCGCAACTGCTCTTGCGCTCGTTCAGGAATGCGCGCCCCAACGAAACGGGTCCGGCCTTTGATGTCGCGCATGAAAAGCAGCGCTCGCAAAAACTTCTCTATCAGAACATCGTGCTCAGACGCGAAGCCGCGAGCACTGGCAATGTGCCCGTCGAAAAGTTGCTCAGCAGTCTTGAGCCGATTCTGATAGACATCGCCAACTTACCGGACAACCCCGCGCAAGACGATGTGCGCTCGATACGCGAGCGGATGCAGAGAAAAAACATCGTCGCTATCTTGCAGGTCAACTCTGCTTCAGCAACACGTTCAAATTAATTCACCAGAGTCTCAGGAGAAATATGCCAGCCACGTTCAGCTTACTCAAACGAAACCGGCGCGCGCCCATCCGCAGGGGCGTCATCTTCAGCCTGGCCTTCGCCATCACCGCTCTCAGCTTCGCGCTCGCGCACGGCCATCACGCTGACGGTCTGGACCAGGATATACGCAAGCTCAACCAGTTCGTCCAGACTTCACAAAATTCTCCGTCAATGCAGGTCTTCCGCGAAGGCAGAGACTTGATAGAGCAGGAGCGCTGGCCGCAGGCCGCAGAGAAATTTCGCAACTTCGTCAAGAAGTACCCGCAGGATAAGAACCTGGACGCGGCGCTCTACTGGCTCGCTTACGCCTTGAAGAAGCAGGGCAAGTTTGAGGAGGCGGTGCAGCATCTGGACCGCTTGACGAAGGAGTTTCCGCGCTCAAGCTGGACCAATGAAGCAGAGGCGATGTTGACGGAAATCGCGCCGCAAACCGGCAACCAGCGCGTCATCGAAGAAGGACTCAATAAGAACGACGACGAGATTAAAATCGTCGCCCTCCAAAGTCTCTTTGAAGCCAACCCGGAACGCGCCATGAGTTATGTCTCGGAGATACTCAAACCCGGCTCGAAGGCGAGCAAGGAGTTGAAGGAGGCGGCGGTCTCCCTGCTCGGCTCGCACGGCGGCAAGCAGGCGATTCCCCTGCTGCTCGACATCGCGCGCAATCAAACGGACCCGGAACTCAGACAGGTGGCGATTCATCATCTCGGCGAAGCGGGCGGTGAAAGCGTGATAGACGAATTGACGAAGCTCTACGATGCCGAACATAACATGGAAGTCAAAGAGCAAATCCTTCATGCTTTAGGCGAGATACCGGGCGGGCGCGCGCACGGCAAACTGCTCGACATCGCGCGCAACAGCGGCGAGCCGCAGGAACTTCGACAGGCTGCCATCCACTTTCTTGGCGAAGCTGAAGAGGGTTCGGCGCTCGAAGACCTGATGAAGATTTACGCCGCTGAACGGAACATGGAGATTAAAGCGCAAATCCTCCATGCCCTCTCGGAGATGAACGACCCGCGAGCGTTGGCCCAACTGCTGGAAATCGCGCGCCACGGCGACGACACGGAACTACGCAAGATGGCTATTCACAAGCTCGGTGAAAAGTACAGCGAGCCTGTCGTGGACGAGCTAATGAAAATGTATGAAGCGGAGCGCGACCCGGAAATCCGCCAGCAGATTCTACATTCCTTCTCGGAGATGAAAAGCCCGCGCGCGCGCGCCAAGCTGCTCGAAGTCGCGCGCCACGGCGACGACATAGAGACGCGCCAGTGGGCCATCCACTGGGTCGGTGAACAGGATGACGCCCAGTCCATAGAGACGCTCATACAGATGTACGACGCGGAGAAGAGCATGGAGATTAAAGAGTCTCTGCTCCACGCCTTCAGCGAATCGAAACAGAAGAGCGCCCTGCGAAAGTTGATGGACGTGGCGCGGCGCGATTCGTCTGTCGAACTGCGGAAGCAGGCCGTCCACTGGCTCGGCGAAAGCAGAGACCCGGAAGCGCTCAAGTTTCTTGAGGACCTCTTGAAATAGTTTTCGCGCCCTTGAAATAAGATTTATGGAAGCGTCGCGGAGACGCGCGCCCGTCCTAACAACATGTGCGTGGGCCAACTGGTCCAGAATATTAAACTCGCCCGTCACTATCTGAAAGGAATTTCGATGCTCAAACCCACTGCTCTCATCTCTATTCTGGCCGTGCTGGTGTTCTTCAATGTCTCATGCGCCTACAGCCGGAGCGCGCCCGCCGCCGTCACCTCAGACCCGGACGTGCTGGACATCGAAGAGGGCCAGACCGCGAAACCTCAAGCGCCGTCGTTCATCCCCGTGGAGGGCGCTGACTTGAAAGACAGGCTGGACGGCGCTTTGAAGAAAGCCCGCGCCGCGTCTCCCGCGAAAACGCTTTTCTGGTCCGCTTATTCTTTCGACGTGCGGCCCGGCGTGGCCGTTGATCCGAGCGTTCATGAGTTTCACGGCTCGATGGACAATTCCGGCAACACGACTGTCTTCGTCGGCACGTCTGAGGGGATGACGGTCGAGACGCGCAACCTCGGCATTTTTATCCTGCGCGATGCCGCGAACGGCACTATCTCAAGGCTTGAGATTTATAATCTGGACAAGCGTCATGAATACGGCGGGTATCCCGTCTACTGGCTGGACCGCGCGGGCAATGATGAGAGTCTCGCTTACCTGCGCGGCTTCGTCGAAGCGTCGCCAGCCTCAACGGCTCGCCAGCAATCTTTGCTGGCGGAGCACGCGACGCTCGCCGTCGGCCTTCATGACGACGCGCGCGTTGGCGCTATCCTCAAAGATTTCGTCCGCAACTCAAAGGACAGGAAGATACGTTCGACCGCCATCTTCTGGCTCGGACAGGCGGGCGAGCAGGGTTTCCTGGCGGACCTCGTGCGCAACGAGAAGGAGGATTCGGACCTGCGCTCGCACGCGGCTCATGCCATCGGCGAGAGTCATGACAGGAGCGCGCTGGGCACGCTGCAAAGCCTCTATCAAACGGTCTCGAACAGGGATGTCAGGCGCAGCCTGATTCACGCCATCGCGGAGAATGCAGACACGGATGCGGCCATCGCCTTCCTGCTCAAAGTTGCCAAGTCGGACCCAGACCGCGAGGCCAGGCAACAGGCCATCCACAGGCTCGGCGAAGTCGAGCGCGAATCCATCATTGATGACCTCATGAAGATTTACGGCGCCGAATCCGACAGGGACGTGAAGCAGGCCGTGCTGCACTCGCTGGCAGAGATGGAGTACCCGCGCGCGCAGAGCAAGTTGATGGAAATCGCGCGCACCGACGCGGACCCGGACCTGCGCCAACAGGCGATTCACAGGCTCGGCGAAAAGGGCGGCGATGCGGTCATCGAAGACCTCTCGAAGATGTATGAAGCCGAGCACAGCCAGGATGTCAAACAGCAAATCCTGCACGCCTTCTCCGAGATGGAGAGCCAGCGCGCGGAAGACAAGCTGTTCGCCGTGGCGCGCAGCGACAGCAATCGGGAGATGCGCAAGATGGCGATTCACTGGATTGGCGAGCGCGCGGGCGAACGTAGTCTCGAACTGCTAAGAGACACGGTCAACAGTAACGGCGCGGACACGGAAGTGCAGATGATGGCGGTCCACGCCATCAGCGAGCGACCCACGGAAGAGGCCGTCCCGCTGCTCATCAAAATCGCCAGGACTCATCCGAATTCCGAAATACGCAAGATGGCGATTCACTGGCTCGGCGAATCCGGCGACCCGCGCGCGATAGAATTTTTCAAGGAAGTTCTCACGAAATAAGAGATGAGGATGATAAGAGATGAAGGTCAAGAGAACATCCCCGCGAGGGGATGCATATGATAGCCGGGGGCAGCGCCCCCGGTCCTCTCGCTACCACACATGCCGGCCCTGAAAGGGTCGGACCTCAACCTTGCATGTGCGACCCTTTCAGGGTCGGTTACTATCTTGGACCAGCAACCGTGGGCGTTGCCCCCGGCTATCATATTCGGCCCTTTCAGGGCGGCAATAGTTTTTGACTTTCAGCCATACTCTAGCTCTCAACTTCTCTAAGGAATGTCGCCCGACACATGGAAATTTTATGAGGCTCGTCATGAAAAAAGCACTGCTGCTCTGCACGCTCTTGCTGCTCACCATCTGGCAGGCGCACGCGCGCGCCGTGCGCGTGGATGATGAACTCTCGGACTCTTCCGCGCAGCAGGAGGTGAAGCCCGCGACGACGAGGGCCGCCGTCGTGTTGCCGCCGGAGAAGACGAGGCCCGTGCGTCTCAACAGATTCGAGAAGCCGCCCGTCATTGACGGCAAGCTTGACGAAGAAGTTTGGAAGCAGGCAACCGTCTTTAAAGATTTCTACCAGATTAATCCGGGCGATAATATAGAGCCTTCAAAGCCGACCATCGTGATGGCGGGTTACGACGCGAAGTTTCTCTACTTCGGCTTTCACTGTTTCGACGAACCGGACAAGATACGCGCGACCATCGCCAAGCGCGACAGCGTCTTCGGCGAAGACAACGTGCGAATCTTTCTGGACACGTTTAACGATCAGAGGAAAGCTTACGTGCTCGGCTTCAACCCGCTCGGAGTGCAGCAGGACGGCGTCCTGACCGAAGGCAGCGGGACCGATTTCAGCGTTGACATCGTGATGGAATCGAAGGGCACGCTGACGCCTGACGGTTACATGGTAGAGGTCGCCATTCCTTTCAAGTCGCTGCGTTATGAAGCGGGCAAAGACAAACTCTGGGGCTTTCACGTCTGGCGCAATATTGACCGCTTCAACGACGAGATAGATTCATGGATGCCCATCTCGCGCGACAGGTCCGGCACGATGAATCAGGCCGGACATCTCTCCGGTCTCGAAGGCATTTCCACGGAGCGCACGCTGGAATTGATTCCGAGCCTCACGCTCTCTGAGACGGGCAAGCGCTTTGCGACTCACACGGACGCAGAGCTTCAGGCCCACCCCGGAATGAGAGAGCCGGGCCGCTTCGTCAACCAGCCCGTCAAGTTTGACCCCGGTCTCACAGCCAAGTTCGGCATCACTCCGACCATCACGCTGGACCTCGCCATCAACCCGGACTTCGCGCAGGTCGAAGCGGACCAGACTGTAGTGACCGCCAACCAGCGCTTCCCCATCTTCTTTGAAGAGAAGCGGCCCTTCTTTCTCGAAGGCATAGACATCTTTCGCACGCCGCTGACTCCGGTTCACACGCGCGCCATCGTGGACCCGGACCTCGCCGTTAAGCTGTCTGGCAAACGCGGGCGCAACACCTTCGGACTCCTGCTCGCTTCGGACAAGGCTCCCGGTAATTTCACGGGAGACGAAAGGCTGGCCCCGGAGAATCTGCGCTTTCTGGACAAGAACGCTTACATCGGCGTGCTGCGTCTCAAGCGAGATGTCGGCAAAGAGAATAGCATCGGCTTCATCGCGACGACTTACAACTTCATAGAGAAACATAATCAACTGGGCGGCTTCGACGGTCGCTTTCGTCTCAACAAGCAAACGACCTTTGAGTTTCAAGCGCTGGGCACGACCTCGCGCCGTTTCTTCTACGACCCCGAATTGGACCAGAATATTTACAGGACCGGGAATAGCTTCGCCTACGAGTACAACCTGAACAGCGAGGGACGCCACTTCGGTTACGGCTTCGAGGGTAGCGGGCGCACGCGCGACTATCGCGCGGACGTGGGCTTCACGCGCCGCCGCAATACCAACAATCACAATGCCTTCTTCAACTACACGACGGAGCCGAAACCGAAAGAGCGCGTCGTCTCATGGCACGCCTACAGTTATCTGGGCGGCAACTTCGACTGGCAGGGCCGCATGCAGAACTGGAGCAGCGAGACGCAGTTTGGACCTGACATGCAGAGACAGACTTTCATCCGCGTCGGCTACAACTTTGGCTATGAACGCGTTTTGGAAGAAGAGTTCGGGCGCAAGAGAACCGCGACGCAGAGCGGCACGTTTGCCGGTGAGGATTCGGAACGCTCCGCCAACAACAAAAACATTTTCGCTTACGGCGGGTCTACACCGAGCAAAAAATATTCCGTCTTTATCTTCACGGGCTATCACTGGGGCGCGCTGGATTTCGACTTCGGCGGTGGACCAAAATTCCCGCGCGTCAGTCCCTCCGCGCTGCGCGCCAGAGAGGCGCAGGATGAGGGTCTCTGCGATACGGACAACCCGCCGGAGGTTTGCCAGGGGCGGCTCGATCCGGGTCCGGGCAATCTGTTCGAGATGAACGCGTCGCTCAGTTACAAGCCGACCAATTCTCTGAACGCGTCGCTTGATTTCACGAAGAATCGTCTCACCCGGCGCGACACGGGCCGCCTCGCCTTCGATGATAATATTCTGGCCCTGCGCGCGACCTATCAATTCACGCGCTTTACTTTCGCGCGCGCCCGCGTGGACTACGGTTCGCTTGAGTCGAACGTGCGCGGACAGTTTCTTCTGGGTTGGACGCCGAATCCAGGGACGGCGTTTTACGTCGGCTATAACGACGATCTCAACCGCAACGGCTTCAGCCCATTCACCAGCCAACTCGAACCGGGCTTTCGTCGCAACGGTCGGACCTTCTTCATCAAGATGTCATACCTCTTCCGGCGAAGTTTCTAGATGGAAAATGAAGAGAGAAGAAACACGAAAACATCCCTGCGAGGGGATGTATGTGATAGTCGGGGCAGCGCCCCGGTTCCCTTATAGCGGTTCTCAATTGGATGGGACCATTGCGGCAAGCGTCCTTGTCAGTCCCGCCTGCTTAAGCTGGGCGGGTTCCTGGTTGAGCAACGACCCGCCCAGCTTAAGCAGGCGGGACTGACACGTAGCCGCACTCAACTGCAAACCGCTATAAGCCAACACAACCCGACCCTGCAAGGGTCGCACATGCAACATTGAGGTGCGACCCTTGCAGGGTCGGGCTCTATCCTGGACCAGTAACCGGGGCGTTGCCCCCGGCTCTCACATTATGCCCTTTCAGGGCGAACGAACGTTTTCAGCTTCGCTTTATCCGCCTCGCTATACTGGCTTCCTTTCTAGAAGAGAAACTTCAAAGCGAACTGGACCTGCCTGGATGAGCCGGAGTCTCCGGTGGCGAAACGGGTGTTGGTGATTCTGCCGAAGGTGGCCGTCCCGACGACACGGCCCGGCTGGCCGAAGTTCGCGTGGTTGAAGAGATCGAAGAACTCCGTGCGAAACTGCACGCGCATGGTTTCGTTGAGCTTCGTAGTCTTGGTGATGGAGAAATCCGTGTTGTTGAATCCCGGACCAATCACGACGTTGCGGCCCAGGCTGCCGAAGTGTGTGACGGGCGCGGTCGGGTTGACGAAAACGCTTGTGTCGAACCAGCGCTCGACGGTGCGCGGGTAAGAAATTGGACCAGTGACATCCGGCCTTAAAGTGTTGGCGACCTGGTTGAGAGTGTTGATGCTGGTGATGAGATTGACGGGGTTGCCGCTCTGCGCCTGGACGATGGTCGAGAGTTGCCAGCCTTCGACCAGTTGATTGCCCTTGAACGGGAGCAGGTAAATGGCGTTGACGACGAAGCGATGGCGCGCGTCGTAGTCGGAGAGTCCTCGACTGTTCCGCAGGTCATAGCTGTTCTGCACAATCACGCCCTGCGAGTTGAGCGAGTTGTAATCGAGCGACTTGGAGAAGGTGTAGGAAGCCTTGAACTGTAGACCATTTGAGAGCCGCTTGTCGGCTGTCAGCCAGAGGGCGTTGTAGCTGGAATTGCCCGTGCTCTCAATCTGCGTGACGTTGCCGAGCGCGGCGTTGGGCCGAATCGGGCTGGTGGCGGAGAGTTTCGCGAACGGGCGTATGCCGTTGACGGGTTGATTGATGTTGCGCGAGATACGCAGGTGCGTGCCCTTCGAGCCGAAGTAGCCCGCCGTCACGCCAAAGCCCTTCATCACTTCGCGCTGGACGTTGAAATTCCAGGACTGCACGTAAGCATTGTCGAAGCCGTGGTCAACCGTCGCCGGGGCGAGGCCCGACGCGCCCGCCACCGTCGCCGCGTCGTTGAAATGCACCGTGCCGTTGATGTTCAAAGGGGTCGCCAGCGGCGGGTTCGCAGTTGGACCAACAACGACGTTCGTGATGGGCTGGTCAACGAGCACGGCGTAGGCCGCGCGGAGGGATGTTTTGCCGTCCTTGAAGGGGTCCCAGGCAAAGCCCACGCGCGGCTGTAGATTCTTGTTGTTGGTGTGATAGACCTGATTGATGTCTTTGCTAACCTGGTCCAGCGAAGCGCTCGCGGGGTCGAAGACCACGAAGCGGTCGAAGCGTTCGGTCGGCGACATGTTCCAGTCATAACGCAGGCCGAGTTCAAGCGTCAGGTTCGATCTCACCTTGTAGTTATCCTGCACGTAGAGACCAAGGTTCCCCTGCACGATGCTGCTCGCGCGATCACCCAGCGTGATGTTGAAAGAGTTGCCCGTGCCCGCGATGAAACTGGCGACGTTGGCGAAGGCGAACGTGCCCGTGTCGAGGTTGAAATTGTTGTTGTAGAAACGACGCACCTCGCCGCCGAACTTGAAGGAGTGGTTGCCGCGCAGGTAGCTCAGCGTGTCAGAGAGCACGAAGGTCGTATCGGCGCGTCCCTGCGGAAAACCGGAGGGGCCGCCGAGGTTAAAGTTAAAGCCCGTGATGCTGATCTGCGGCAGCCCTATGGGTTGCGTGATGCCGTCGTTGATGCCGAAGTCTGTGGGGTTGAGCGGCGCGTTCGGCGTGAAGGTGATGTTGATGCGATTGAAGCCGAAGCGCGCTTCGTTGGCGACGTTGGGGCCGAAGGTGTGTGTCTCGTTGAGAGTTAAAATCTGGCGATGAGATTGACGCGTGTCACCGAAGCCGGGCAGCGTGTTGCCTTGCAAGATCGGCTCGCCGCGAAAGTCTCGCTGGAAAGCATAGTAGCCGTGCAGGCGGTCGTTCGTGCTCAGGTTGTGGCTCACGTCGCCGGTCCACTGGTCTATGTTGACGGGGGCCGTGTCCGCGCCTTGAAAGCGCCCGACGGCGACACCGCCGACCGTATCCACAGTGGTCGCGCGCGGAATCAACGTGAGCAGTTTGGCGACGGTCGGATTGGTCACGGACGCTCTCTGCGCGTCTGTCAGCACGTTGCTGTTGAGGGTCAAGCCCTGACGCTGGCGCACGCCCTCGTAACTGAAGAAGAAGAAGGTCCGGTTCTTGATAATTGGACCACCGAGGGAAGCGCCGAACTGGTTGCGTTTGAAGGGCGGCTTTCTGGCGTCGAAGAAGTTGCGCGCGTCGAGCGCGTCGTTGCGTAGAAACTCGAAAAGCTCGCCGTGAAAACCGTTCGTGCCGGAGCGCGTGGCGATGTTGGCGACAGCGCCGGAACTGCGCCCGTACTCCGCGCTGAAGGTCGAATTATCAACCTTGAATTCCTGCACCGTATTAATCGAAGGCTGAAAGGTAATCTGATTCTGGACCTGATCGTTAAGGTTGATGCCGTTGATCTGAAAATTCACAGTGTCTTCGCGGTTGCCAGCGGTGTTGAAGGCGAAAGAACCCTGACCGCGCAAAGGGGCCGTCAGGAAACCGTTCTGCGGCGGTGTCACAGAACCTGGAATCAGGAGACCGAGGTCCACGAAGTGGCGACCGTTGAGAGGAATCTCCTGCACAGTCTTCTGGTCAATGACCGTACCGACGGAGGTCGTCGCGGTCTCTATCACTGGAACATCGGAAGTGATCGTCACTTCCTGAGAGATGCTGCCCACCTTGAGTTGAAAATTCTGGACCAGCGTGCGCCCGACCTCTACATTGAAGTCCGGCAGGATTTGCGTTTGAAATCCCTGCGCCTGGACCTCCACGCGGTAGATGCCGACGGGGAGCGCGGCGACTTGATAATTACCATCGCTATCCGTCTGGGTCGTGCGTTCGATGCCCGTCGCCTGATTGCGGACGGTGATTTTCGCGTTCGGCACGACGGCCCCGGACGGGTCGTTGACCGCGCCCTGAAGCGTGGCCGTTGATTGGGCCAACGCAGAGAGGCTTGAAACTAAAAACAGGATCGCCAGCAGCGGCATCCCGGACAGGCTCAGCGCGCGGTTTCTCTTACACATAGACTCTCCTCCTTTTAAGGGGTCAGCATGGAAGCATGTATTTTTATAGAGGGGCGAGCCGGATAGACGATTCGCCCTGGCGCAAATCTTCGCTGCGAGGTCCGAAAATTTAGTAAGTCAATGCCCGCCCGCGTCCGCTCACAGAAAGCCCGGTCACACAGGTCCGGTCAAAGCCGTCAACGATTGGTCCAATTTATAATGCCGAGAGGTAATCTCTCAGCGTTTGAAACATCTCTTCAAATGAGTTCGCGCAATAAAAGAACGGCTGGTATTGAGTGGCATCATATAGCTGGCGCGAGGCCGCGTCTAGGTCCAGCGGGCGTAGTTCCGCATCTTGCGTCCGCTCCAACTCGCCCGCCGAAGAGAGCAGCCCCGCGCCGTAAGCCTTGACCGCGCCATTCTCAAGCACGACGCCGAACTCTATCGTGTACCAGTAGACGCGGGCCAATCGGTCCAGCGCCTCTTCGGATTTCGTGCGCCGCACAGCCTCGCCGAAGAGGCGGCTCAAGTCCGCGACACGCTCGCTCGCCAGCATCGTCGCGTGGCCGATGATTTCGTGAACGACATCCGGCTCCGGCGTATAGAAGGGCGCGGAGTGATGGCGTATGTACTGCGTTGAGAGAAAGACGCCCTCTGCCAGAGACTCCAAAAAGATGCGCGGCTGGACCAGCCCCGCGACAGGCTCAAGCCGAAAGCCGCTCATGGCTTCCACTCTCTCGGAGACTTCGCGCAACTGCGGAATACGCTCTGCCGGTAAACCGAGTTGACCCTCGCACTCAAGGAATTCCGCGCAGGCGAAACCGTCGTGTCGCGGCTTGAGCGCATGCCGTATCGCTCGCCACACGTTCCCCTCTTCCGGCGTGTAAGGCGCATCGGGAATGGCTGTGCCCGGCTCATAGTCCAGCGCGATCTGTGCGATGCAGTTACGACGGGCGCGATAGACCGGATCACGAAATCCTGGATGGTCAGGATTAATCTCGGCCAGCACGCGCCGCCCCTCGCTGTGGGAAGTGGGCGCAACTTTCGCTTCCACTCTCTCCATCGCATCGGAGACGCGAGCCTCTGCTCTCTGCATCGTGTCAGGTATGAATGTTTGTTCTATTAGCATGGTCCAATTTAAACCTCTTCCAAACGGCTCACCCCGCGAACACAAAAAAAACCGGCCACTTGTCCTTCCGCGTGGGAAGGAAAGTGGCCGGTTTTCGGAATCTGTTGAGCGTGTTGCTAGTTTATCATCACACGCCGACAGCCCTTCGCCGTCCCGTCCCTCCGCGCGGAGAGCGAGCCGTAATAATAATAATAGCGATAGGTGCTGTTAGGCTGATGACTCATCTATTCACTCTGCTCTGAAATGCCGGACATCATTTCCGGCACGTTTAAGATAGACGCTCGATTGCTTGCCTGTCAAGTATTTGGTCCGGCAATTTTATCTGGCCTGACGCCAGTAACGCGCGCTGATGAGCCTGACGTAGTCGAGCGTCTCCCTGTATGGTGGAATGCGCTGGCCGAATTTGATGACCGCGCCCTCGCCCGCGTTGTAGCTCGCCAGGACCAATTCGACGCGCCCGCCGAACATCTGCA
This sequence comes from Pyrinomonadaceae bacterium, assembly GCA_036009045.1. Lineage (GTDB taxonomy): Bacteria > Acidobacteriota > Blastocatellia > Pyrinomonadales > Pyrinomonadaceae > DASYML01. Next base: position 24,960 of record DASYML010000241.1, read on the forward strand.
TCAAGCCTTTGAGATAGCGCGTCCCGGCCATAATATTCTGTGCCGGATCGTATGGATTGAGGACCCCGAAACGGACAGCCGTGCCCGGCATCAACTGCATCAATCCCATCGCACCCTTCGGGCTGACGATGTATTGATTGAAATGCGACTCCTGCTCCATGACGCAGAAAATGAGGTACGGGTCAACGCCGTAACGCTCGCCGTTCTGGCGTATCAACGAATCAACTCTCGCGTTGCCGGTGGTCCAGACGGTTTCGCGCCAGGCGTTCCCGGCGGGCCGAGTGTAAGGCTGGAACACGGGCTGTTTTTTCGCTTCCGCGATGGCGAGGTCAGCCGCCGCGAGTTGGTTCTTCGCCTCCTCCACCTTGACGCGCGCCTCCGCGATGCCGTTCTCGCTCTCTTCAAACTCGCGCCTCGAAATCAGCCCGTCATCGTAGAGCGCCTTGAGCTTCTCCGCGCGCTCAGACTGTTTCTGCACCTCGCTTTGATAGGATGCGATCAGGTCTTTAAGGCTCGTCTTATATTCTTCCGTGGCCTTGATAAAATCGTCTTTCAGTTTGGCGGGGGAGTCTGCGGGCAGAGACTGCGCCTCAACGCTCTTTTGTGGACCTTTTAAAGAATTCGCCGCGCTCTGCGCCTGTCCGGAGATAGTTGCTGACAGGCACATGACAGCGGCGAGCAGGATGGTTTGATGAAAACTCTTCATTAAATATGATGGCCTCTGAACCCGGAAAACAATCTTTCAAAATCAAGCACGATGCCGTGCAAGTTTGACTTACGTAAACAAGCCTGCGCGCGTTTCATTAATATTCAGATTGCGCCGTTCTTTAATCGCGTTGGTGAGTCATAAACTGTTGTTTAATTAGACGCTTAGAGGGGCGCGATGGTTGCCCGCCGGATGGCGTTTAAGCGGCCAATATCAACGATTCCGGCGGTGTTTCAGCGTCGTCTTGAGTGAGCGGCACAGTGGCCGAGCGGATTGACTTTAATCGAAAACGGATGCATGTTGCAGATATCTCGCAGTACCGCCTCAAGATTTATCAGCCCGACAGTTTGGAGAGATAACAGATGCGTCAAGCGAATCCGCCCCGTGCTTTAAGCATGATTGATAAAAAGCGTCTGGCGTTATTACTGGTCCTGATTTTTGCCGTTCAGACGCTCGGGCTGGCCGCTCCCGCCGCTGCTCCGACACCCGCCGCGAGGACCGCGCGCTACCTTGATTCCATCCGCGCGAATCCTTCCCTGCTCGCAGAGTTCTTGCGAAAAATGCCGAAGGGCGCGGACCTGCACAATCACCTGAGCGGCGCGATTTATGCGGAGACGTTCATCCAGTGGGCCGCGCAGGGAGGGCTGTGTGTGGACCAGAAATCGCTCGCGCTGTCGCCGCCTCCGTGCGACGAGGCGAAGGGGCAGTCGGCGGCCAGTACGGCCTTGCAAGACCCCATCCTTTACCGGCGGATGATTGATTCGTGGTCTATGCGTAACTGGGAATATTCGGGCCAGAGCGGCCACGACCATTTCTTCGACGCGTTCGGCAAGTTCGGAGGGGCGGGCTACAATCACACCGGAGACATGCTCGCCGAAGTGGCTTCGCGCGCGTACACGGAGCGCGTCAGTTATCTTGAGTTGATGAACACGCCGGACGCTGGCAAAGCGTCGCAACTCGGACGGCAGGTGGGCTGGGATGAAGACCTCGGCAGGCTCAAAGGTAAACTGCTGGCGCAAGGCTTGAATGATGTCGTCATGTTCGGTCGGCAGGCAATAGACGCGGCAGAGACGCAGGAGCGCGCCGCTTTGAAGTGCGGGACTCCGCAGGCGGACAGGGGATGCGCGACGACGTTGCGCTATCTCTATCAAGTCGGGCGCGGGGGTGCGCCGGAGCAGGTCTTCGCGCAAATCCTGACGGGCTTCATGATGGCGAGCGCAGACACGCGCGTGGTCGGGCTTAATCTGGTCCAGCCCGAAGACTGGCTCATCCCCATGCGAGACTTTTCGCTGCACATGCGGATGCTGGATTACCTGCACAACATCTATCCAAAGGTCCACATCTCTCTACACGCGGGTGAATTGACCGCCGGGTTAGTGCCGCCCGAAGGCTTACGTTTTCACGTACGCGAATCCGTCGAGCGCGGTCACGCGGAGCGCATCGGCCACGGCGTGGACATCATGCAGGAAACGGACCCCATCCAACTCTTGCAGGAGATGGCAAGGCGTCGCGTGATGGTCGAAATCTGTCTCACCAGCAATGATATCATCCTCGGCGTGCGCGGCAAGCAGCATCCCCTGGCGATGTATCTCAAGTACGGCGTGCCGGTCGCACTGGCGACCGACGACGCGGGCGTTTCGCGCTCAGAGATGTGGCGCGAATACTTGAAGGCCGTGGAGGATCAGGGTCTAGGCTATCTCCAACTGAAGACGATGGCCCGCGCCAGTCTCGAACACGCCTTCATCGGCGGCGCAAGCTTCTGGACTGACTCGCAGAAATTCATCCCGGTCCAGCAATGCCGTTTGGATCAATTCGGTAAAGCGCCCGTCGCGCCCGCTTGCCAGCGCTTTCTCACAGGCAACGAACGCGCGCGCCTGGAATTCGAGTTGGAGAGATCATTCGCAGAGTTTGAAAGAGAGTACGCACCTTGAATAATTATGACGCAGCCGGATAACTGGAAACTATCTCTTTAGCCATCTGCGTCCGGCATGCTGCCGAGCATGCGGAAGAGAATATCTCCGTTGCTCAGCAGATACACGGCTATCCACAACAGAAAGATGATGCGGATAATCAGGTCCAGAAAAACGCCCGTTGACCGTGCGAACAATCCGGGCGTGAGGGCAGCCCCGACAATGTCCCCGAACAAATTCAGGATGTACCAGCAAGCCAGCGCTAAAAAAAGCACACCGGCGCTTCTAACTAACAGCCAGATGGTTTCTCGTCTTGTCATAAATTTTCTCCCGGTCTGGATGCGTTGTGAGGGTCTCAGGACGCGGGGGCTTTGATGTATACGTTAATCAGGACCTTCATATCTGCGCGTCTCTCAGCATGTCCTTCAGACGCTCTAATAATTCAAGGACCTGTTCGCGACGCACAGTGGGGAAATCGTCCAGGAACTCTTCGAGCGGATGCCCCCTGATAAATAATCAAGCAGACTCTGCACGGGCACGCGCGTTCCGGCAAACACTGGCGCTCCGCTCATAATATCCGGCGAGCGAGAAATGATCTGCGTTTCAACTTCACTTCTCATAGTTTTAATCGTAGCACAATCTCATTCTGTGGCAGTAATCATGTACTGGAAACAGGAGGCGTCACACGAATCGAGCGATTTCTGGAAGTCAGAACTCTCTACCATGTTTGACTTCTATTCCAATCTTATGTGATACGATTATGAATCTCGAATCCGGCATCCGAAGGCTAATATCTACTGTCTCTTCAAGGAGTCAAACTTATGAGCAATACTCTCATCGAAATCATGAAACTGGGCCAATCAATCTGGTATGACAATATCCGGCGCGAGATGCTGGCGAGCGGGGATTTACGTGAGAAGGTTTTGGAGGACGACCTGCGCGGCGTGACCTCTAACCCCACCATCTTTGAGAAGGCCATCACCGGCTCGACCGATTATGACGAGCAGATGCGCTCGCTCGTGAGTACAGCCGGGAGCGTGGCGGAAATATATGAGGGGCTGGTCATAGAAGACATCGCCAGCGCCGCAGACATTCTCAAGCCCGTCTATGAGCGGACCGACGGCAGAGACGGCTACATCAGTCTCGAAGTCAACCCGCGCCTC
>DASYML010000242.1:0-18579 GCA_036009045.1 Pyrinomonadaceae bacterium
TGGTCCTCGAAGCCTTGAGCATGTGCAGGGATTTGCTCGAAGGGTATGAGATCATCACTTATTCTGCTGATGAGCCAGTCGTTGAGAAAGTCCTGGAACTTGAGAGGACGACAGGCTTGCGCTTCATCATCCTGCCTCACAGCCCGCATGAGGAGGTCGTCAGGTTGATGGGCCGCTCGCGCATCGCCATCAGTAGCGGGCTGACAGACGGGACGCCTAATGCCATGCTCGAAGCGATGATTATGGGAGCGTTCCCGGTTCAGTCCGACACTATCTCAACGGCGGAATGGATTGACGACGGGCAGAACGGTTTTTTGATTCCACCTGAAGACCCGCAGGCTATTGCCGGGGCCATCCGAAAAGCGCTCACGGATGATCGCCTGGTCAACGGCGCGGCGGAACTCAACGAGCGTTTGACCGCCGCCCGGTGTGATTACAACATCATCCAACCGCAAGTCATCGCCATGTATGAAAAAGTTTTGAGCAAAGGGTCTGTGCTGCGAAAGGTGACCGCGAAATGAATGTAGATGCGGGCCGCAGTTGTGAGAGGCTGTCTGAAAACCCTCCTGTGCCCTGAAAGGGCAACCTGTGAGAGCCGGGGGCAAGCCTCAGGGTCGTTCACGGTGACTGGTCCAGAATAGCAGCCGACCCTGAAAGGGTCGCACATGCAAGGTTGAGGTGCGACCCTTTCAGGGTCGAATTGTGTGGTGGCGAGGGTTCCGGGGCGGCGCTGACGCTTGCCCCCGGCTCTCATATGTATCCCCTCCGGGGATAATATCAAGATGCAATAGAAAGAGAGGTCAGTCCCGCCTGCTTAAGCTGGGCGGGTCAGTGCGAGGTTGAGCACCCGCCCGCGACCGCAGGCGGTACTGACTGCACGACCTCCCGTCCGCTCTTTTCAGACAATCTCTCTTAGAGCCTGACAGTAAGCTATGAGCGTTCCGTTAGTCTCAATTTTAACTCCCTGCCATAACTCTGAGCGCTGGATTTCCGAGACCCTCGAATCGGCTTTGAACCAGACGTGGCCGAACAAAGAGATCATAGTGGTTGACGACGGTTCATCCGACCGCAGCCCGGAAATCGCCGGGAGTTTTGCTCCGCGAGGCGTGAAGGTCATCAAGCAGGAAAACAGCGGCGCGAGTGCGGCGAGAAACCGCGCGCTGCTCGAAGCGCAGGGAGACTACATACAATATCTTGATGCGGACGACTTGTTGGCCCCGGACAAAATCGAGTTGCAGATAAATCGTTTGGCGCGGGAGGAGCCGGGCAGAATCGCTTCGTGCGCGTGGGCCAGATTCTATGATGAGCCTGCGAACGGGAAATTCGTCGTTGATTCTTTATGGAAGGACTACTCGCCAGTTGACTGGCTCGTGACTTCCTGGACCACTGGCAACATGATGGCGACGGGCGCGTGGCTCGTGCCGAGAGCGGTGGCCGACCGCGCTGGCTCCTGGGATGAAACGCGTTGCCCGATAGATGATGCGGAATATTTCACGCGCGTTATCTTGAGTAGCAATGGAATCTCTTTTTGTGAAGAAGCCAGAGAGTATTATCGCTCCGGCATTCCCAACACGCTGAGCAAACAGTCTAGCCGTGAGATGCTGAGTGCGACTTACCGCGCTATCGAAAGTTGCACGCGGCAACTTCTCGCCAGAGAAGACAGCCAGCGCACGCGGCGTGCCTGCGCGTCTTTCTTTCAAAGATATATTTATGATGTCTACCCGCGCGTCCCTGAGTTGGTGCAAGAGGCGGAGGCGAGGGTCCGCACGCTTGGCGGCTCGGACATGGCGTATGACGGGAGCACGAAGATACGTTTATTGACCGGCCTCGTGGGCTGGAAAGCCGCCAAGCGTGTACACAGCTTCTCATATCGCCTGAGGTCAAGATTCCAGAGCGCAGGGAAAAGCTAAAGGCGAACGCGGGTTTCCGAATATGTTGTTGAGTTTTTATAGAAGCCTTCTTCGCTTGCCCGCTTTCAAAGGTAAGTCTCGTCTCATAGGGTTATTCAGGGCGGCTTTTTTCTCGCCTCACACGGCGCGGCTGGGCGATGGCATCTTGCTGGATTTGGACCCGATGGAGTGGACCCAGTCGGACATTCTGCGCGATGGAGGCATTGAGCCTTTGACCACGGAGTTGTATCGCAAACTGCTCAAGCGTGGCGACACGTACGTGGACGTTGGCGCGCACATAGGCTTTCATACCCTGGTGGCCCGGAGCCATGTGGGCGAGACCGGGAGAGTCATCGCCATCGAGCCGCAGCCTTATAATTGCCATAAAATATTAACCAACTGGCGTGCCAATAAATTTGAAAATCTCGTCCTCTTAATCGCCGCAGTGGGCGAGGGCAACGGCACTATCTCTTTGCATTCTCAGAACCCGACTGATACGACTCGTCTCTCGCTCAGTCTTGAGCCGGTCAACGACCAGCCTCAAGTCTTTCAGGTCCCGATGATGCGGCTCGACCAGATTTTGCAGGGGCAGGAGATTCGCCATGTGCGCTTGCTCAAGATTGATGTCGAAGGCTACGAACTGGAAACACTGAGCGGACTCGGCGCGTGCTCCGAGATGGTCGAGAATATTATTCTGGAAGTGTTGGAGACTTCCAACACGCTTTCTGAAAAATCCGAGATGCTGATAGAGACTTTGAGAAGGCTCGGCTATAGCTTGAAATCTGTGGACGGCAAACCGTGGACGCAGGGTCGCCCGCTCTCTGAAAATAATCTCTGGGCCACACGCGATGGCCGCCGCTCAGAGCGATAGGATGCCGTGCGTATCTGTCTGATAGGAACCACGCATCCTTGCCACAATCCGCGACTCTTACGCGAGGCGGATTCGCTCGCGGAAGCCGGACACGAGGTACGGGTCGTCTCACCCTCTTATTCATTGGACCTGGCGCAGAAAGATGAGCGCCTGATGGCAAAGCGCAAGTGGAGCCATCGGAAAGTTGATTATCTCCCTGCGGGATGGAAGGGAAAGTCCCGCTCAATTTTCATCAGGGGTCGTCGTCGCCTTGCCTTCGAGATGTACGGGAAGTTCGGTGGTCGAAAGCTGGCCGAGTACGGTTACACGACCGCCCTGCCTGAGCAGACACGCCTTGCTTCCATAGAGCGAGCGGATTGGTACATCGCGCACGCACACGCGGCCCTGCCCGTGGCCGCCGCTGCGGCACAACGCTGGTCCGCCCGTCTGGGTTTCGATTGTGAAGATTTGCTGTCTGAGGCCGGGACGGACCCTGCGGACATCGTGCGTTTGATTGAAAAAGCTTACCTGCCGCGTTGCGATTATATCTCGGTTCCTTCTGATGGCATCGCGCGCTGGTTGGAACGCGAGTATTCCGTTGACGCACCCCTCGTTCTTTACAACGTCTTTCCCTTGTATCTGGCCGAAGGCATGTTAGCGCCGGAGACGCGTCCCGAAAATCCCACTCTCAGATTGCACTGGTTCAGTCAAACAATTGGACCGGGCAGAGGCATAGAGGAAGCGATTGAGGCCGCAGGGTTATTAGGTCCGGGCATCGAGTTGCATCTCAGGGGAAATCCATCAAGGGGTTATCGGGAGAGGTTGGAGACGATGGCTCTCCGGCATCAGGTCTCGCTCACGTTGCACGGGCAGTTGGACCATGATGCGCTCATCAGGTCCATGCAGGAGTTTGATGTCGGGCTGGCATTGGAGCGCCCGGAGCATACGAATTACTCTCTCACAGTGACGAACAAAATCTTCAGCTATCTGCTGGCCGGGCTGGCTGTGGCCGCCACGGACACGCCCGGCCAGAGAGAAGTTTTGCAGGAGTTTCCCGCAGCCGGATTTCTTTATCCGGGCGGCTCTGCGTCGGCCCTGGCAGAAGGGTTGCGGGGATGGCTGTCGGACCGTTGTGCTTTGCGCGAGGCGCAGCAGGCGGCCTGGGATGCGGCACGCGCAAAATATTGCTGGGACGTTGAGCAGGAAAAATTCCTGCGTGCGATTCAAGACGGTCAAGGGCTTGCGACCTGATGAAAAGAGTGGTCATGATAGGCGCGGATTTTGCTCCGAGCAGTCTGCCGCCCGCGCTCAGGATGCGTTATTTCGCGCAGCACTTGCCGGAGTTCGGCTGGGAACCAATCGTGTTGACGACCGACGCGAGCCACTACGATTGGAAGATAGACCCTGAGAACGAACGTCTCTTGCCAGCATCTCTCGAAGTCATCCGCACGTCCGCCTGGTCCGCCAAGCTCACACGCAAAATTGGCATCGGTGACATCGGGATGAGAAGCATGTGGGCACACTGGCGCGCTCTCAGGGAGTTGTGCCGGAAGCAAAAGGTGGACCTGCTGTTTATTCCCGTGCCGCCGTTTGTCCCGATGGTGCTCGGACGCCTAGCCCACTTACGCTTCGGTATTCCATACGTGATTGATTACATAGACCCCTGGGTGACAGAGTATTACTGGTCGCTGCCGAAAGATCAGAGACCTCGTAAATGGGCGCTGGCCTATACGCTCTCAAGATTGGTCGAGCCTTTCAGCCTGAAAAAAGTCTCGCACATCGTGGGCGTCTCGCGGGGCACGACCGACGGCGTCATCGTGCGCTATCCGTGGCTGACGGAAGAGCACGCGACGGAAATCCCTTACGGCGGCGAGCCTGTTGATTTCGACTACCTGCGAAACAATCCGCGCCGCAACAATATTTTTGCCGCGCGCGACGGAAACTTTCACATCAGCTATGTCGGGGCTTATCCGAAAGGCATGGAACCGACCATGCGCGCTCTCTTCGCCGCGTTGCGTGCGGGGCTGGAACGCGCGCCGGAGTTATTCTCTCGTCTACGCCTGCACTTTGTCGGGACGACCTACGGCGCTGGCTTAGAGAATCTTTATCAACTCAAACCGATGGCGGAAGAGATGGGCGTCGGCGCGTACGTTGACGAGCATCCGGGGCGCGTCTCTTATCTGGATGCCCTCCAACTCCAACTTGATTCGCACGCGCTGGCTATCCTTGGTTCCGATGCCCCGCATTACACGGCCTCGAAAATCTTTCCCTACATCCTCTCGCGCAAACCACTGCTGACGGTCTTCCATGAGGAAAGCAGCGTGGTCCAGATTCTGCGGGAGACGTTGGCCGGAGATGTGATTACCTTCAACGCCGCATCGCCTCCGGGCTTGAAGGTAGATGAAATCTCGAATCAATTGGAGCGGCTGCTTAAACTGCCTCCCGATTATCATCCGCCGACGCGCTGGGATGCTTTCGAGCAGTACACGACGCGCGCGATGGCCGCGCGGCTGGCAGGAGCGTTCGACCGCAGCGTGGCCTCTGTCCCAACTCTGGTTGACGCATTGCCCTGAAAGCCTTAGCTCTTACTCAATACGATTGAGAATCAACGCATGACAGAAGTTCGTGTGCTCCACATGAAGAACATTTCGCTACCTTTGACTTTGAGTTTATTACAGCCGTTTGATTTCCCTCACAAACTGGGAATGTGCGAGCGATTGTATGGACGAACATTAATGTCCAGCGGCATTTGTTGGGTCAAAACGGGAGCCGGAATCAGTTGGAAGCTGGACCTTTCAGACCCGTGCCATCGCTGGATTGTCTATGGTAAGTATGAAGGCAGCCAGTTTATTAACTGGGCCAGAAATTTTCTCAAGCCGGAGAGCATCGTCATAGATTCCGGGGCGAACATCGGGCAAATTCTTATTTACCTCGTCAAAGAACTCTCGCAAGGCCGTGTGCTCGCGTTCGAGCCGGGGAGGGAACAGGCGGACTGGCTTGAAGAATGTCTGAGAGTCCATCCGGGACTCCCCGTCGAATTAATTAGGGCCGGGCTTGGCGCATCTCCGGGCCAGCTTTATCTACGCAAGGCGGGTTATGAATATAATCATGGTAGTCAGGACCAAATATCCGAGAGCGAAGGCGAGCCGGTAGAGGTCGTTCGACTCGCGGATGAGTTAGCCAGGCGTTCGATTGAGACGGTTGATTTATGGAAACTGGATGTCGAAGGCTACGAGGTCTCTTCGCTACAGGGTGCGGAAGATTTGCTGAAAGAGAAACGGGTTAAGGCTCTCTATGTGGAGTTGGCTGGCGATAATGGACAGAGAGTCAGGGAGTATCTGGATGCGCTCGGTTATGCCTGCTATTTATTTGATCGCAAGGGAAAGCTGTATTCTCCGAACGGCTTGCCGGATTTTACCAATGGACTATTTTTGCCCGGATGAAGCAGAAGCGCATAGCCATCATCACGACGCATCCCATTCAGTATCAAGCCCCCTGGTTTCGCGCGCTGGCGGCGCGGGCGGATTTGGAGATGGAAGTTTTCTTCTGTCATGAGGCGACAGCGGAAGAACAAGCTTCGGCAGGTTTCGGGGTTAAATTCGACTGGGACTTGCCACTTCTTGAGGGCTACTCTTACAGCTTTCTCAGGAACGTCGCGAGCCGTCCGACCATCGGAGAATTTTCCGGCCTGGATACTCCCGAAATAAAAGATATTATCCGGCGCGAGCGTTACGATGCGGTCATCGTCAACGGCTGGCATTTTAAAAGCGCCTGGCAAACTTTTCGCGCTTGCTGGCAAACTAAGACGCCTGTCATGGCGCGCGGTGACTCCACCCTTTATAATCAACGAGACCCTTTGAAGAAGATTTTGAAGTGGCCTTATTATCGTTGGTTCATCCCGAAGTTGGATGCGTGCCTGGCGGTCGGCAAATGGTCCAGAGAATATTATCTGCATTACGGCGCGCGCCCGGACAGGGTCTTTCTCGTGCCGCATGTGATAGACGACCAGTTTTTCGCGCGCGAGTCCGTCAGTTTGAAGACGGAGCGTGATGAGATTCGCCGCGAGTGGGGATTGGATGAAGAAGCTGCGGTCTTCCTGTTCGCGGGAAAGTTTTTAGAGGTGAAGCGACCGATGGATTTTGTGCGGGCCATTGAACAAGCGGCAGCGCGGGACCGTTCCGTGATGGGACTGATGGTCGGTGATGGTCCTTTGCGCGGAGCCTGTGAGGAATACTCGCGGCAGCATAATGTGCCGGTCAAATTCACGGGGTTTCTCAACCAGTCAGAGATAACTCGCGCTTATGTGGCCTGTGATGCGCTGGTGCTGGCGAGCGCGTCCGAGACATGGGGCTTGGTGGTCAACGAGGCGATGGCCTGTGGCCGCCCCTGCATCGTCAGCGACGGGGTCGGGTGCGGGCCGGATATGATTGTCAAAGGGGAAACGGGAGACATCTTTGCCGTCGGTGATGTGGTTGAGTTGGCCGGGTTGCTCGCTCTTTATGCGAAGGACCGTGCGCGCCTCGAAGCGATGGGCGAAGGGGCGCGGAAGATGGCTCACAGGAATTCGGTGGAAGTCGCGGTGGAAGGAGTGCTCAGTGCGGTTGAGGCGCTGTGCGTTGAGAAAAGATGAGCGTGACGGCTAAATCGAACGGCGTAAATTATCTGCTGCTGGCTTTGATCGTCCTGCCATCGGTATTCTTCACAGTCTTTCTGGCCCTGACCAGCGAGAACGACATCACGCCGCCGCAATTTTTCTGTGCCCTGATATTGTTGATGCTGCCCATCCATGCTTACTACAAATGGCGCGAGGAGGGACGCGGCGGGTTGCCGCTTCTCGCCATGATTACGATTATTTACTGGCTCTATTATGCCTTCCCGCTCTTTTGGGGAGACCGTGATGTGTTGCAGGCCGATAATAATAACCGAATCGTCTCATCCGAAGCCGTGACCTGGTCAATGGTGATGGTCCTGCTGGGAGTCTTCTCGCTCCTCTTAGGCTTAAGGGCGGGTTTAGGGCGGAAGATGGTCCCGCGCAAATTGCCTTACATTCAAATCAATCAGGGGCGCTTGAACTATATCAGGTGCGTGCTGGGCTTTGGCGCTCTGCTCAGTATCTTCGGTGTTTCTCCCTACGCGCTGGGAGAAGGCGGGCGGCAGATTATCCTGACGGCGGTGGGCATCATCCCCGCCATCGCTTTCGCCATTCTCTTCAGGGCTTACCTGCGCGGAGAAGCCACGCGGTTCGATAAACTGCTGGTGGCGTTCTACCTGCTCATACGCTTTATGACCGCCATCTCTTCCGGCTGGCTGGGGATGTTCGTCGGGGTGATTATTATTTGCGCGGCCATCTATCTCGCGGAGCGCAAAAAAATCCCGGCTTTGATTGTGACGGTCGCCATCGTCGCCATTCTTTTCTTTCAGGTCGGCAAGGAAGAGTTTCGCAAGACCTACTGGGTCTCGCAGACCAACGCGGGAAATATTGAAAAAATTGATTTCTGGATTAACGCCTCCGTCAGCAAATGGGGAGAGGCTTTGAGCGACCCGTCGGGACAGGCCATCAGGAGCGTCACCTATCCGAGCGTCTCAAGAGTCGCCCTCTTAACCCAGACCGCCAACGTGATGGAGATGACTCCAATGGTCGTGCCCTACCAGTACGGGCGTCTCTACACATATATTTTTATTAGCTGGATACCGAGATATTTCTGGCCCGATAAGCCCTCTGTCAGCGAGGCCAACCAGTTTTATCAGGTCGCCTATGGCCTGACCACAGAGGAGCAACTCAACACGGTGGGGATTGCCGTCGGCATACTGGCAGAGAGTTTCATCAGTTTCGGTTGGATTGGGGTCGTCGCCATCATGTTTCTGCTGGGCGTCTTTTTTGATTTTTACCAGCACACTTTTCTCAGCCAGGCCGCCGGAATATTGATGAACGGCATCGGCTTCGTGCTGCTCCCGCAGTTTTTGAGTATCGAGTCGCAACTCGCCGTTTATCTCAGCGGCATTCTGCAAACGCTCGTTTTAACTTTCCTGGTGATGTTGCCCATCATCACTTTCAAACGGCAAGCGAGCCAGGCCAGACAGCCACAGCCTGTCTTGATGTTGAGATAAAAGTTTTCAGTTTCATAGCCGGAGATAATAGATGTCAGAGACCATCAAAGATTTAGACGCCGGAGATAAAATACAGGAACGCAACCGGAGTTGGTGGAATCAAACTCCGATGAGTTATGACTGGCGTGAAAAAATCACTTTAGCCGAAGGCACACGCGAATTTTTTGACGAAGTGGATTCTCGTTTTTATTCTTCCTCGCCTTTTTATCGCGCCGCGCAACCTTATGGAAGATTGATTCCTTTTGCACAACTGAAGGATAAGCGCGTCCTTGAAATAGGCTGCGGCCTCGGCCTGCATTCCCAATTGATGGCTGAGGCCGGAGCCAGATTAACGTCCATTGACCTGACTCCGAGAGCGGTTGATTTAACCGGCAAACGGCTGGCCCTCAAAGGACTCAAGTCGGATGTCAGGTTGATGGACGCGGAGAAGATGGAGTTTGCGGATAATGAATTTGACTTTGTGTGGTCGTGGGGCGTGATTCATCATTCGGCACACACGGAGCGCATCGTCAGCGAAGTATTTCGTATCTTAAAGCCGGGGGGGGAATTTCGTTCGATGGTTTATCATAAACGTTCAATCAACGCGCTCGGCATTATGACGATGGGTTTGTTGACGGGCAAATTCTTCAAGGGCCTCTCGGCGGAGGATGTCTTTAATATTTACTCTGATGGCTACTACGCCAGATTTTACACGGGGTCCGAATTCACAAAAATGCTGGGCCAACACGGCTTCTCGATTAAAGATGTGAAAATACTGGGCCAGAAATCCGAGTTGGTCCCGATACCCGGAAGCGGCCTCAGCGGTCGCGTCAAATATACTGTCGTGCCCGTCATCCCCGACGCTCTCGCCGAAAAAATCCTCGCGCTGGTTGGAGGTTTTCTCTTTGTGACGGCGCAGAAGCGCGTCTGAACCAACGAGAGCGAAGATGATTTTAGGACTCTTTCCAGAACTCTTATCAAACGGTGGCATTCAACGCATAAGTCAGGATGTCTGCGCGGTCCTTCAAGAGATGGCGGATAACTTGGGCCAACCCTGTTATCTCTTGAGCTTGAATGATCCGGTCGGGATTCATCAGATGGAAGTGGCCGGTTGCCGCTTTAAGGTGAGAGGCTTCGGGCGGAAGAAGGGAAGCTTTATTCGGGCCGTCTTATCCAACATTTTTAAGACCCGTCTCGTCTATATAGCCCATCCGAATTTCGCCCCGCTGGGGCTGCTGTGTAAATCTCTCAACCCTCGTCTGCGTTATGTCGTCACCGCTTATGGCGTAGAGGTGTGGAACCCTCTGCCGAGGCTGAACCGTCTGGGTCTCAAGTCCGCACATGCTCTGACCTCCATCAGCGATTTTACGGCGCAGAAGATGGTCAAGATGCAGGGCGTCAACCCGAATAAAATCGCCGTCATTCCATGCATCATCAGAGAAGACTTATTGAAGGCCAACGGGCACGCCGCGCCGCCGGATGCAGATTCGCGTCAGGTCTTGCTCACGGTGGGGAGACTCGCAGCCTCCGAGCGCCTGAAGGGTCTGGACGAGGTCATTCTTTCGCTGCCCAGAGTTGTCAGAGAAGCGCCGGAGACGGTCTACATGATAGTGGGCGACGGTGATGACAGAAAGCGTTTGGAAGATTTAGTGAAAAAGAATGACCTGTCTGACCGCGTGATTTTTACGGGAGTCGTCAGCGATGAGGAACTGATAGGATTTTATAAACGTTGCGATGTTTTTTTGATGCCCAGCCGCCAGGAGGGTTTCGGGATAGTTTTCCTCGAAGCGATGGCTTTCGAGAAGCCCGTCATAGGCGGGAATCATGGCGGGACGCCCGAAGTCATTATTGATAACGAGACGGGATTTCTCGTCGAGCATGGAGACATCAACGCGCTGGCTGATCGTATCATCCGCCTGCTTCTTGACAGGGAATTATGCAAGCGGATGGGCGAGGCGGGGCGACGACGAGTTGAAGAAAATTATACGTTCGACCCTTTCCGCAAAAGGCTCATAAGTTTTTTAAGCCAGGTTCAGGCTCAATAGGTTGAAACAGGCGGGAGCCTGTCAGTCCCGCCTGCTTAAGCTGGGCGGGTCGTTGTTGAGCCAGGAAACCCGCCCAGCTTAAGCAGGCGGGACTGACATGATCTCAAATCGAAACCTCCACGAACTCCAAAGCCGTATTCCTTAAACGCTAATATCAACATGTGTAGTATCGCCGGAATTATTCATCTCAAAAAGGATGCTGAAGAACATCGCGGTTCTGATGCTGCGGCGCTCGAACGGATGATGCGTGCGTTGCATCATCGCGGGCCGGATGATCGTGGAATGTGGTTCGCGCCCTTAGTTGAGAACGTCACGGTCGGGCTGGCGAATACGCGGCTGGCGATTCTTGATCTTTCGCCTGCGGGACATCAGCCGATGCTGGACCAGACGACGGGCTGCGCGCTTACTTATAACGGCGAAGTCTATAATTATCTGGACCTGCGCCAGCAACTTTCAGAGACGGTCGGAGAGTGGCAGTCGCACACGGACACGGAAGTGGTCCTCAAGGCTTATGAGCGTTGGGGCACAAGTGGGTTGGAGAGATTGAGGGGCATGTTCGCGCTGGCCCTCTGGGACGCGCCCGCAGGCAGGCTCCTGCTGGCCCGCGACCCGCTCGGCATCAAGCCGCTCTATTATTATCAAACTGACGAACTCTTCATCTTCGCCTCGGAAATCCGCGCGCTGCTGGCGAGCGGTCTGGTCCCGCGTAAATTGGGCCGGGACGGCTTGACTTCTTATCTTGAAAGAGGCTCTGTCGAAGCGCCCGCGACCATCATAGAGGGCGTCCGCTCGCTCTTGCCGGGCCACTATCTATCTGTCACGCCGCGCGCGCAGAGTCTTGATGTGGAAGGCGCGAGCTATGGTCGGGCGCTGGGCATGGGCCAACTCGTTTCGCCGCCATCCAAGAGAGATGACGCGGTCAGGCAGTTGCGAGAGATTCTGGAAGATTCCGTCCGGCGTCATCTCATCAGCGATGTGCCGCTGGGCGTCTTTCTTTCGGGCGGCATAGATTCCGGCGCGCTGGTCGCGTTGATGAGCCGCGTCGCGGGAGAGAGAGTCAAGAGTTTCAGCGTCGTGTTCGCGGAACAAAAATTTTCCGAAGCCTCGCACGCTCGTCTCATCGCGGAGAAGTTCGGCACGGAGCATAGAGAGATTCCGCTCGGCGAAGATGGATTACTCGCGCTGCTGCCGGGCGCGCTCGATGCCATAGATCAGCCGACGATGGACGGCATCAATACCTTCGTCGTCTCTCAAGCCGTCAAGCAGGCAGGCATCACCGTCGCTCTCTCAGGACTCGGTGGCGACGAATTGTTTGCCGGTTACAACACCTTTCACAGAGGGCGACAATTACAATCCCTGGCAAGAGTCCCGCGACCTTTGCGTAGGGCCGCTGCGGCGTTGGGCCAATCCGTGATGAGCAATTCGGTCGGGCGCAAAAAATTCTGGCAACTGATGGCGAGCGACGGCAGCCCGCGTGCCGCCTACGATGTGACGCGGCAGTTGTTCGCCAGGGGTGATGTTCAATCATTACTGCACGACGCTTCGCCGCAGGTCGCGGAGTTGGCTTGCGTTGACGATGTGCATGACACGATTAACGCCGTCTCAAGATGCGAGCTTGAGGGATACATGGTCAATACTTTATTGCGAGATACGGATTTCATGAGCATGGCTCACTCGCTTGAAGTGCGCGTGCCCTTTGTGGATGCGGTGGTCGTGGATTTCGTGCTCAAACTGCCGGGGGCATGGAAGGTCAACGGCGGCAGGGCCAAGCCGCTGCTACAGGATGCTCTGGGACCGCTGCTGCCTGCGGAGATTACGCAGAGACCGAAGATGGGCTTTACGCTTCCTTTTGAAAACTGGATGCAGTCGCGCCTGCGCGATGACCTCACGAGAGTCTTCACGGACGAACGGCGCTTCGAGGCGATGGGCATCCGCCCGCAACGCGTGCAGGAAACATGGCGGCGCTTTCTCGAACACCCGCGACGCGTCGGCTGGTCCAGGCCGTGGGCCTTGTATGTCCTCGCAGAGTGGTGCGAGCTTCACGGCGTGACCCTATGAAAGTTCTGCACGTTATCCCGTCCATGTCCGCGCGTTCCGGCGGGCCTGGGCACGCCATCATTGGAATGATCTCCGCGCTGCAAAAGCGTGGGCTGGATATTCTCGTCGCCTCGACGGACGCGGACATAGAAAAAGAGTTGGAAGTTGAGTTGGGCCAACCCACGACCTACAAGGGAGTGCCCGCCATCTTTTTCGCGCACCAGTGGAGCGAGGCTTTCAAGTATTCCGGTCCGATGTCACGCTGGCTTGGTGAGAATGTCAAGGCTTACGACGTGGTTCATATCCACGGGGTCTTCTCGCATCCATGCCTGGTGGCCGCCAGCGCGTGTCGTCGCCACGGCGTGCCCTACATAATCCGCCCGCTGGGAATGCTGGACCCCTGGAGCATGGGCCAAAAACCTTTTCGCAAAAGAATCTTCTGGCATCTGGCCGCCAGGAAGATGCTGCGCGGAGCAGCGGCGATTCATTACACCGCGAAGCCTGAGATGGAGTCCGCAGAGAGTTCTTTGAAACTAAAACGAGGCGTCGTCATTCCTCTGGGAGTCGAGATGGAGCCTCTGCCGGATGCCGAAGCGGCGCGCGCCTTCCGCGAGCAACATCCCTTGCTCAGAAGCAATCCTTATGTCCTGTTGCTCTCGCGTCTCCATCCGAAAAAGGGAGTTGACCTGCTGCTCAAGGCTTTTCTGGACCTGACCAAAGATGGGCAGTTCGGAGAATGGAAGCTGGTCCTGGCGGGCGAAGGACCGGAGAATTACGTGGAGTCTTTGAGACGCACGGTCCAACAGGATGGCGGGCATGATCGCGTGCTGTTCCCAGGCTGGCTCGAAGGCATCAAGAAGTCTTCGGCTCTTCAGAACGCGTCGCTGCTCGCGTTGCCTTCGCATCATGAAAACTTCGGCCTCTGCGTCATGGAAGCCTTAGCCTGCGGCGTCCCTGTACTCATCAGTTCATACGTCAACCTCGCGCCTGAGATAGAGGCGGCTGGTGTCGGCTGGATTGTTCCGCTGGAAAGCGTCGCGCTGCAAGAGCAACTGGCGGATGCTTTGGGCCATGAAGATGAGCGCGTCCGTCGCGGGCTTGCCGGGCAGGAGTTCGCGCGTCGTTACACATGGTGCGAAATCGCGCTTGATTTAGAAAGACTCTATCAATCGCTGGTCCAACATCGCGTCGCGTGTGATTCAAACGGGACGGGCCGTGATGGCGAAAGCGCCTCCCGCCTGTAGCTGCCAGACGTGCGGGAGCAGACGCAGCAACGCGGGCACTCCGAGCAGGACCAGAAATGGCTGACGCAGGCGTTTATTCCTGATGCGGTAGACCTGAGCCGCGAGAGAATGTTTTTGCGTGGCATCGGTCGTCACTCTCATGTACAGAGAAGCTTGCAGGTTACGCAGCGAAGACGGTTCTTGAATGGCCTGACCCGGCTCGAACCCCGCATCACGCAGGGCGCGCGAAAGACTCTGCGGGGTAAACTTGTTAATGTGATTCGGCGGCATGTCAGGACAACCCGTGAGGCGTTCCTGCCGAATCATCGCATCGCCGTCCGGCACTGTAATGACCAATTGCCCGCCTTCGCTGAGTAGTCTGCGACATTGGACCAGCACCGATTTGAACTCCGCGATGTGCTCAAGCACCTGGAAGAGAACGATGACCTTGAATGAACCGGCTTCGGTCAGGACAGCCGCAGAGAGATCGCGGAAGACTTTGATTCCGGCCCCTTCGAGTTCCGCACGATTCGACTCGCTGGCTTCGACGGCGAAGCGTTGCCATTTCTGGTCCAGCCTTTTGAGAAAATTGCCGACGCCCGCGCCGATTTCCAGAAGGCGTCCGCCGTCGTCCTGCGCCTTGAGCGCCGCGTCGAGCGCGACATCATAATCCCAGCGCCATGCCGGATAGCCCTTCTGCTCATGCAGGATACTGTAGAATTCTTCATCACCGCCGACGAAGGGATGGCCGAAGGCGAAACCACATTCGCGGCAGCGCAGGATAGAGCACTCTTCTCCCTGCCACAAACGGCGGATGCAGGCTTGCAGGCGGCTATTGCGCTCTGCGTCGCGCGTGCTCGGACAAAAATGCGCGGCAGCCTCCGGCACTCTATATTGATAGAGGGGCGGGTCAGGGCAGAGACTTTGACAGACGGGGCAGTGAACTTGCTGCGCGAACGATGAATCCATAAGTTGATGTCGCTTTAGAGACCGTGTAGCGTGTATGTCTGAACTGAAGAAAATGGTAACTTACAATATTCTCAAAGCCAAGCAGGGAAGCTTCTGCGCTTTGAAGACTGTTGGACTATTATAACCCCTTGCAAATGGATGCGACTCTGTTCTTTGCGCCTTTGCGCCTTGGCGTGAGCTTATCCGTGATGGCCTTAATACTTGCTTTAATGAGCAAGAAAGAATCTCACGCCAAGGCGCAAAGACGAAGACGCCAGGAAGAGGGTCGCCTTCATCTGCAAAGCGCTATAAGCGTACGCGAGGACCAAACTGACGGAGTGAGGTGCGAGTGATATTGAGAGGCACACAGGTGATCCCGGTTCCTTTGCTGGACCTGAAGGGACAGTATGCGGCGATTCGTGAAGAGGTGCGCGAGGCGCTGGATCGCGTCGTCGAATCGCAGAAATTTATTTTAGGTCCAGAAGTCGAAGCCCTAGAGGAAGAGGTCGCGGGTTATTCGCATTGCAGGTATGGCGTAGGCGTCTCGTCCGGGACGGACGCGCTGCTGGTCGCGCTGATGGCGCTCGGCATCAAAGCGGGCGATGAGGTTATCACTCCGGCTTACAGCTTTTTTGCGACGGCGGGTTGCGTTGTGCGCCTCGGAGCAACGCCCGTCTTCGTAGATATTGACCCTGACACTTACAACATCTCGCCGGAGAAATTCGAGGCGGCGATAACGCAGCGCACGCGCGCGTTGGTTCCCGTTCATCTCTACGGGCAGATGGCGGAAATGGACCAGGTAATGGATGTCGCGCGGCGTCACAAGATACCCGTCATAGAAGACGCGGCGCAGGCGATTGGCGCGGAATACAAGGGGCGACGCGCAGGCTCCATCGGCGACATCGGCTGCTTCAGCTTTTTTCCCTCGAAGAATCTCGGAGGCTTCGGCGACGGCGGGATGGTCACGACAAATAACGCGGAGTTGGCGGAGCGCGTGCGCCTGTTGAGGAATCATGGAGACAGGCCCAAGTATTATCACAAGGTGGTCGGCGGAAATTTCAGGCTGGACGCGATACAGGCCGCTGTCCTCCGCGTCAAACTCCGACACCTTGATGAATGGATTGGCGCAAGACAGCGCCATGCCGCGAGCTACAAGAGACTGTTTATGGAGGCTGGCATTGTTGCGTCTGATATGAGAGAGGGAATCCGCCTGCCGGTAGAAGCGTCGGAACGGCGGCACACGTATAATTATTTCGTCATCGGCACCAGAGGACGCGACGCGTTGAGAGCCTTTCTGACAGAGCGCCAGATTGGGACAGAGATTTATTACCCGGTCCCGCTGCACAGGCAGGAATGTTTTACGGAACTTGGCTACGGCGAGGGAGATTTCCCCGTCAGCGAGATGATGGCAGGGGAGACGCTGGCCCTGCCCATCTACCCGGAACTGACGCTACGACAGCAGGAATATGTCGTGCAAACTATCAAGGAATTTCTTTTATCATCAACGTCGAAAGAATTGGGCCAATAAAGTTGGTTAGTGGTTAAGTTAATCTTGAGCGAATATGAGAGAGGCGTTCACCACCGCAGACACAGAGGACACAGAGTCAGCACAGAGATAAGCATTCAAGCCTCTGTGCGCTCTGGGCCTCTGTGGTGAATCACAATGTCCCGGACACTCAGGATTAAATTGACCTGTCAACAAATTTTGCTGGCGATTTTTCAAAGGATTTTTTATGAGTATGCGGTCTGAGCTTGATATTACGCCGCTCATCCTGACCTATAACGAAGAGCCGAATATTGAGCGGACTTTGAATGCGCTCCGTTGGGCCAAGAGGGTCGTCGTGCTGGATTCCGGCTCGAACGATAAGACGGAGCAAATCGCGCACGGCTACGATAACGTGGTGTGGCGGACGAGGGCCTTTGATAATCACAAAACGCAGTGGGAATACGGGATTCATGAGACGGGCATCGAGACCGAATACATACTCTCACTGGATGCTGATTATGAAGTCCCCGCGCGATTTGTCGAAGAATTGGACCGGGAATTCATGCCCGGAAAATGGGCCGGGGGGCTGGTCTCTTTCACCTACAGCTTTTACGGGCATCCTCTTTCGGGTTCCGTTTACCCGGCGCAGTTCAGGGTCTTTAAAAGAAGCGCTGTCGAGGTCGCGCAGTTGGGCCATACGCAGGTCTTTTCGGTTAATGGTCCAATATATAATTTCCGCACTCGCCTGATTCACGATGATCGAAAGCCGCTCGAACGCTGGGTCTCATCCCAACTGGCTTACCAGGTGCTCAACGAAGAGATACTGGCGAACGGAGGCACGCGCTGGCGCGATCACTTACGTCGTTTCGCCATCATGCCGCCGGTCATGGCGTTGCTGGCGTACCTGCGCGCGGGCGGTCCATTTCGCGGAGCGGCAGCCGCGCGCTATGCCTACGAGCGCGCCGTCTGCGAGAGCCTGCTGGCAATCAGGATTTTGAACGCGCGTTTGAGGGACGACTCCGAACACAAAGAATTGGACCAGATTCCAGAGTCGCCGGTGATCAGGGGACGCGCGCATGAATAAGTCTTTGAATCAATTGCTGCGTCCTCTGGTCCCGAATATCAGGTTGCGTATTTCGCACGCGGAGCCGGGCGTCGCGCTGCAAGTCAGGCTGCGCCAGCATCTGGGACTCGTCACGCGCGGCGCGAAGGCTTACGAATCGGCGTATGTTAAAGCTCTACGCAGTTGCATCATTCCCGGCGATACGGTCTTTGACGTGGGGGCCAACATAGGTTTCTACTCAGTGCTCTTTTCGCGCTGGGTTGGCCCAGGGGGGAAGGTTATCTGCTTCGAGCCTGACCCGGATAATATCTTACTGCTCAAGCGTAATCTGGAATTGAACAACTGCGCGAACGCGACCGTCCGAGAAGTGGCGATGGGGAGAGCGCAGGAGGTCTCCGTCTTCAGCCGCGACCCAACGACGGGCGCGACGGGCCATCTTGGCAAAGGGCCGACCTACGGCGAGACGCTCTTCGGCGCGGGCAAAGAATTTCTGATGCCGGTCAAGACCGAGACGCTCGATGCGGAGGCGCTCGCGTTACAGCCGCCGGATGTCGTCAAGCTGGATATAGAAGGCGGCGAGTACGAAGTCCTCTGCGGCGGCAGTCGCGTCTTGAGAGAAGAGCGCCCGCTCGTCATCTCTGAATTGAGCGCGTGGGCGGACGACGGCGCTTACGGCAAGACTCGCGCAGAGCTTGCGATAGAACTTTTCAAGGACCTCAATTATTTAATACTGGACCTGGATTCGGGCGATGAAGTTAACGCGGGCGGCGCGAGAGCCTGGATGGTCATGTGTATCCCGCGCGAGCGTTTACAGGAAGAACGCTGTAAAAAGTTCGCAGGGAAGATGAAGGATTCTTAAAGCTAGTTGCAGCAGCAAGAGAGGACGTGCGATGAGGCAGTCAGTATCGCCTGCTTAAGCCGGGCGGGTCTTCAAGGTTGAGGACCCGCCCG
>DASYML010000243.1:0-22433 GCA_036009045.1 Pyrinomonadaceae bacterium
ACTTTTGCGTGGCACGACCTATCTTTATGAAGAACCAACGGGGCGCGGACACGTCGTCCTCTTCGCCGAAGACCCCAACTTTCGCGGCTTCTGGCGTGCCACGACAAGGCTCTTCTTCAACTCATTTTTATTCCCCACGGCATTCTAAAAATAGTCAGGAGTCATGAGTCAAAAGCCAAAGGCGAGTTCTTGTTTTGACTCATGACTCCTGACTCCGAGACTCCTGACTCCGATAGAGGTGATTGAGTGTTTACGATTAAGGCAGATTACAGCGAGCAAGTGGAACTGAAAACAAGTCTGGAGCGGGCGCGAGAATTCTTCGCGGAGTTGCGCAATTTTGTCGAGTTGATGCCGGGCATCGAGAGCATCAAGAGCCAGGCGGGCGGCGGGAAGCTGTGGACCGTGAGCGCGGATGTCCCTTTGCTCGGCTCAATGCGCGCGGCCTTTCCACTGGCCCAGACGGAAGACCAGCCGGGACTTATCGAATGGTCTCCCGTGCCCGGCGAGAAGAGTAATTTTCTGCGCTACATGGTGGAGTTTGAAGAGCGCGGCGCGCGGACTCTCTCGCGCATCGCGTTGCGCGTAGAGATGCGTCGCCAGCAAGCCAAAGAGTTGCACATCATGGCGGGCTTCGTCGGCGAAGGCCGCATCAGCGCGGAGATGCAAAAGTATGTGACCGGGATGGTTAAGATTTTCCTCCAACGCGCCCGCGCCAAACTGGAAGAATGAAAGTTAAACGGAATCACCCGAAGGTTATGAGAGGTAATCACCCGAAGGGCAGCAGGGGCCTTCCGCTCATCGCCTGCCAGAACAAAAGAGCCGTGACCGCCAGATAGAGCGCCGCGAAGCCTCCGACGCCATCCCGGCGCCAAGATTAAGAGCAGCCAGCCGGGCAGGACTACAGAGTTACAAATGCTGAAGAGTTGTTCGGGAGTCATAGTTTAACGAACGACGATTCGTCCCAAAAGGTTCTCACACACCTTTGCCCGTGTGAATCAACGCCGATTATTTGCGCCCCGCAATCTCGCGCCTCAGTCGTGGTTCAATTTGGCTTGAGAGAGTATGAAAGCAGCGTTCACCACCGCAGACACAGAGAGCGCAGAGTCAGCACAGAGAGTTGAATGCTTATCTCTCTGCGTCCTCTGTGCGCTCTGTGTCTGCGGTGGTGAATCTCAATGACACATTCGCTCAAGATCAAATTGAACCACTACCTGCGCGTCTTCATCCTTCCCACTTGCTTTTCACTCCGCAGGATGATGATGCGTGATGTGGGGAGCGTGACGGTGCAGGCGTCGCCCGCTTTGAGGCCGTCAGGGCTGAGAAGGAGCGCTTCAAGTTGGAGACCGTCAGCGTCGAGCCTGACGGTCGTGGTCGCACCCGCGAAGTTGATTTCACGAACGCGCGCGTGCAAGACGTTCTCGCCGCTCGCTTCAACATCGTTGAGGTGGACATGTTCAGGACGTATCGCCAGCGTGCAGGGTTGATTGATGGGGGCCAGCGCATCGCCCTGCGCGTGTGCCGTGAGGGTGTGGCCGCCTTCGAGCGTTTTGAATTTTGCGAGCGAGTCATGCATCGCGCTGAGGCGCATGACGCCGATCAGGTTGTTGCGTCCGAGGAAACGCGCGACCGCGAGTTGCGCCGGGCGCTCGTAGATTTCGCGCGGCGTTCCCGTTTGCAGGATGCGGCCCGCGTCCATCACGCTGATGCGGTCACAGAGAGCGTAAGCTTCCTCCTGGTCGTGCGTCACGTAGACGGCTGTGAGTCCGAGGCGTGCCACCAGTTCGCGCAACTCGCCGCGCGTCCCTTCTCTTAAGGCCACATCCAGATTTGAAAGCGGCTCGTCGAAGAGCAGCAACGCAGGCTCTATGGCGATGGCGCGGGCAATCGCCACGCGCTGTTGCTGCCCGCCCGAAAGTTCTCCAACACGTCTCGCTTGATAGCCCGGAAGCTGGACCAGCGCGAGCGCACCCGCAACGCGCTCGGACACTTCGGCCTTCGGGCGATGGCGCGCGCGCAAACCGAAGGCGACGTTTTCGTAAACGTTGAGATGAGGAAAAAGCGCGTAGTTTTGAAAGACCATGCCGAAGCCGCGCCGCTCCGGCGTCGAGCGAGTGATGTCGCGTCCATCGAATTCGATGATGCCACGGTCCGGTGTTTCGAGGCCCGCGATGATGCGCAGGGTCGTCGTCTTGCCGCAGCCGGAAGCACCGAGCAGCCCGAAGAATTCGCCGCGCTCGACCGAGAGGGAAACGTCCGCGACGGCGCTCGTCTCGCCGTAGCGTTTAGAGATATTCTGCAAAGTCAGAAAAGACAATCTGAGTTTTGCTCCTCGCCAGTGCTCAAACAAAAAAGCTGCCCGCGATTATACGCGAAGCCACTGGCATAAGAGACCACTCGCCAGTACAATGAATGTTGGACCAATAATGACGGTGGGCTAAATACTATCAGGTCAATTCAAAGATACGCATCGGGCATTGAACGTGGGTTGCGCCGGGCGAAGGCGGAAGCGCGCTGGCGGCCCACCTCAAGTTGAGTTTGAAAGGAAATCTATGGCGGCGAGTCTGAAGCGAAGAATGTTACGCGTGGGCGGTTGGGGCTTAGCCAAGCGTCTGATTAAACCGATTCCCATAGTCGGCTCAGTGTTCGCGGTCGGGCTGGCGGGCTACGAGATTAAAAAGAAGGGGTTGATACCCGGCGCGATTCACGTCGGGCTGGATGTCACGCCGCTCGTCGGCACGGCCAAGGGTGTCGTCGAAATCTTCACAGGCGATCTGATTCCCGATAGGGATGCGCCAACGCGCGAACGCTAATCCGTGGCTCGACTCTCTCATCAACATGAGCGAGTTGGGACGCGCGCGTGCGCGCAACCTGGGCACTTTATTTTTGGACCAAATTCTGTAACCTCACTGTGCAATTGTACTAATACTTCTTAGGAGGCGACTCGATGAAATTCAATCACACGACGTTCTTCAACGCGTACAGAGAGATTTATGGGAAGCTCAATCAAATACAGGTCTCGGGGATAGATAATATTCTCACGTATGTGGAGGCGGACAGCGACATGACGGACATCCGTTGGGCCGCTTACATGTTCGCCACCGTCAAGCATGAATGCGCGGACAAGTACCAGCCGATCACGGAGTATGGAGGGAAATCTTATTTCAATAAGTATGACGCGGGCACGCGCATTGGCAAGAACCTCGGCAACACGGTCCCCGGCGATGGCTATCTTTATCGCGGGCGCGGCTATGTGCAATTGACGGGAAGGGTCAACTACCAGAAAATGAGTGCGGCGCTCGCGCTCACCGGCTCAGATGATTTGATAGCCTACCCGGACCACGCCCTGCACCCTGATATTGCCTATCGCATTATGTCCTACGGGATGCGCATGGGGAGTTTCACCACGAAGAAATTAAACGATTACATCAACGGGACAACCTGCGATTACATCAATGCCAGAAGAATTATCAACGGCACAGACAAGGCCACTCTCATCAAGGGTTACGCTGTGAATTTTGAATCCTGTCTGACCAACAGCCTTATCGGTTAAGGGATTTCACCCGCCAGTGCGGAAGATTTAAACGCAAAGGTCGCAGAGAGGGAGAGAAGTATTTAGAGGCTCTCTGAAAAGCCGTCTGTGCCCTGAAAGGGCAACCTGTGAGAGCCGGGGGCAAGCTCGTAGAGCGTCGCCCACGGTGACTGGTCCAGAATAGAAACCGACCCTGTAAGGGTCGCATTTCAACCTTGAGTGTGCGACCCCTTCAGGGTCGAATGATGTTGACGCGAGCAGACCGGGGCGCTGCCCCGGCTCTCATATGTATCCACTGACGTGGATCAGGTTAAAGGGTTTGCTCCGACCCTTCCGACATCCCTTGGCACACTTTGCGGTCTTTGCGTTTAAATCTTTCGCGCTCTTCACACACTCTCAAACAAAAATCGCTCTAAGCGTTGGCAGCGTGTATGCGCGGGCGCGTGCTCAAGGGATGAGTTTGTTCGTAGGCATCTGCCAGACGTAGGAGCGAGGCTTCGGACCAGTGTGGCCCCAGCAGTTGTAAGCCTATCGGCAAGCCTTCCGTAGAGAGGCCGCAGGGAATGGAAATGCCTGGGTTGCCCACCAGGTTCGCCGTGCAGGTGTAGATGTCGTTGAGGTACATCGAAAGCGGGTCGTCAACCTTCTCTCCGAGCATGAAGGCGGGCGTCGGCGTGGTCGGCATCGCGATGGCGTCGCACTTCGAGAAGGCCAGCCGGTAGTCTTCCCTGAGCAGCGTGCGGACCTGCTGGGCCTTGCGATAATATGCCTCGTAATAGCCGGACGAGAGCACGTAAGTTCCCAGCATGATGCGGCGTTTGACTTCCGCTCCGAAACCCTCGTCGCGCGTGCGCGTGTACATCTCGCGCAGCGTCTTCGCCTCCTCCGCGCGAAACCCGTAACGCACGCCGTCAAAGCGCGCGAGATTTGACGACGCTTCGGCGGTCGCGATGATGTAATAAGTAGCGATGGAATACTTGGAGTGCGGCAACTCTATCTCTACAATCAACGCGCCCATCTCTCTATAAGCTTCAATGGCGTTCAAGACTGCCTCGCGCACATCCTGGTCCAATCCATCGCCCAGCAACGCGCGCGGCACTCCCAGACGCATGCCCTTCACATCTTTCGTGAGCGCCGCCACGTAATCCGGCACGGGCACATCCGCAGATGTCGCATCGTTCTCATCGCGCCCGGCCATGACGCCCAGCATCGCCGCCACGTCGCGGCTCGTGCGTCCGAAGACGGCCACGTTGTCGAGCGACGAGGCGAAGGCCACCAGACCATAACGAGAGAGACGCCCATACGTCGGCTTGAGACCGGCGATGCCGCAGAGCGCCGCCGGTTGACGCACGGAGCCGCCCGTCTCAGACCCCAGCGCGGCGGGCACGATGCCAGCCGCCACCGCCGCCGCAGAGCCGCCGGAAGAGCCGCCGGGCACTCGCTCAAGGTCCCAGGGATTTCTGACTGGTCCAAAAGCGGAGTTCTCGTTGGACGACCCCATCGCAAACTCATCGCAGTTGGTCTTACCGATGATGATCGCTCCGGCTGCTTGCAGGCGTTCGATGACGGTCGCGTTGTATGGCGGATGATACTGGTCCAGAATACGCGAGCCGCAGGATGCTTGCAGCCCCTTCACGCAGATGTTGTCCTTGATGGCGACGGGCACGCCCGCCAGCGCCAACGGCGATTCTTTGACATCCTGTGCCAGCGCAGAGTCTATCTCTTCGGCACGCCTGAGAGCGCCCGCGCGGTCAATCTGAAGAAACGCGCCGAGCGTCTCGTTCAATCGTTCAGCGGCGTCAACCGAATATTCCGCGACCGCACGCGCCGTCATCTCGCCCCGCGCCATGCGCCCGCGCAGTTGTTCGATGTCATTAACAAAAAGAGTCATAAAACAGTTTACAGTTTTGAGTTTTCGGTTTTCAGTTCAAGCAAAGCTTTGAGTTTTGAGTTTTCAGAAAGAAGCAAGTCGTCTTTTTCTGAAAACTACGAGAGCACTTTCGGGACGCGGAAATGGCCTGACGCGGCGTCGGGGGCCTGGTCCAGCGCGAGTTGCTGTCCGAGCGAGGGGCGCGTCACGTCTTCACGCGATGAATCTGTGCGCTCGCCCTCTGGCGTGAGGCCGCCCGTCGCCGCCTCGACCCGGCTCGTATCAAGCTCTTTGAGTTGTTCGACGTAGGCGATGATTTCCGCTATCTGCGGCGTGTACGCGTGCAGTTCCTCATCCGTGATTTCCAGGTGCGCGAGTTGCGCTATCTTTGCGATGTCCGATTCTGTGATAGGCATGACGGTTTTCAGAGTTCGATTATCAGCAATCAGTCAAAGTGTTCATGTCAGTCCCGCCTGCTTAAGCTGGGCGGGTTCTCATCTCAGCAATGACCCGCCCAGCTTAAGCAGGCGGGACTGGCATGAGTCGCTCTCAATTGTAAACAGCAATAAAAACTCAAAACTGATTCATTCATTCTTGCGGCGGTCGAGGCAACTGCCTGCGGCGAGAAGGAAGCGGCGGCGTAAGTCGTCGTCTTTAATCGCACCGGCTGCCGCGAGCAGTTCGCCGGATGCCAGTTCAAGCGCGCGGCGTTCCTGATCCTCCCTGTCGGCTGCGCTGTGACGGGCCTTGCGCGCGGCGCGAACGGTCTTCGGGTCTATCCGAAATTCGATGTATGTGACCACCGCCTGGCCCAGTAAAGAGTTGAGGCGGAAGAGCAGTTGCCCGCTCATCTTTTCGAGTTGCTTCTGCCAGGTCTGGTCCGTCACGGAGATGATGAGAGTTTTGCGATAGAGACGAAAGGGCACGGTCTGTTCGCATAGGGCCTCGCCCGCGACGCGTCTCCAGGCGACCATCGCGGCGGCCTCCATGACTTCTTCAGTCTCGCCAGCCGCGCGCAACAGCCTTGGCAATGCTCTCATTAAGTCTTCCATAAAATTTGAATTGCGAATTGTGAATCGCGGATTGGAGAATGAAAGGGAGACTGGCTAATTGTCTTCTGTCAATCTAAAATCCGAAATGCAAAATCCGAAATCGAGTTGAGAGTGTAAAGGATTATATGAGCGAGCCACAAGCGTCTAGCGCCACATCGGAGGACATCTTTGACGACAGGGAAAGATTAGTGCTGGCTTCGTCCAGCCCTCGTCGTGCGGAAATTTTGCGCGCGGTGGGCTGGCCCTTTGAAGTCTCTCCGGCCAACATCAGGGAAGAACGCGCGGCTGGCGAAAACGCCGTCGCTTATGTCGAACGGCTGGCGCGCGAGAAGGCGGAAGCGGCAGCAGCGCGTTACCCTGCGCGGCTGGTGCTCGGCGCGGACACGACTGTGGTGGTCGAAGAAGACGTGCTCGAAAAACCGCTCGATGAAGAGGACGCGCGGCGCATGCTGCGTCGCTTGAGCGGCAGATGGCACGAGGTCTTGACGGGCGTGGCGCTGGTGCGTGCGGGCGAAGCGTCGCGCCGCCTGGTCTCTCATGCGAGGACGGAAGTGCGCTTTGCTGAACTGTCGGACGCGGAAATCAACTGGTACGTGGCGAGCGGAGAGCCTCTGGGCAAGGCGGGCGCGTACGCCGTGCAGGGCCGCGCCTCGCTCTTCATAGAAGCGATTCGCGGCGAATACTGGAACGTCGTCGGCCTCCCCATCCAACTCGTCTACAGGCTGGCGCGGGAGATGAAGAAGAGAGACTAGAGGCTGGAGGCTAGGAAAGAACAGTTGTCTTTTACTAGTCTCTAGCCTCCAGCCTCCAGCCTCTGTCTTTAGAGAATTGGTTTGAGCCGGGGTTCGAGTTGGTCCGTCAGGTTGGTGTTGGGGTCGAAGCCGCCGATGTTGGCGTAGAGGTTTCCCTGCTTGTCTAGAATGACAAAGGCCGGAAGCTGGTCCACGCCGACACGCTTGGAGAGCGCGCCGTCAGGATCGCGCAGGATGGTGACTTTATACTTGCTCGCCAGCGCGCGCAGTTGGTCGTCCGAAGCGTAGTTGCGCGAGCCGGAAGATTCCGAATCCGTGCTCACCCAGTAGACGGCGACGCCGCGCCCGCTGTAATCATCCGCGAACTTTTTGAGGCTCTCCAACTGTTGACGAGAAAGCGGCAGCCATGATGCGCCGAAGGCCAGCACGACCACTTCGCCGCGCACGCTCTCAGCCGTCACCGCTGGCCCATCAATGGACTTGAGCGAAAACTCCACAGGCCCCTTCGCAGAGTTTCTGTGTTGAGCGAGACCAGCCGTCCCGAAGGCGCATAAAATTGAAATGGTCGCGGCTATGATAAACCAGCGACTCTTTGAAGACATGCTCTTTCTCCTTTGCGGCGTCCCCGCCAAAAAGCCCTCCGCCGGTCTCTTGACAGGCCAGGCGCGCTTGAGTTTCTCAAACGAGAATAACTCAAGCGAACGTTTAGATGAGCCTGCGATGCATTCGGTTGGATTCGAGTTTACAGAGTCGCCAGAGCTTTTTGCCCTTCACGGCTGCCCGACGGGCGGCTGAGCGCCGAACACTTCCAGATACAACGCGCGGTAATCATCCCATGTGTCCATATCACGCGCAACGAACGGCGATGAGACGGGCACGCGCAGGACTTCGCGCCTGTGAGCGTCAAAGAGTGCGCGCAGGCCCCTTTCCTGGTCCAGCATCAGCAACTCCTCACGAAACCCTCCGTCGAGCAAGACCGGATGTCCTCCGCGCCCGCCATACTCCGGCACGATGAGCCGCGCTCCCGTCCGCTCGCGCTCCGCTATCAAAAGGCGTATGACATCAGACGGGACCGCCGGTTGGTCGCAGAGCGCTATCAAGACCGCCCACGCCTCCGCCGGAACCTGCTCGATGCCGCGAGCGATGGAGACAGCCATCTCACTGGACGCGTCCGCGTTGAAGGCAAAGCGAACGGGAAGATGTGCCAGCCGTTCTCTCAACTCTTCCGCACGCGTGCCGAGGACCACCACGATTGTCCCCACGCCTCCATCCATCAACGAACCGACGCAAGCCTCCGCCACTGTTCTTTCCCCGAAGGGCAGCAAAGGCTTGAACGCCCCCATCCGGCGCGACCGGCCAGCGGCTAAGAGAATGGCAGCAACATCCATAACAGTCGGGAGTCAGGAGTCGGAAGAAAGAACTGCTTTTGACTCCTGACCCTAGACTCCTGATTCCCGACTCGTCCTTAGTTCTTCGAGGGCGCGCATGACGTAGGGGCGTGCCATCTGCTTGCGCCAGTTCATGACGAAATCTGTGTTGTCGAGCGGGCGCGCTTTGAGGTAGCAGGCTTCAGCCGCCGCCCGCATGGTTTCATCGTTGAGGGTCTGACCGATGAGGGCCGCTTGCGCGTTCTTGACTTCAACCGGGGCGGGAGCGATGCCGCCCAATATCAACTTCGCGTTCGTCACCGTCCCATCCTGGTCCAAATCGAGCCGCGCCGCCACCCCCAGCACTGGAAAATCAAACGCGCCGCGCCGCCGCAATTTCTTGTAAGTCGCGCGCCATCCCTTCACCGGCGGCAAGTGAATGTCCACTAGCAATTCATCCGGCCTCTTATGCAGGTAAGCAATCCCGTCGTCGTTGTACAACCCCGCCGCGTCTACCATCCGCTCGCCGAGCGTCGAGACGAGCCTCACACGCGCACCCACCGCCACCATCAAAGGGACCAGGTCCGCAGACTGCACGGCCCAACACTTGGAACTACCCGGCGCGACCCAGCACACGTCCCCGTCCTTCTTCAAACAAAAGTTGATGCCCTTGCGCCACTCGTAATTCTGGTCGTAATAATTGCAACGCGTATCAAGGAGCAGGTTGCCGCCAATCGTCCCCATATTCCGCAAAATCGGCGTCGAGATAGTCCGCGCCGCCTGTGCCACAAACGGGTAATCACGATTGATGATTGGATGTTCGCAAACGTCCGTCAAAGAAACCGAAGCGCCTATCACAACGCCGCTCTCACCATCACCCGTAATCCGATTAAGCTCTCTCAGCCTCGTCACAGAAATGACCGTCCGGGGCGTCTGCTGCCGCCGCTTCATATTCGGATAGAGGTCCGTCCCCCCGGCCACAAACTGCCCACTCGGACCAGCATCCGCCAGCATCCTCACAGCGTCTTTAATCTCACGCGGCACGAGGTAACTAAATTTCGGAAGTCTCATCATAACGGTTTAATCAATCCCCTTAATCTCACGAATGAATAATTGCGGCGGCATCCCTACGGTTCTTAGTCTGACCCGTGCGATTCTCCGTTGCTTTCGCTGCTGATATAGCGTTCGATGACGGTGATAAAGACATTTAATCTCTCGTCAGTGCGTAGCTGCGCCTCGGCCAGGGCAGACATGTTCCCCTCTGTTTTGATTTGAGCGTCAACTAATGCAGAGACCTTATTATCGAGGTCCGTCATTCGATCAAGCGAAGCAGTTGCCAGCCGACCCAGGAGGTCTTCTGTTTTCTCCTGTCTGGCTGTTAAGGCCGCCAAATGCTCGACAATAAATTCCATCTTCTTTTCTAATTCATCATTACTCATAACACTCCTTCGCCTCACGAATGAATAGCCACATGCGGCATCTCTCGTCCGTCGCCGCCTTCGGCGGGCGTCTGGACCTTTAATGGGGTGGGCCATTCGACGGCGGGGATGCTCCTGGGGCCGAAGCGTGCCTCCTTGCCTTTGGCTTTGTCGCGGAGGGCGGTCAGGACCTTCTCAGGCGTGATGGGCACTTCGTCTATGCGGACGCCGACGGCATCATAGACGGCGTTGGCGACGGCGGGCATGATGGGGAGGAGCGGTCCCTGGCCGACCTCCTTCGCGCCGAATGGGCCGTTGGGGTCCGCGTCTTCGATGAGGTAGGTCTTGACATCGCACATCTCAATCGTCGTAGGGCTTTTGTATTCGAGCAGGGAAGGGAATTTATGGACCACATTGCGATTAGCGCGATAGGTCATCTCTTCCATCAACGCTTCGCCGAGGCCCATGTAGACGCTACCTTCGACCTGGCCCATGACGAGCATAGGGTTGATGCTCCTGCCTATGTCGTGGGCCATCCAGACGCGCTCGACGCGGACGAAGCCGGTCTCCTCGTCAACATCAACTTCGGCGATTGCTGCGGAGTAACTATACGCGGGTGATGGGCCAACACCCGCGCCCTTGTAACGACCGGGCGAGCGCGGAGGCGTGTAAGAGCCGACCGTCCCGATGGTCCCGAATTTTGATTCTGCGAGGACTACCGCTTCGGCAAACGTGACGCCCGTTTCGGGGTTTTCCACGTCGAAGACGCGACGCTCCGCGAACGAGAGATTTTCGATGGGCAGGGAGAGTTTTTCCGCGACGGCGATGGTCAGTAATTCGCGCGCGCGTTCGGCGGCTTGAAGGGCCGCGTTGCCAGTCATGAGTGTGACGCGGCTCGAATAGCTGCCGAGGTCCACGGGTGTGAGGTCCGTGTCGGCTGTGATGATGCGAATGTCGAAGGGGTCTATGCCGAGCACTTCCGCGACGATGTAGGCGAGGATGGAATCGGAGCCTTGCCCGATGTCGGTCGAGCCGCACTGGACGCAGACACCGCCCTGTCTATCGAGTCGAAGCTGGACGCCGGAGTGCGGCATGTTATTCCAGTAGATGGGAAGCCCTGCGCCGCAGATGTATGAACTGCAAGCTATCCCGATACCTTTGCCAGCGGGAAGTTTTCTGTGCTCTCTATCCCAACCCGAAAATTTATGTTTCCACTCCGAGCCTTCGATAACCTTCTCTATGCACTTGCCGAGGCCCATGCTGCCGATGCGGAGGTAGTTGGCCGTCACGGAGTAAGGCTTGACGAGATGCTGGCGGCGAATTTCAGCCGGGTCCAGTTTCAACTGTTCGGCAATCTTGTCGAGTTGGACTTCGAGACCGAAGCGTGGCTGCGGCGTACCGTGCCCGCGCTTCGGCCCACACGGCGGCTTGTTGGTGAAGCAGCGTATGCCCCTATATTTGTAACGCGGAATCTCGTAGGTCACAGTCTGAAGCGCGCCCGCGTAAAAGGTGGAGGCCACGCCGTAAGAGCCGTACGCGCCGCCATCGAGGAATGATTGAAAGTCCATCGCGGTGATAGAGCCGTCCTTCTTGACGCCCGTGCGGACGTGCATGAGCACGGGATGGCGACCGCGATGACAATAGAAGACCTCTTCGCGCGTGAGCGTCACTTTGACGGGACGGCCCGTCATCATGGAGAGCTTGCTGACGATAATCTCGTGGTTGAAAGGGTCAGACTTGCCGCCGAAGCCGCCGCCGTTGGGCGTGGCGATGACGCGAATGTGGCTGGCAGGGAGTTGCAAAGTTTTAGCCAGCGCGCGATGAACGTAGTGCGGCGTCTGCGTCGAACTCCAGAGCGTGAGTTTCTCGTCCGGGTCGAAGTGGGCAACGGCAGCGTGCTGTTCCATTGGAAGGTGCGTGTTGCCTTCGTAAAAGAACGTATCTTCGCGTATGAGGTCGGCTTCGGCGAAGCCTTCGTCGAGGTCTCCGAATTCGAGCGAGACCTTTTTGTGGATGTTGCCGCTCTCGCCGTAGTCGTGTATGCGCGGCTCTTCAATCATCAGAGCCTCTTCGATGGAAGAGATGGTGTTCAGCTTTTGATACTCGACTTCGATGAGGTTCATCGCGTCAAAGGCTGTGTCTTCGTCAATGGCCGCGACCGCCGCGACCGGGTCGCCGATGAAGCGCACCTTGTCTATGCAGAGCGGGTGCTCGTCCTGGCTGACGGGAAGAATGCCGTAGGGGATGGGCAAATCTGGACCAGTAATGACGGCCATGACGCCGGGAAGTTGAAGCGCCTGTGAAGTGTCTATGCGCTTGATGAGGGCGTGCGGTTCATGTGTGCGGAGGATTTTGCAGAAGAGCATACGCGGGAGCACGATGTCGTCCGCAAACTTTGTCTGGCCCGTGCATTTGGCGCGCGCGTCAACTTTGCGAAACGGCTTGCCGACGACCTTGAGTGGTCCATTAATCTGGCCGTTGCCGTGTTTCTTCCCGTTCTCGTGGTTCCCTTTATTCGTAGCCATAGACACTCTCTTTTGCCAGTTCCGCCTCTACGTCGCCGCGCATCCTCGCGGCGGCCAGTTCGACCGCTTCGTAAATCTTAATATAGCCCGTGCAGCGACACAGATTGCCGGAGAGCGCTTCCTTTATCTCTTCGCGGCTTGGCTGCGGGTTCGCCTTGAGCAACTCTTGCGAGACGAGCAGAAAACCCGGCGTGCAATAGCCGCACTGGGCCGCGCCGAGGTCCGCGAAAGTCTCCTGCAAAGGGTGAAGCTTGCCGCCCTCCAACGCCATGCCCTCAATAGTCGTCACCTCGCGGCCTTCAATGTCGAGGCCGAGCAAGAGGCAGGAGAGCACGCTTCGCCCGTCAACCAGCACGGCGCATGTCCCGCACTCGCCGAGTTCGCAACCGTGCTTCGTGCCCATCAGGCCGAGGTCTTCGCGCAAGACTTCGAGCAGCGTCTTATGCGGCGCGAAGGCCACCTCCGTCTGTTCACCATTCAAGGCAAACTCAAGATGAGCTTTCTGTTTCGATTTTTGAGACATCAGTTTTCGGGTAAATGTAATAGCTGTGTTGCAGCGAGAATAAATGTGCCGGAGAGAATATCGAAATCACAACTCACGGGAAATAAAATTGGCTCATTGATTCATCGGCTCATCGGCTCATTGATTCATTGATTCATTGATTTAATGAGCCGATGAACCGATGAGCCAATGAATCAATGAATCAATCCTCAAGCCGTCGCAGATACTGAATCCGTCTGCTTCGCGCGGCCATTCAAGACGATGTTATCAATCAAGCGAGTCTGGCCAAACCTGACCGCGACGGCGACGAGCACCGGGCGGTCGTCCATCTTGTCCAACTTCTCCATGCTCTCAGCATCCGTCACGCTGATGTAGTCCAGGCGCGCGCTCGGCTCTGTTTCGATGGTCGCGCGGACGATTCCCGCGAGCCTCTGCGCGTTGCGCTCGCCGTCCTTATAAGCGGCCTTCGCGCGTTCGAGAGAGCGATAGAGAATCTTCGCAGCCTGTCTCTCATCTTCGCTCAGATAAGCATTGCGCGACGAGAGCGCGAGGCCCGACTCTTCGCGCACGATTGGCAGGACCACTATCTCCGCGTCCAGCGCGAGGTCTTTGACGAGCCGCTTGATGACGAGCGTCTGTTGCGCGTCCTTTTGCCCGAAGAAGGCGAAGTCCGGGCGCACCGTGTTGAGCAGGATCGTGACGACCGTCGCCACGCCGCGAAAATGGCCCGGACGCGACGCGCCTTCGAGTTGGTCCGAGAGTCCTTCGACCGTGACGTAAGTGGCGAAGCCCTTCGGGTAAATCTCCTCGCGCGTCGGCGCGAAGATAAAATCAACGTTGTAATCCGTCAGCATCGCCGCGTCCTTGGTCAAATCGCGCGGGTAGTGCTCGAAGTCCTCGCCCGGCCCGAACTGCGTCGGATTGACGAAGACGGAGACGACGACGACATCGCACATCCTCCGCGCCTCACGCACGAGGCTCAGGTGGCCGTCGTGCAGCGCGCCCATCGTTGGGACCAACCCGATTGTCTTATCCTGCTCGCGGCGCACCTTGCGCGCCACCGATGCCATGCGTTGACGACGATTAATGATTTCCATAAGAAAGGTCTGGAGTCTTGGAGTCAGGAGTCAAAAATCGCTCGCCTTTAACTTGAGGGGCTGGCTTTAACTTTAAACCCGAAACCTTAAACTTTAAATCTGCTTTTGACTCAGGACTCCTGACTCCTGACTCCTGACTTGTCCTTGATATTCAATTCCCTGGCAGCTTCGGCGGGCAGTCCGTATGATTCCTGGTCCGATGGATAGCTTTCGGTGCGCACGTCTTCGGCCCAACGGCTGATAGCGTCCGTCATCGTCTCGCGCAGGTTGGCATACTGGCGGACGAAGCGCGGCTGTTTGCCGAAAGAGAGACCCAGCAGGTCGTGTATCACGAGCACCTGTATGTCGCAACCAGCGCCCGCGCCGATGCCTATCGTCGGAATCTTGACCTGCTCCGTGATGAGCGTGGCGATCTCGCGCGGGACGACTTCGAGGACGATGGCGAACGCGCCAGCATCTTCCAAAGCCTGCGCGTCGTCCAGAAGCTGTCGGGCCGTCTCCGCAGTCTTCCCCTGCACGCGATAGCCGCCGAGTTTATTGACCGATTGCGGCGTCAGCCCTATATGGCCCATCACGGCCAACTCTTCATCCACGAGCCGCTTGACCAGAGGCGCACGCTTGCGTCCGCCTTCAAGCTTGACGGCCTCCGCGCCGCCCTCCTTGATGAGACGCAGGGCATTGCGCATCGCGTCGTCGTCGCCCGTGTGATATGAGCCGTAAGGCATGTCCGCGACGAGCAGTGCGCGCTGCACACCGCGACGCACGGCCAGCGTGTGCATCACGACCTGGTCCATCGTGACGGGGACGGTATTGCCGTAACCCAGAATAGTATTGCCGAGGCTGTCTCCGACCAGGATGATGTCAATCCCTGCTTCGTCAACGATGCGTGCCATCGTGTAATCATAAGCCGTCAGGCAGACGAGGCGCTCGCCCCGCTCCTTGCTCGCGCGTAAACTCGGCGCGGTCACTTTCTCAGGACGCTGCGGTTTTAAATAAGCCATGATCTGTCTTCTTTCGTCACATAGAGACGCGCTGGCTGCGCTTTATCAACAGCCGCCATCGCTCAGGTTTGTCCATACGAGGTGCTCAAGCGAGAGATTATAGGCGAGCGTGCCATAGCGCCGCAACTGAAAGGCGGAAGAGTCCAAGGTCCAAAGTCAAGAGCAGCACGCTTCCGCTTCTTGACTTTGGACCTTGGACTTTGGACTTATTTAGTCTTTGGACCATTTTTGAACTTCAGAGCGGTCGGGTGTGTCCGCGAGTAGCTGTTGGATGGTCCTTTGCATGGTGGGGTGGATGATGTGTGGACCAAGTTCCGCGAGCGGGATGAGGACGAAGCGGCGGAGGTGCAGTCGCGGGTGCGGGAGCGTGAGAAATTCCGTCGCGCGCTGCTCGTCCGCGTAGAGCAGTAGGTCCAGGTCAATCGTGCGCGGCCCACGCGGCACATCGCGGCGTCGGCCCAGCCCGTACTCTATGCGGAGCAGTCGCGCCAGCATTTGTTCGGGCGAAGGCATCTCTCCACACAGTTCCGCGACCATGTTGAGGAAGGCGGGCTGCTCGCGCAGGTCCACAGGCTCGGTCTCGTAAACAGACGAGAGACGAGAGACGCGCAGCCCCGCGTCCATCATCCCGCGCACCGCCAGCAAGAGATTCCCCGCCCGGTCCCCCAGATTCGAGCCGAGTCCGACGTACGCCCTACGCGAGTCAGGAGTCAGGAGTCTGGAGTCGTGAGTCAACATCAGTTTTCAGTTTTTAACAAATTCCCTTGCCGAATATGCGCGCTGAGATTCTATTGTACAATCAGTGCGTTTCCAATCATCAATCATCAGGCCGTCGGCTGATTGCTGAAAACTATAGCGGTTGCAAATGAGCGTGACTCATGTCAGTACCGCCTGCGGTAGCGGGCGGGCTTGAGCCGCGTGAGTACCCGCCCGCTACCGCAGGCAGTACTGACGTTGACGCTTACATAAGAGGTCACATGCAAGTGCAAACCTCTATAAAGGCTGAAAACTGAAAACTCAAAACTGTTTACTCGAATGGACCAATTCAGGGCGCTCATCTGGTTGAAGTGGAGGTTGTTTCGGAACGCGATGCGGTCGCGGAAGGCTGCGGTCAATCGCGTGGCGTCCCTGCTTGTGACCGTGGGCGCGCTGGCGTTGGCGCTGTTCATCGCGCTGGGGGCGGGCATCGCGGCCTATGGCTTTTCCACGCTCGACAGGCAATTCAGCCCGGCGAACGCGCGAGAGTTAAAGCAGACGGCGGACCTCTTCTTCTTCATGACCTTCGCCTTTCTGTATTTGATGTGGGCGATTGTGCCGCTCGGCCTCGGCGGCGGGAGCCGTTTCGACCCTGGGAGGCTGCTGCTCTATCCGGTCTCGCTCGGCAAACTCTTCGTCATGGACTTCGCCAGCGAAGTGACGAGCCTGGCCTCCATCTTTGCCGCGCCGGTCGTCTTCGCCGTCGCGCTGGGGGCCGGGGTCGGGACCGGAAAAATTTTACAGGGCCTATTAGTGGCCGCGTGCGCGGTGCTCTTCGGTCTCGCGCTGGCGAAGTGGCTGGCGACCTGCGTCGGGACTTTGATGAAGGGAAGACGCACGCGCGGCGAGACGTTGCTCGCGCTTATCGGCGCGGTGTTCGGGCTGGCGGGCGCATTCCTGGGCCAACTTGGACCAGTGCTGGTGGAGCACGCGAACGCCATTCGCTTTCTGCGCTGGACGCCGCCGGGAACCATCGCCCTCGCGCTCACGAAGGGATTGCAACCGAATGACGCGTTCGATTATGCGGTCTCGCTGGCGACGCTCCTGGCATACATCACGGCCCTCGTTTGGATGACATACTGGATCGCAAAGAGGTCGGCGCTCGGCGCGGGCGGAGCGAAGAGCGCGAGGGTCTTGCGACCAGCCGTGAAGGAAGTTGAGAGTTATGCTGGCTGGCAAATACCTTTTTTGACGCAGGAGCTTTCCGCGCTGGTCGAGAAGGAGTTTCGCTATGCGGTGCGAAACGCGCAATTGCGGACGCTGGCCTTGATGCCTCTCATTTTAATCGGCATCAGGTTGGCCCAGTCGAACGGGTTGAGGAATGGGACGGGTTGGGCACCGGGCATGGCGCGCACGTTCGGAGGCTCGTTCGCGCAGTACAGCGAGGGCTTGATGGCGGCGACGGGCCTGCTCTACGTCTTTATGATTCTCTCTTCGCTGGCGTGCAATCTGTTCGGCTACGAGGGCAGCGGCATGCGGACGTTGATACTCGCCCCGGTCGAGCGGCGTAGTATTCTGATAGCGAAAAATATCGTCGTCACAATCCTGTCACTGGCCTTCTCGATTATCTTAATCGCGATTAATCAACTGGTCTTTCGCGACCTCTCGTTGCGCGCGCTACTTTTCGTCGCGCCCTGCTTTGTGCTCTACGCCTCAATGCTCGCGCTGGTGGGCAACTGGCTCTCGATTCGTTTTCCGAAGCGGCTCAAGTTCGGGAAGCGGATGAACGCGACGGGCGTGACGGCGCTGCTATTGATTCCGTTGCTCATGACGATGGCGGTGCTGCCCGCCTGCGCCGCGCTGGCCGGCTACCTGGCGCACAGTTTGCTGTTGAAGTATGTTACACTTCTACTGTTCGCGTGTATCGCCGTGGCGCTCTATTTTCTGCTCATCGCGGGACAGGGACGCGCCCTCGCGCGACGCGAACTGGAGATACTCGAAGCCGTCAGCGGAAAAACTGACGAATGAAAAATCTGGAGTCCAGAGCCTGTAGTCATGAGTCGGAAGAAAAATCCGGCTTTTGACTTCAGACTCTCAGGCTCCAGACTCTTGACTCTAGACTTTTATTCCAGAGATGCGACCTCTCAGGTCTCGCGTCAGAGGCGAGGCTGGAACGCTGCATCCGGGCGGGAGAAGCTGGCCCCGTCTAGACACAAATGGCTCGCAGAAAATTTCGCAGTAACCAACGACACGAACCCGTCACGGAACGCTCTTTCAACGAGTTCCTTTCCACGACGCCCGCCCCGCAGACCTCCCGCACCGAACTGATGCGACTGGTCAGAGGCGGCGAGGATACCTACCTCGAACTCAAGGTCAAACTCTCGAACACGGAGAAGATCGCGCAGGAGATAGTCGCGCTCGCCAATACGGGCGGAGGCGTGCTCGTCTTCGGCGTCAACGACCAGTTGCGCGTAGAGGGCGTGGACGACCCGGATGAGGTGCAGGAATCGCTCGTGCATATCTGCCGCGATGATATTCAACCGGCGCTCGTGCCTCTCATAGACCGCATCGCGTTTGATAATGGACGCCGCATCGTCGCGCTCGAAGTTGACGGCAAGCGTCGTCCTTATCGCACGCGCGACGGTCGTTTCTACATGCGCTTCGGTTCGGAAAAACGCGAGACGACGCGCGAAGAACTCTCCGCGATGATGGACGAGGCGCGGCCCTTCGCTTACGAGAACGTGCCCGTCCTCGGCGCGACGATGGAGGACATAGACGAGGCGCATCTGTGGAGTTTCGTGCGCGAGTTTGAGGGCGATGCTTTCGATGCGGAAGCGGCTGCCAACTACCCGACCGGGGACGTGCTCAAAAGGGACCTGCTGCTCGCTACCGGCAACATGGGCGAGGTCGTCCCGACGGTCGCCGGACTGCTGCTCTTCGGACACGATGAACATGTGGCGGAACTCCTCCCGCGCTCCGATATTATCGCCACGCGCTACGCGGGAGGCACGACGCAGGATGCCGTCATCGAGCGCGCCGCGTTGAAGGGCAATCTTTATACGCTCTACGAATCGGCGTCGCGCTTCATCGCGCGTTACTGTGATTTGTGGGATGTCAGGCCGCGCGCCTTTCCGGCGGCTGAGGTCTCGGATGCGCCCGTCGCCGCGCGCGCCAACTATCATCGCGCAGTCATCAGGGAGGGCTTAACGAACGCGCTCGTTCACAGGGATTTGGCGATTAAGGACCAGCCGACGCGCCTGCACATCTTTGATCGTTCAATCGAGATTATCAACCCGCGCCGCACTCTCGGATTCGCGCCCGCCGCGCAGAGGGCGATACGCTATGGAGTCCCGCAGCGTCTCAACCCTCAACTCGCGTCCATCTTCAAGAGCCATGCCTACGGGCTGGACCTCGCCCCCGGCGGACTCCCCCAACTGCTCCGCGCCGCGCGCCTCTTCTCAGGCCGCAAAGCAGACATCAACGCCTTCAACGACGAATACCGCCTCCGCCTGCACGGAATCTGAAAGGCAGTGACAAGTGACGAGTGACGAGTGACAAGTTAAAACAGGTGACGAAGAAAAAGTGGCGAGTTAAGAGATAGTTCTTAACTCGCCACTTTTTATTTTTTCGTTGTCCGGCTTTAACTCGTCACTTGTCACTTGTCACTGCTCTTAGGCGCATTGTAGAAGGGGCGTGCCTGGACCACGAATTCTTTGTCGTCGTACTGGCCGTCGCCGTTGACATCAACTTTGACGAGGAGTTTGTGCTGCTTGCCGTCGCGCGCAGAGTCGCCCGGATTGAAGCCTAGACTATACTGGTTGCGCAGGACGGCGTTGATGCTTTGGAGCACTTTGGGGAGTTCGCCGGGGAAGGTGACGGGGAAGTACATCCCGCCCGTCTCCTGTGCGAAAGTCTTGAGGGTGTTTTTGGCCTGGAGGAATGTCATCCTGCCGGGTGAGCCTGTGATGCCGTCTTCGGGCGGCAACTGTGATTCGTATTTTTTGAAGAAGATTTCGCCCGTCCCGATGATGAAGATGGGGACACCCGCGTTCTGCGCGACCTTGCGCGCCTGGCTGTAGTTGGTCTTGCTGAAGGTATCAATGCCGGAGGCGACGAGGATGACCGCCGTGCGCCTGCCTTTGACGCTTGCCAGGCCCGCGTACTCTGACTTCTCCTCCTTGGAGTTGTCTAGCACGACCGAATCGCCGCGCCCGCCGACGAGCACGAACTTGAGCGCATCGAAAAGATTAGTCTCTCTGAAGGCGGGGCGATTGCGCAGGAGCAGTGTGATGACCTGGTTGATACGCGTCGGGTCGTTGGTGAAATCTGTGAGCGGCGTCGGGCGCATGTCGAAGGCGACGACGGAGACGTAATCCTGCGGCGGATGGACGAACTGCGAGAGAAACATCGCCACGGGGCGAATCACTTCGTCCGTTCCATTATCCATCCCGCTGCTGCCGTAATAACCAAGCGTCTCCGTCAACTTGCTGTACTCGACGACCATCGCCACGGTAATCGGCGCGTCGGGCGTGGAAAAGTTGGTGATTTCCTTTTGCACGCCATCTTCAAAAATAGCGAAGTTCTCCTTCTTCAAACCCGTGATAATCTGGCCGTTCTTTTTGCTGTACACCACCGCGTCCACGTCAACCAGTTGGGTCGTGATGGAGATGGTCTCGGCTTCCTGCGGCTTGCCGACGATGTCCTTGGGCAAAGGCTCTTCCTGCTTCTCGTCGCCCTGCTTCTCACCCTCCGCCGGACGCTTGTTCTTCTTCTGGTTGGTGGTCGGCGGCACGCGGTGGGCCTGTCCGAAAACGCTGGCGAGGCTCCCCGTCATGCCGAGCAGGAGCGCGAAAACGACTGCGACGGCGGAAGCGCGACGAAAAATAAGGCGGTTCATAGCGACGATCCTTTGCAATTAAAAGAGGCAGGGGAAAAGGTTTCTGGTGCTGCTTAAAGATTGACTATATGACGTGCCTTCGCGCACGGTCAAGCCACACCTTTCTCTTGAGACACTCTTTGTGATGCACACCGCTTGAACCGCGTTCGCCAACGGGTAAAAAGAGTCTGGAGTCCAGAGTCAAGAAGCGGAAGAGTTCTGTGCTTGACTCTGGACTCCAGACTCTTTTTATCTGACCGCTTCGGCTTCGATGACGGCGTCGTATGCGCCGGTGTTGTCGTTGAGGTTGCCTTCGTTGACGCCGAGGAAGAGGACGCCGTCGCGTGTGGCGACGAATTCCTTGCCATTACCGATGAAGATGAATTCGTCGTTATCGTCACCGATGACCGCGATTAGCCCGCCCGTCGCTTCGTTGCGCATCAACTTATCCCTGTCGGGCAGCGTGGCTATCCCGGCGGGCGTGGAAAAGCGACCCGCGCCGAGCGTGACCCTTCCGCTCGCGTTGATACGCAGGCGTTGGCCGCGTCGCACGACGAGGCCGCTATTGGTCCAGCCGTTGGTCGTATTATCGCCGCGCACGCGCACGTTAATCTGAAACGTGGGAGATGTCCTCTGCGCGCTGCCTTGCGTGCCGGGGGAAGTATCCGGCGGGTTGTTGTTCACAGGTCTCTGCGGCTGCGAGAGTTCGGGACGGGACGGGCGCGACTGCTGTGGTGAGGGCTGTGAGACGGGCGCGCCGGTGTTCCCCTGGCCTGCGCCGGTGTCATCGTTCGTGATAGCGCCGACGGCGGCGCTCGTCGCGGAGTCGAATTCTATGGATTCCACATCCTCCATGTAGAGCGTCACGCGGCTGCGGCGTCCGCGCGCGTTGTTGCCGATGAGCACGGTGAATTGCTGGTCCTTGAAACTGATGACCTGTCCGCGAATCACGCTGCCGTCCTTGAGCCGGATGGTGTCCGCGAGGGCCAGTTGAACGCCAAAGCACATGACGAGCAAGAGAGCCAGGATGGGGGTGACGAAATTCTTTCTCATGATCTCCTCCGGGGGTGAACGCTAATCTCAAAATGACGCGGGTCAATGAAGAGAGTATCCGACGTTTA
The DNA here is from genome assembly GCA_036009045.1 of Pyrinomonadaceae bacterium. Taxonomy (GTDB): domain Bacteria; phylum Acidobacteriota; class Blastocatellia; order Pyrinomonadales; family Pyrinomonadaceae; genus DASYML01. The sequence continues at coordinate 21,807 of DASYML010000243.1, forward strand.
GCAAAGACATGCACGTTTTGGCAAGCGGGAGAGGGACGTGTCAGTGCGATGGATGCCGTATCTGCGTAAAAGGTTGCGAGGAGCGCTGCAAAAGGGTCTCTCTTGACGGAGGCGTGGCGGGCGGCGCAAGGGCGATTGCCAGCACGCGCGCTGAGACGACCGCCCGACACAAAGGACGCAGACAATTGTTCCCGGCCTGCGCGGCGGATGCTGTATGGTTCAAAAGAGTTCAGGGTCTTCAGCGACGACGCGCGATGGACTCTCTCATCCTCTCACGCATCGTCGCCGAAGCAATCGTCTGGAAGACTTTGGGGGAAGCATGCAAGCGGACGCTTCTCTTGAGGGTAGAGAATTAAAGCTCTGAAACAATCGTGCGTGCCCGGCACATCGCGCTTCGCGCCGGACGCCTGCGATTGAGATGGCCTCAACTAAGAACAAACACCGCCGGAGCAGAGACCATTGCAACATTGCGCGCTCGATGTACAGGCCGAACCCGGCGGTAAACAGGTCGCCGCCTGCGCCGGTGTCGGCGCTACAATCGAAGTTACAAGAGGCACCGCCACCACCGCCGCAATCCCCAAAATGCGCACCATCTGCCGCCTCGTCATCCCGCTCATCAGGGCGGGC
>DASYML010000244.1:0-10191 GCA_036009045.1 Pyrinomonadaceae bacterium
GTGGTGAATTAATCTGTTCCATATATTCAAGTCGAGTCTACACCATGCTCTTTCCCAATCTCACTCTTCAAAGCATGGTAAACCAAAGCGGTCTGCCTGCGGGTCTCCTCGAATCCTTCGGAGGTATCAATCAAATAATCCGCGTAGCGTTTCTTCTCTTCCTGCGGCAACTGCGCGGCGATGCGGCTCGCGGCTTCCTCTCTTGTTAGCCCATTGCGCGCCATCAATCGTTCCAACTGAGCCGCCTCGTTGCAATGTACCACGATGAGTTTATCAAAACGCTTGTAACCGCCGGACTCTATCATCAGGGCCGCGTCAACGACGCCGATGCCGCGCGGGTCTTCAGTTTCCCAACGCCGCAATTCCTGGTCCTGCGCGGCGATGATGAAGGGATGCAGAATCGAATTCAAACGCCGCCTCTGGCCTTCATCCGCGAAGACGAGCGCGCCCAATCGCGCGCGGTCCAGCGTCCCATCTGCACTCAGAACTTCATCGCCGAACGCTTCGACGACCGCCCGCAGTCCGGGTGTGCCAACGCTCACGACCTCACGCGCCGTCCGGTCCGCATCCAACACATGACATCCCAACTCGACGAGGACGCTGGCGACGAAGGATTTACCGACCGCGATGGACCCTGTCAAACCAACTCGTAGCATCTAGACTCTTTCTCAGAGTTCAGAGAATTTTCATCAGGCTTAATAAATACTTCTTCAGAGTTTGCGCCGCAGCATCATCGCCTGCAAAGTATTCTTCATGAGCATCGCCACGGTCAGCAAACCGACTCCGCCCGGCACGGGCGTGCGCCGTCCGGCCACTTCATCGGCCTCCGCAGGATTCACGTCACCGACCAGCGTATACCCGCGCCTGCCGATAATCTCCAAACGCTTTTCCAGGTCCGAGCCGAACAGCGTGCGCGCAGTCTTTTCATCCCTCACCTGATTCATCCCGACATCTATGACGGTCGCGCCGGGCTTGATATGTTCCCTGCCGATAAAGCCTGCGCGCCCTATGGCTGCGATAAGGATGTCCGCCTCTCGCGTCACAGAGGCCAGTTCACGCGTGCGTGAATGACAGATCGTCACCGTCGCGTCCTGCTGCAAGAGCAGTTGGGCCATCGGTCGGCCGACGATGTGGCTGCGCCCGATGACGCAGGCGCGCGCGCCGCTCATGGCAATCTCGTTGCGCTTTAAGAGTTCGATGATACCTGCGGGCGTACAAGGCGCGAAGGCTGTCTGGCCCAGTGAAAGCCTGCCCACGTTGACAGGGTGAAAACCGTCTACGTCCTTCGCCGGGTCAATCGCTTCCACGACTTTCGCTTCATCCACTCCGCGCGGCACAGGTGATTGGACCAGTATACCGTCAACCTCTTCGCGCGCGTTGAGCGATTGGACCAGCGCCAGCAATTGCTCCGTGGTCGTTTCCACAGGCAAGGCATGATGCTCCCAACGCAGGCCCAATTCCCCTGAGACGCGAATCTTGCTGCCCACGTAAACGGATGAAGCGGGGTCCTCCCCGACCTGCACCACCGCCAGACATGGACGCACGCCATGCTCACGCTCAAGACGCGCGACCGTCAACGCCACCTCGCGCTTGATTTCATCCGCGACGCGTGCGCCGTCAAGCAGTTCTGCTCGCCGTGTCTGTTCCTCCGCTTGCCGCATGTTCATAAGGTTACACCGACTGGCAGGTAAAAGCGTAGTGCTAAATGTTTTTAGAGGCTCCCTGTGCTAGGATGTGGTCCAGGAATAATCCGCTTCGCGCTAAAAAACTATGTCATTCAAGAGAGCTTATTTAACCGTCGTTTCCTTCATCCTGTTGCTTGCCTTGGCCCAACGCTTGCCAGCGCAAACGCCGCTTGAGCGTCACGAAAAAATCCGCGCGGAGCTACTGAGGGGTGACGACGCAGCCGCCCTCAACGACCTGCAAGCCATGCGCGCCAGCGACCCTTCCATCTTCACGCTCAACAATTACGATTACCTTCTCGCGCGGCTCGCGCAAAAGCGAGGCGATGTGGCGACGGCGGCCACCAGCTATCAATTGATGGTCGCGCGCAGTTCGCGTCTTTCGCAGTACGCGCTCTGGCATCTATCTCAACTGGCACGCGCCGCCGGGAATCTCACGTTAGAACGAGAACACCTGCGCCGCTTATTAACGCTCGCGCCGGAAAGCTTGTTACGTGAAGCCGCGCAGACACGCCTGGCCCAGAGCTTTTTTGAGAGCGGCGATGATGCTTCGGTCATCGCCGCTCTTCGCCCGCGCAGCAGCGCGAACGGCGGAGCAAGCGCACGCGCGGCCCTCGCCCTGCTCGGTCAGTCTCTCTTGCGTAGCGGGCAACAGGCTGCGGCGCGTGAAGCCTTCACCAGTCTCGTCACGCAGTTGCCTGACCCGCGCATGCCGGACGACTACGCGCTCGCGGGCGCTCGCGGACTGGACCAATTAGACAACGGCAGCCATGCACAAACAGCCACCCCGGCGACGCCTCAAACTGCGCCTCAAACCGCGCCGCAGCTTCCCGAACATGAGCACTTACGCCGCGCGCTGATCTACAGTTTCAACCGCGATTTCGCCGCCGCGCGCCTGCACTACGCGGCCATCGTAGAACATTACCCGCAGAGCGCGTCCGTGCCAGATGCTCTCTACCAGACGGGCCGCACCTTTTCTCAGGAAGGACGCTTCGACGAGGCCATCACATCCTTCAAGCGCGTGCTGGACCAATATTCTGAGAGCCAGAGCGCGCGTGATGCGCTGAGCTATATGGCCTCCGCATATTCCAGGACCAAACGCACGGATGAAGCCATCGCCGCCTATCAACGTTTCATACAGCGTTACCCCGATGCGCCGAATCCAGAACGCTCTTATCTCAACATCATTGACACGCTGCGCGACGCGGGGCGCGACCAGGATGCGCTCAACTGGGTGCAACAAACGCGCGCGCGTTTCAAAGGTGCGGCGGGCGCGGCCCTCGCCCTCTTCTCTCAAGCGAAGATTCATCTGGTCCAGGGCGCATGGCCTGCGGCTTTAGCGGACCTTGATGCGCTAGAGGCGGAAGCGGACCTCGGCGGCGCGCGTCTTGCTGGCGGGACCAGTAAAACGGAAATCGCCTTCACGCGCGCCTACACGCTCGAACAGATGGGACGCACAGAGGAGGCGCTCAACGACTATCTCTCGCTTCCAGACGGGCGCAACGAATATTATGGCGGGCGCGCGACGCGCAGGCTCCGCGCGCTGGCGGCGGATGAACGCACGCGCAATATTATCAACGCGCGTCTGGAGAACTTGCGCTCAAACGCGAGGGACGCTCTGGCACACGGGCAAGCCGAAAATGCGCGCCAGTCTGCACAGAGCGCTCTGCGTCTGACAGAAGACGCGAACATCACCCGTGAGTTACTGGACATCGCGCGGCGTGCTTATGCGAGCCTTCCTTCGTACAACCACTTCCCGTCCGCCACGCTACTGCCCGAAGGCAGACAATTATTGGTCCAGGACAGCGGCGACGCTCAAGCCAGCGTGCCTCTCATCAAGCATCAAACGTTGGCCGACGATCTACTTTTTCTGGGCCTTTATGACGAGGGCACGCCCGAACTCTCAGTTGCCTTGAACACGGATGCATCAACCGCCGGGAAGAAACAGTCAACGGTCCAGAATAAATCGGAACAGGGAGGCGCGGCGCAAGGCGTTAATACTGGTCCACAAAACAATAATGGACCACAAAATAACGGCAGCGCGGCGCAGGACAACGGCAGCGCGTTGACTGGCGCTAAGCCGTCCCCGCCAACTTCTTCTTCATCATCACTCCCGCGCGATATGAGCTATACGCTCGCCGTCTATTACAAGCGCGGCGAGCGTGCGAGCCACGCGGTGCGCTTCGCGGAGCCGCTCTGGAAAAACGTCCCGGCTGATTATCTCCTGGAACTCGCCCCGCGCGAGATGGTCGAACTCCTGTATCCAGCGCCCTACACGGGCGCGCTGCTCCAATTCGCGCCGCAGAAGGGCGTTGACCCGCGCTTTATCCTCGCCATCGCGCGGCAGGAATCGCGTTTTCAGCCGGAAGCAAAATCAAACGCCGCTGCGCGCGGGCTGCTCCAGTTCATCCCCTCGACGGCGCAAATGATTGCCGCGCAGTTGGGGAGGCGCGAGCTACAACAGGATGAGCTTTACGACCCGCGCACGGCGATACTCTTCGGCGCGCAGTACATGGGCAATCTGTTCAAGCAGTTCCCGGATATGCCGCAGGCCGTCGCGGCCTCTTACAACGGCGGCGAGGATAACGTCGCGCGTTGGGTTGCGCGCGCGCGCTCGAACGACCCTGACCGCTACGTGTTGGAGATAGGTTTTTCGCAATCGAAGGATTACGTCTATAAGGTCCTGCCGAATTATTGGACCTATCAAGCTCTCTACACGGAACAGCTTCAACCAAAATAATCCGGGGTGTCTGATTCAAAGATGGTTCAACTAAAGTCATTAAAACTACACGGCATCAGTGTGCGCTGTCTGCTCTTGAGCGGAGCGGTCCTGCTTTCTCTAATGCTCAACGGCTGCCAGGCGAAGCCGGAAGACCCGCCGGGGCAGCGTTACGATTTCAAGGGCAAGGTGGTCGCGGTGGATAAGAAAGCGAAGCGCGTGACCGTCGAGCATGAAGAGATTAAGGGTTACATGGACGCCATGACCATGCCCTTCGCATTGAAGGATGATTGGCCCTTCGAGGTGCTCGTCCCCGGCGATAAGATCAGCGCGACGCTCTTCGTCGGCAGTTCATCATCCTGGCTCGAAGACGTGGTCATCACTCAGGAAAGCGCGATGGACCCGAACGCGCCGAAGACCGAAGGCTCAAACGTGGTGCAGCCCGGCGACGCGGTCCCGGATTACGGGTTGACTAATCAGGACGACCAACACATACACCTTGGGCAGTATCATGGCAAGGCTCTGCTTTTGACCTTCATCTACACGCGCTGCCCGCTCCCGGAATACTGCACGCTGATGAGCAACAACTTCGCGGAGATTGATAAAGAGTTGGAGAAGAATCCCTCGCTCTACGAGAGAACGCATCTGCTGAGCGTCAGCTTCGACCCCCAATACGACACGCCAAATGTCCTGCGCAGCTACGGCGCGGCGCACACCGGCAAGTTCGCTGAAGAGACTTTCCAGCACTGGGAATTTGCCTCGGGGACGCCAGACGAAGTCAAGGGCATGGCCCAATTCTTCGGCCTGCGTTATTACCAGGACACGGGCCAGATTATCCACTCGCTCTCGACCGCGATCATCACGCCCGATGGAAAAATCTACAAAGTTTACAGGGGCAACGAATGGAAGCCGTCGGAAGTTTTGCGGGACGTGCAGAGCCTGCTCGGTGAACAGCAGAGATAGCCTGCGACTATAGTGGTTTGCCGTTGAGCGTGGCCTTGGCGTCACCAGCGCCTTGGCGCGAACATCTATCTCACGCAAAGGCGCAAAGGTCGCAAAGGAAAACTCTCCTCTGCGACCTTTGCGTTTAAATCTCAAGCCTGTCGTTACCAAATCTGGCAGCGTTCTTTGTCGGGGCGGACCATCGGAGCGCCCGCCTTGCACTGGAAGGCCTGCGCGAAGGCTGGCATGTTCGAGAGCGGTCCGTTGACGCGAAAACGTCCGAGCGGGTGCGGGTCCGTCAGGACTAACTGGCGCTCGTATTCGGGGCGCACGTTCTGCGCCCAGATTTGCGCGTAGCCGAGGAAGAAACGCTGTTCAGGCGTGAAGCCGTCTATGTCGGGCGGTCTCGGCTTACCCTCCATTGATTTCTGAAAGGCCGCGAACGCGACCGTCAGGCCGCCGAGGTCCGCGATGGATTCGCCGACGACCAGCTTGCCGTTATGGTGGAGGCCGGGCTGGACCAGAAATGAATCGAACTGGTCTATGACGCATTGCGCGCGTCCCTGAAAATTCTTCAAGTCGGCTTCGGTCCACCAGTTTTGTAGATTGCCCTGCGGGTCAAACTTGGCTCCGCTATCGTCAAAGCCGTGCGTCATCTCGTGGCCGATGACCGCGCCGATGCCGCCATAGTTGAGCGCGTCGTCAGCCGTCTGGTCATAGAAGGGCCATTGCAGAATGCCAGCCGGAAAGACTATCTCGTTCATCGTCGGGCTGTAATAAGCGTTGACGGTCGGAGGCGTCATGCCCCACTCCGTGCGGATGACGGGCTTGCCGATCTTGTTGAGTTGACGATTGTACTCGAAGTTGACGGCGCGATTGTTGTCGTCCAGATAAGACTTGCGGTCAACCTTCAGCGCCGTGTAATCGCGCCACTGGTCCGGGTATCCGATTTTTCGCGTGAAGGCTTCGAGCTTGGCCGTGGCGCGCTGGCGCGTCGTCGGACTCATCCAGTTGAGCGTGCCCAAGTCGTCGCGCAGAGCGGCGATTAAATTCTGGACCATCGCCACCGCACGCGCCTTGGCTTCGGGCGGAAAAGTCTTCTGCACGTAGACCTGGCCCACGGCCTCTCCGAGCGCCCCGTCCGTCGCGCCGACGCAACGCTTCCAGCGCGGCAGCATCTCCTTCGTCCCCTGTAGCACACCCTGGTTGAAATCAAAATCTTCCTGGACAAATTTTCTGGGCAAAGCCCTGGCCTTCGCATTAATCAGATGCCAGCGCAGGTATGTCTTCCAATCCGCGACGGGCACGGCGGTCAATTGCTGGTCCAGAGATTTGAAGAAGTCCGGCTGTCCGACGTTGACATCAAAACTGCTGTTGCGCAGGCCAATCGTTTTGAAATAGTCGTCCCAGGAAAAATTGCTGGTCAGAGACTTCAACTCCGCCTGCTTCATCTTGTGATAGTTCGCTTCAGGGTTACGCCGCTGGACGCGCGTCGCGGAGGCTTCCGCGAGTTTGGTCTCGATGTTCATGATGGTCTTAGCCTGAGCGGCGGCGGCGTCGCCATCATCACCAAGTAACTGGAACATCTTGCTCACATGCGCGACGTACTTATCGCGTATGTCTTTGGACTTATCATCCGTGCTGAGGTAATAGTCCCGGTCCGGCAGCCCTAGCCCGCCCTGTGTGAGTTGGCCTATGACCTGCGTTGACTGCTTGTAATCCTGGCCTGAACTGAATCTGAAGAGGACGGGCACTCCGATGCTCTGTAGATGAGCGACCGTCTCGCGCAAGCCTTTCAGGTCCTTAATCTTGTTGATGCCATTCAACTCCGACTGAATCGGTTTAATCCCGGCGGACTCTATCTTTTCTTCATCCATACAACTGGCATAATAGTCGCCGATCTTCTGCTCGTTGGTGCCCTTGCGCGCCTTTTTATTGTGTGCCGCGTCTTCGAGGATTTGATGCAACTGGTCTCGATTTCTCTCGGCCAGTTCGTTGAACCGACCCCAGCTAGGATATACGGCGGGCACAGGATTGCGTGAGACCCAGCCGCCGTTAGCGAACTGGTAAAAATTCTCGCAGGCACTCACACTCTTATCCATATTGGAGACATCGAAGCCATGCTCATCCCCTGCGGATGAGCGAACGTCCGTCGTCGTCGCGGGTGCGTCCGTCTCATTAAACGGCGTGATGGCCGCATGACTGGTCCACCTGCTGTTGACGGACAGGCCCAGCGCCAACACCGCGAACATGAGAGACACGAGGTAAAACAAACTTCTTGAGCGCATAGTTATATACCTCTTCATAAATTGTTGGGTTGCTTAAGGGGTGGAGGGATTATAACTGACTTATTCGCAGACTACCAATTAAGAGCAAGAGAATATTCCCGCAGGGGATAAAGATGATAGCCGGGGCGTTGCTCCCGGCTATCACATCTTGCCCTTTCAGGGCACACACGGCTTAGGAGACATGCGCTGAAGACCGTTTATCTCAAGAAGATTTTCAAATCTCTTAGCTTTTGAGCTTTTTCACTTCCTCTGTCAGCACCGGGATGACTTCAAAAATGTCTCCGACGATGCCATAGTCCGCGATGTCGAAGATGGGGGCCTCCGGGTCTTTGTTGACAGCGACAATCGTGCCGGAATTTTTCATGCCGACGAGATGCTGAATCGCGCCGGAGATGCCGAGCGCGATGTAGAGTTTGGGCGCGACGGTCTGGCCGGAAGAACCTATCTGGCGATCAATCGGCAGCCACTCCGCGTCGCAGATCGGACGCGAGGCCGCGAGGTCTCCGCCGAGCGCCAACGCCAGTTTCTCAGCCAGCGCGATATTCTCTTTACTCTTGATGCCGCGCCCGACCGCCACGATGACATCCGCCTTGCCCAGGTCCACAGCCTGCTTCACTTCCTGAAAGGCAGGTTCCGGCTGCATACGCACTTCGCCGACTTCCGTCTCCATCGTCTCGACTGCGACATCTGCGCCGCCCTTCGCCGCCTGGTCCGCCCTGTACGCGCCCGACTGAAACGTGGCGAACACAGGAGGCTCGCCGTCCGAGACGATGTCCGCGTCAATCTTGCCCAGAAAGAGACGACGCGAAAATGTCACCGTCCGGTCAGAGACTTTCGCGCGAATACAATCGCTAATCAGACCTTTGCCGAACCGCGCGGCGAGCTTCGGCGCGTAATCGCGCACCAGATACGTGTGCGGCATGATGACATACGCGGGGTCAACCGCGCGCACGACATGCTCCATCGCGTCCGTGTACCCGTCCGGCGTGTACTCCGCCAGCTTCACATGATTCGCATAAATGACTTTGCTCAACTCATACGACGCGATCTCCTGCGCCAGCGCCCCCATCCCAGAGCCGAGCACAACAGCCGTCACCGCCTGCCCCAACTCTTTGCCCAGACTCTGCGCCGCCGCCATCGCCTCAAACGAAGTCTTATTGAAAGCCCCCGCCCTGTGTTCCGCAAATACTAAGATTCCGTTACTCATTTATACCTCAGTGACGAGTGACAGGTGACGAGTAACAAGTTAAGAGCTTGTCTTTGCTCGTCACTCGTCACTCGTCACTCATCACTGCTTTAGATGACTCTCGCTTCCGTGCGTAATTTTTCGGCGAGGGCGACGGCTCCGGCCTTGGCGTCGCCGTTGCCGAGGAATTGAGTCTGCTTGGTCTTTTCGGGCAAGTAGATTTTTTCTATGCGTTGATGAGAGGGCCGAGAGGTGGCGTCCGCTGCCGGGGTGACTTCCCTGATCTCTTTTTTCTTGGCCGCCATGATGCCCTTCAAGGTCGCGTAGCGAATCTGGCTGATGCCGGATTGGATGGTCAGCAACGCGGGCTTGCTCATCGCATACCATTGATACCAGCCGCTTTCAAGTTCGCGCTTGACTCTCAACTGTTCGCCAGATGCGTCCACCTCAATGACAATCGTCGCGTGAGGCAGGCCCAGTAATTCCGCCATGATGACGCCCGTCTGTGCATAACCGTTGTCGTCCGATTGCAGGCCCGTCAGAATCAGGTCCGGCGCTTCGCCGCGAATCGCTTCGGCCAGGATACTCGCCGCCGCGTACGGAGAGAGATGCGCCGTGTTATCCAGCAAGACATGTATGGCCCGGTCAGCGCCTCTCGCCAGCGCATCCTTGATGACGCTCTTGACTCTCTGCGGGCCAAGAGAACAGACAACAACCTCGCCGCCGTGCTTCTCCTTCAAACGCAAACCCTCTTCGAGCGCATAACCATCCGACTCGTTGGTTTCGTACGACAAATCGCTCTCTTCAATCCACGTCGCGTCCTTATTGATACGCAGGATGACATCCTTATTAGCGACCTGTTTCATCAAGATAATTATTTTCATAAAAATTGATTCATTAACTCATTGACTGATCGGCTCATTGGTCCAATTCTTCAATGAATCAATGAGCCGATGAGTCAATGAGTCAAGCGCCTCTCATTCCTCATATTTCTTAAAGAGCAGCGCGGCGTTGGTGCCGCCGAATCCGAAGCTGTTGGAGAGCGCGTAGCGGACATCGAGTTCGCGCGGTTCGTTGGGCACATAATCGAGGTCGCATTCCGGGTCCGGGTTGACGTAGTTGATGGTCGGCAAGACTGTCTTGCGATAAATCGAGAGCACGGAGAAGACGCCCTCTATGCCGCCCGCCGCGCCGAGCAGGTGTCCGGTCATGGATTTCGTAGAACTGACCGCCAGCTTGTACGCGTGCTCGCCGAAGGTCTGCTTGATTGCCAGCGTCTCAAACTTATCGTTGTAGGGCGTGGACGTGCCGTGCGCGTTGATGTAGTCAACCTCTTCCGGCTGAACCTCCGCGTCCTGCATCGTCTTCCGCATC
>DASYML010000245.1:0-2562 GCA_036009045.1 Pyrinomonadaceae bacterium
GAATAGCCACACTCTCATCATTCATCATTCATCCTTGCTTTCCGGGCTTGTGCCTCGTGTAAACTTTCGCTCGTCGGGTTTCGTATCAAAGTCAGTAATGAACCAGTCAAGCGCGACGCCGGTTTCGCGCGAAAGGTTTTGAAACTTTCATGACGGATAATCACGCCCCCTCCTGCACGCTCTTAGTGGACCATGTCACCAAGCGCTTCGATGATTTTATAGCCGTCAACGAGTTGAGCCTCAAAGTCTATCCGGGCAGAATCTTCGGCCTCATCGGCCCGAACGGCGCGGGCAAGACCACCACCCTCAGGATGATCGTCAATATCACCGCGCCCGATTCCGGCCAGATAGAATTACTGGGCCAGAAAATGAGCGCCGCGCTACAGGACCGCATCGGCTATCTGCCGGAAGAGCGCGGCCTCTACAAGCGTATGAAGGTCTCTGACCAGTTGCGCTTCTTCGGCGAACTGAAAAGCCTGCGCGGCGCGGCGGCCACGGGAGCGATAGAGCGCTGGCTTGAGCGGCTCAAATTGTCCGAGTGGAAGAACAAGCGTGCGATGGAGCTATCCAAGGGGATGCAGCAGAAGATTCAGTTCATCGCCGCTGTCATGCACGACCCGGACCTGCTCGTTCTGGACGAGCCTTTCTCCGGCCTCGACCCCGTCAGCGTCGAACTCTTGAAAGAGACGGTGCTCGAATTGAAGGCCGCTGGCAAGACCATCATCTTCTCGACGCACATGATGGAGATGGCAGAGAAAATCTGCGACGACATCTGTCTCATGAATCGCTCGCGTAAAATCCTCGGCGGCAGCCTGCGCGAAGTCAGGCGCAGCTTCGGGCACAACGCCGTCGCCCTCCGCATAGAAGGCGGCAACGGCGTCCTTGACGACCGCACGCTCGTAACGAGAATCGAAGAGCGCGGCGATGAGTTGGAAATATTGCTGGCGGCGGGCGCGGACGCGCAGGAGTTACTGCGTCGCTTGCTCGCGGGCGGCGCGCGGGTCTCCAAGTTTGAACTCGTCTCGCCGAGCCTCAACGACATCTTCATAGAAAAGGTTGGGGGCGCGAGTTAAATGACTAAACTCCTGGCAATCATCAAGCGCGAATACTTACAGCGCGTGCGGACCAAGACCTTCATCTTCGCCACCATTCTCGGCCCGCTGCTGACCGTCGGATTAATGGTCCTGCCCGCGCTCATCTTCAGCATCAAGACGGGAGAGGACACGCGGCTCGCTATTCTGGACCAGAGCGGGAGCATGTACGAACGCCTGCGCGATGCCATCACGCGCGAACCTGAAGAACAGGAAGAGACGGACGCGAGCAAAAGAATCGCGGCGGGCGCGGGCAAGGCTACGCCCGAAGAGCGTATGCGAAAAGCGCAGGAGGTCTCTCATACGGCTTTCATCATAGAGGACGCGCGGCCCGCTCCCGGCAAGTCTCTGGAAGATGCCAAGCGCGAGTTGAGCGCGCGCGTGCGTCGCGGCGAGTTGGACGCTTACATAGTCCTTCCGGCGGATGTCTTAGCGAACGGGAGAGTGGAATACTACGGTCGCAACGTGGGCGATGTCGTGACGAAGGCGCAGCTTGAGGACAGACTCAATCGCGCCGTTATAGAAGAGCGGCTCGCGCGGGCCAATATCAATCAACAACTGGTGCGCGAGATGTCCAGGCCGCTGAGCATGACGATCATCAAAATCGGTGAACATGATGAAGAAGAGGATTCGGGCGGCGCTTTCTTTCTGGTGCTCACCATCGGCGTCTTCATTCTCATGATTACGATCATGTACGGGCAGACGATTCTCGTGGCCGTCATCGAAGAGAAGGAGACTCGCATGGCGGAGATGCTGTTCTCTTCCGTCAACTCTTTCCCGTTGATGATAGGCAAACTGCTCGGCGTCTCTCTCGTAGCGCTCACGCAATATCTTATCTGGGCGGCGGCCTTCGGACTCTTTTCGCTCTACGGCGTGAGCGCGCTCGCGGCGAGCGGGATGGATGTCGGGCTGCCTGGGATTCACGCGTCGCTCATCGTTTATTTAATCGTGTTCTCGCTGCTGGGTTATTTCATCTACTCGACCTTTTACCTGCTTGTCGGCTCGATGGTCACGACGGCGCAGGAGGGAGGACAGGTCGCAGTGCCCGTGACGTTTCTGCTGGTCGCGGCCTACATGCTCATCTTTCCCGTCATCCGCAGCCCGAACTCGCCGTTCGCCTTTTGGATTTCGATGGTCCCATTCTTTTCGCCCATCGTCATGCCCGTCCGCATCGTCACACAGACGCCGCCCTTCTGGCAGATCGCGCTCTCGCTCCTGATAGGCATCTGCACCGTGGTCCTGGTCATCTGGCTCGCCGCGCGCATCTATCGAGTCGGCATGCTCATGTACGGCAAACGCGCCTCTCTCCCGGAAGTCTGGCGCTGGATCAAGCGAGCGTGAAAGGGAGAGACTGGAGGCTGGAGGCTAGTAACAGCAAAGATGTTTTAACTAGCCTCTAACCTCTAGCCTCTGCTTTTCACATTCCCACGTAATCGGGACCGCCGCCGCCTTCGGGCGTGACCCAGTTGAT
>DASYML010000246.1:0-16970 GCA_036009045.1 Pyrinomonadaceae bacterium
GGTCCGTCGAGAAGTAAGCTTTTCTCCCGATGCGATAGTTAAATGGGCCGCTCGTGCTAAAGGGATCGGGATTTGAGTTGAAGCCCAGAAACTCCGCCATGGTCCCGAAGCTGACGAAGCCCGGACGCGCCTTGCCGAAGATGCCGAACCTGTGAAAGCGTTTCCCCGCTTTGAGACCGAACTGGCCTTGCAGCACGCGCCCTCTGCCCCTCAACCCCGCTATAAAATCAGAGTCGCGCGGAAAGAAATTCCCTTCGGCTTCGAGCGCCAGTTGATCGTTGAGATTGTAAGAGAGCCTGACGCCGAAGCCCAGTTCGGTACTCATAATTTTGGACTTCGACACCCCGCCGCTGTCAAAGTTCGTCCCGAAGATGTTCGTGCGGAAACTGAGCGAAGAGAACTGCGCGCCCACTTCAAACTTCGGCGCAGCCTTTGTCGGACCAGCATCAATGTCAGCTTTGTCTTTGCCGCTGCCGCCGCTCGATGCTGGTCCAAAAAAGCGAAAACCGATGCCCGCGCTGACCTGAAAATTGTGTTGCGTGTGGCTCGTGTCCGTCACCGGCTGCCCCGGAAAAAAGAACGGGCTGGTCAGTTTGCCGTAGCGAATAATGGTGTCGCCCGCATCAAAGCGCGTGACGATGCGGCGCGACGGATAGAACTCTATGACGCCTCCAACGTCGGCAGAGAAATATGTTTTCCGGCGCGTCCCGAAGACGGGAAAAGTAAAGACTCCCCCGCCGAAGTCGAAAGTCTCCGTACCTGTTTTGACGAGCGCCTCGCTGAAGCTGACGAAGCCCGGTCTGGCCTTGGCGAAGATGCCGAACTTCTCGAACCGTTTTCCGGCCTTGACGCCAAACTGCCCTTGAAGCACGCGCCCGCCCGTGCCCAGGTCTGTAAAGTTTTTATGCGGAAAAAAATTGCCTTCGGCCTCCAGCGCGAAATGTCTGTTGAAGTTGTAAGTAATCCTCCCACCGAAGCCTGGTTCCGTCGGGACCTGCCCGCCGGTCGCGGAAATGAATAACCCGGCGACATCCGGCTTGCGGATACCGAGCGAGGAAAACTGCCCGCCGACTTCTACCTTCGGCACGTCGTCTTCCTGCGCGCGCACGTTGATGAACGCGAGGAGCAACAGGCACGGCATGAGCGCGAGGCGGCTAAACTGTGAGGCTCTATTCATGATCCATCTCCTTTTATTTCATTTTAATTTTGAGTTGATAATCCCTGTCGCTGAGGCTCTTGAAAGAACCCGCGAGCAGCAGCGCGACGGAGAGGCTGAGCAGTGGGCCAACCGTATTGAAGATGGGACGCGCGACGGTCCCCTGCATGTCGCTGTAAGTGCCGAACAGGAGCGCCGTCGCCGCCATCCAAATCGAAGCCAGCACCCAGGCGCGCGGCAGTCTTCTCAAACGCCAGACTCCGAGCGGCAGCAGCCACCCGAAGACATACCAGAAATTGTGATCCGAAAGGCATCTCCAAAACGATGCCAGGTAGTTGGTCTGCGAATCCATCTGCGCGGCGATATTCCAGGGCCAGACGAGATAACCTATGACCATCAGGCGCGTCATAATCAGCGTCAAGACGCTCAGCATTATCGTCGCCGCAATCCATCCGAGCCTGTGATAACTTTGCGGCCTCCCGCGCTCTGAAGAGAGCCACCAGACCAGCAGCAGGACACAGGAGAACGGCACGAAGGTCTCTTTCGCCAGTGGTCCTAAAATTCCCGACAGCGGGAGCAGTCGCCATCTTCCGGTCAGTAGGGTCCAAACCATCGCGAGTATCAAACAAGACTCGCCAGCGTCTACGATGCCCGCCAGTTGCAGATTCAGAATATCAAAATTTAAGAGATAGAGCGTCGCGGCGAGGAGCGCCGTGGCCGGGTCGCGTGCGACTCCATATCCGACGTTGACTAAGAGCAGAGCGGTCGTCGCGCAGAAGAGAGCGTTGGCGATGAGCAGCGCGAAAACCGCCGGGTCAATTGATTGAAGACGAGAGTGTGCCAGTTTGTAAAATGGTTTGGCGACGTAAGGGACGAGTATGCGGCAGCTAAAAATATCCGCCCGCGCGCGGCCCGAAGGCTCGCCCGCGATCATCTGGTAATAAATAATCGTGTCTGTCAGCCCTTCGGTCGTGCGCGGGTTATAACGTCTCAGCGAAGGATAGCCCAGCCCCACGCAGATGAGAAAGAAGAGGGACCAGAGCAGCAGGTTGCGTTTGAGACTGCTGCTCAAGCGCCCTGAACCGTCATCTGTGCGCGCGGTTTCTTCTGTTGTTATGGAGACCCCGGCATCCACAAAAAAACCTCCCGGCACGACTGTAAGTCTGTTGGCCCACCGAGCGCAAAAGTTTAAGTCTGGCTCTTAATTTTGAGACAGGCCCTGAGCCTTTGGAAAGCTCTCAATCCTCTGTGCGGAGTTTGAGTTCGCCGGTGGTGAGGTCCGGGCGTGCGCGCGTCATTTGCTCAGGCGTCGTCGCTCCGGTCGGATGAGACGGCTGCGCCTCCTGTTGCTGCTGCGTCAACGGCGCGGGCGCAAGACTCTCAGGGGTTGTGCTGACGGGCGCGGTGGCGACTTGCTCAACGGGCTTCAAGAGGTCCGCGACCAGCCCTTCGCTGCCCCTGTGTTCGAGCCAGTGACGATAGCTGACGGTGATAATCGCAATCACCGGAATCGCCAGAAAGACGCCCGCGATCCCGGCCAGTTCCGCGCCGCATAAAATCGCCAGGATGACCGCCAGGGGGTGCAGGTGTATGCCCTGCCCGATGATGCGCGGATAGATAACATAATCTTCAACGATGCGCAGGACCACCAGAAAGAGAAATACTGTGAGGGCCGTTGTTAAGGAACTGAACCCGGAGAGCACTATCGCGAGCAAGGCGACCAGCAGCGGCCCGGCCAGGGGAATAAATTCCAGCAGGCCCGCAATCAGGCCGAGGACGAGCGGCGATGGCGTGCCGATAATCTCAAATCCGATAGTACAGATGATGCCTACGATCAGGCACGCCGTCAGTTGTGCGCGAATGTAAGCGGCGAGGGTGCTGTTGACATCCTGAAAAAACTCGTCGCCGCGCCAGCGCCAACGCCCGCGCGGAAGCATCTGTAAGGCAGAGGCGCGGAAACTCTCAGCATCTTTCAACAGGAAGAAGGCCAGAATCGGAATCAATATCAACCAGGGCAGATAGCTGAGCGCGCCGACCGCGCCTATCAACCCTTCACTCGTCGTATATTTCCCCGCCGCCTTAACCGTGTTTTTAAGCGTGTCCTGGATTGACTTACTGACCTCTTCCGGGATGTGGTATCTCTTGTAGAACTCGTTGAGACGTTCCGAGCTACCCTCAAGATTCGCCAGATATTGCTGTGCTCGGCTCGCAAAGACCGGAAATTGATCGCCGAGGCGCGGTAGTAAGAGATAAAGCGCGAGACCCAGGGAACCGAAGAGAGCCAGGTAAACTATTCCAATAGCTACCCCGCGCGGCATGACGAACTCGCGCCCCCTGATATAAATCGGACGCCGCACAAAATCCACGAGCGGCGCGACCAGGTAAGCGAAGAAGATCGAGAGCACGAGGAGCAGGATGACTCCCTGCAACTGGTAGAGGGCGAAGAGCGCCGCCGCCACCGCGAGAATGATGACGACCACGCGCAAGATGACGCGCGTTTGCAGCCCGGCGGTCGCGCTGCCCACCGCAACCGCCGCCGTCTCCGCAGCCTCTTTAACTTCCTGCTTATCAGATACCATCGGTTTAATTAAAACATTGATTCATTGATTCATTGATTCATTGCCTCATTGATTCATCGGATAAATGGACCAACGCATCAACAGGCTCATGAGTCAACTAATCAATGAACTGCATCATCATCAAAGTCGTCTTCGCCGTCGTCTTCGCCGCTTCTGCTGCTGGGCTGCGTATAGCGCGGGGCGGCAGGCTCCCAGATCAGCCCGCGCCATTCTTCCGTCGCATCCAGAAGTTGCAACGCCGCGAGCGGGTGCGCCGCGTTGCGTTCGAGTCGCAGGACCTCCGTCACGACCTGTAATTCCTGGCCCCCTTCGTTATGCACGACGAGTTGGACGCGGCTCCCGACATTGGGCAACTCGCGCTGTAAATGGACCAGCGTGCCTTCCGGCCCGACGTTCTCCGTTGTCCCCTCCGCGATATGCTCGCCCCTCTCGTCCGTCCACTCCGCGCGCACCGGCAACGCCGCCAGATAACGCTGTCCTATCCGATTCTCCGTCGTTAATTGTCTGGGCATAAGCTCTCCTTAACACAGTGAGAAGTGACGAGTGACGAGTGGCGAGCAAGAAAAAGAAGAAGCGACGAGTGATGATGAGAGGCAAGCTTTCATCTCATCATTTGCCTTTAACTTGTCACTCGTCACTCGTCACTTGTCACTGCTTTTACTCTTCTTCCGCACGCAGTTTCTCTAACACAGAAAAATCTTCGAGCGTTGTGACATCGCCCGCGATGGTGCCGCCGGTGGCGATCTCGCGCAGGAGACGACGCATGATTTTGCCGGAACGCGTCTTCGGCAGCATGTCCGTAAAGCGTATCTCGTCCGGGCGGGCGAGCGCGCCTATCTCCCTGGCGACGTGTGCGCGCAAGGTTTCCTTGAGCGAGTCCGAAGCCTTGTGCGTGCCTTCGAGCGTCACGAAGGCGACGATGGCGGAGCCTTTAATCTCGTCCGGCCTGGGAACGACGGCGGCCTCCGCGACGGCCTCGTGCGAGACCAGCGCGCTCTCGACTTCGGCTGTCCCAAGACGATGTCCGCTGACGTTAATCACATCGTCAATGCGGCCCATAATCCAGAAGTAGCCGTCCGCGTCTCGCCGCGCACCGTCACCGGCGAAATAGACGCCTTCAATTTCGGACCAGTATTGCTGGCGATAGCGTTCGTCGTCGCCCCAGATGGTCCGCAGCATCGAAGGCCACGGGCGCTTGATGACGAGATAGCCGCCCTCTTCAGCGCCGACCGCTTCACCGCCGCGCGTCATCACGTCTGCCTCTATACCGGGCAGCGGTCTGGTGGCCGAACCGGGCTTGGTCGGCGTCGCGCCGGGGAGCGGCGAAATCATAATCGCGCCCGTCTCCGTCTGCCACCAGGTATCCACAATCGGACATTTGCCTTTGCCTATAATCTCTCTATACCACATCCAGGCTTCGGGGTTGATAGGCTCTCCGACGGTTCCGAGCAGTCTTAAAGATGAGAGGTCGTGCTTGAGCGGCCAGTGCTCGCCCCATTTGATGAAGGAGCGAATCGCGGTCGGCGCGGTGTAGAGAATATTGACGCCGTGTCTTTCAATAATGGACCAGAAACGATCCGGCTCAGGATGATTCGGCGCACCCTCATACATGAGCACGGTCGCGCCGTTCGAGAGTGGACCATAAACGACGTACGAGTGGCCCGTCACCCACCCGATGTCGGCGGTACACCAGTAGATGTCATCATCCTTGAGATCGAAAATCCACTTGGTCGTGAGGTGAGTTTGCAGTAGATAGCCTGCGGTCGTGTGCAGAATACCTTTAGGCTTGCCGGTCGTCCCCGATGTGTAGAGTATGAAGAGCGGGTGCTCGCTGTCGAGTTCTGCGGCGGGACAATCCGCGCCGACCGTCTCCATCAACTCGTGCCACCAGTAATCGCGCCCCGCCTCCATATAGACGCGCGTGCCCGTGCGTTGGACTACGACGCAATGTGTGATAGAAGGCGTTTGCCTGATAGCTTCATCCACGATGGGCTTGAGTTTGATTTCCTTACCGCGCCGCCATGAGCCGTCCGCCGTCACGACGAGTTTACAGCCAGCGTCGTTGATACGGTCTCTCAGGGAGTCTGCCGAGAAGCCGCCGAAGATGATGGAGTGAGTCGCGCCGATGCGCGCGCAGGCCAGCATCGCAATCGCCAACTCAGGGACCATCGGCATGTAGAGCGCGACGCGGTCGCCCGTTTCCACACCCGCGCGCTTGAGCACGTTGGCGAAGCGGCAGACCGCCGCGTGCATCTGTTGATAAGTGAGCGTGCGTTGTTCGCCCGGCTCGCCCTCCCAGATGATGGCGGCCTTGTTGCGCCGCCAGGTCTGTAAATGACGGTCAAGGCAGTTGTGAGAAATATTAATCTTGCCGCCGACGAACCACTCCGCGTGCGGCGGCTCCCACTTCAACACGGTGTCCCACTTCTTGAACCAGTCAAGCTCCGCTTCCGCCATGCGCGCCCAGAATTCTTCTGGATTCTCGGAGGCTTCCTCGCGTAAACGCTCGAAATCTTCCATCGAAGAGACGTGCGCCCTTTGAGAGAAATCTTCCGGCGGAGGAAAGACGCGCCTTTCGTGCATCACCGATTCGATGTTTGACGTGGATGAAGACATAAGCTTTTTTGGACCCGACTCCTTGATTAGAAAACCCGCCCGATGCCTCACGGGCCAGGACCAGCGCGCGCAACAAAAAGATTGTTGTTCTGTGTATCAGAAACAGCCCCGTTGCGGCAAGGGAAAAGCTGAAGCCAGGGGCTAGAGGCTGGAGACTAGAGGCTCGGAAGAGAGGTTAGAGGGTAGTAAAAGCAAAGCTGTTTTAAACAGCCTCTAGTCTCCAGCCTCCAGCCTCTGCCTTTCAATCGCGTTCGGTTTGCGGAGGGTGAAGAGCGTGCCGCCGCCCGTCCGTCTGGTCCAGGATACTTCGGCTTCGATGAGGCTCGCGCGGGCGCGTATGTTGGCGAGGCCGCGTCCGCCCTTGCGCTTTTTATCCTGCGGGTCAAAGTCGCGCCCGTCGTCTTCAATCTTGAGCAGGAAGATGCCGTCGGGTGTGGCGGAGACGTTGAGGCGGACGGCCTTGGCGGCGGCGTGGCGACAGATGTTGCTGAGCGCTTCCTGCGCGATGCGATAAATCTGCATCTGCACGTTGGGCGCGAGGCTCATGTGTTCTTCCAAGTCGTCTTCACAGCTAAACTCATATTCAAATTTGCAGTCGGGCGCGGAGTGGGCCAACGCGTTGGCGAGCGCCCATTCGAGCGCCGCAGTCAATCCGACGTTCTCCAAAACCGAAGGGCTTAAGTCTTCGCAGATGCGCCGGACCTCCTGCGAGATGGACTCGATCTCCGCGCGAAAGGTGGCCGGGTCGAGCGTTAATTTCTGGTCCAGTCGCGCGCCGTTGGTCGGCAACTGGTCCGTCAGCAGCAGCAGGTTGCGCAGGTCCGCGAGGGTCTGGTCGTGCAGGTCTCTGGCGATGCGTCGTCGCTCGGCCTCCGTCTCGTTGGCGAGTTGGAGACGCGCGCCCGCGAGTTGACGATTGGCGTCCATGAGGGCGGCGCTCGTGCGCGCGATCCGGCGATTCTGCCAGTAGCCCCAGAAGAGAGCGATGAGGGCCAGCGCGAGCAGCACCGAGAGCGCGGCGGTGGTCCAGGGAAACGGCGCGCCCGCGACATCGAACTCAAAGGAGAAGGGCGCGGAAGCGACGAGGTCCATCGTGAAGGCGCGCGCGATCACTTTATACTTTCCGGGTCGCAAGCCTTCCATCGTCAGTTGCGCGTCGTGCGAAAGCTTCTGCTTGATGAGACGCCCCGCGCCGTCGTAGAGCAGAAAGCCGTATTGAAACTGCTCCGGGAAAGTGCGGCTGCTCGTCGCCGTGACATCCAGGACGAGACTGTTCTGCGGGTATTCAAGGCGCAGTCCCGCGCGCAGTTCTTCCGGCTGGTGAATACGCTTGCTGATGATGCGCGTCGGCGTCAGCGTCGGCTCAATGCGTCCCGCTTCGTAGCGAGCAATGCCGCGAGTCGTCCCTATGAGCAGGGATTCATCGCCCGCCGCGCCCCCTGCCTGCTGTCGCGCGTCGCCGGTGCGTTCGGGGAGAATGGCGAAGACGCTCTGCGAGGGCAAGCCCTGCTCCGCATCGAGGCGCGAGATGAGCGGGCCGAATTGCTGGTCCATAAAAATTCTGAGCAGCCCGCCTCCAGCCGTCGCGCACAAAGCCTTCGGTCTTGAGTTATCGTCGGGCTTGATGGCGACTACTCCGCGCGCGTCAGTGTTCATCACCAGTTGTTTCAGTTGGCCCGACTGGTAAAGGTAAAGCCCGCGCGCGGTGGCGAGCCACACGGCATCCTTCAAATCGCCGTCAATGGACCACACGGCTGCGCCGTTGAGTCCCGCGAGCGCAGGGAGCGTCTGCGCCCCCTGCCCGTCAAAGAGAAAGACGCCCGCGCTCGCCGTGCCGGTCCAGAGGCGCTCGGTTCCTTCCGCGTGCAGGCTGACGACTTCGCGCAGGCGCGCGTCCCGCTGGTCGGCGGTGGGCCAGACGAGCGAGAGTTTTGAGCCGTCGAGGCGTTCGACGCCGCGCCCGAATGCCGCGATGTAAATCGCTCCGCGAAAGAGAGCGATGGAGCGCACGCTGTTATTTGATTGCTGCGAATTTTCATCGGACGCGTCTTCCGGTCCAAGGCGCGCGAAGTGAAGTTCGCTCGCGGGTGTTTCCTTTTGGATGGAACCTGTGTAGAGGCCGCTCGCCGTTCCGATGAGCAGCCGCCCGTCTGGCGCTTCCGTGATGGCGTAGATGATTTTATGGGCCAGGTCGCTCAAGGGCCGCCAGGAGTTGCTCGCGTCGTCGCGTATGAAGAGGCCGTTGTTGGTGCCGCAGATAAGTCGTCCGGCGGAAGTTTTGTAGATGGTGCGCACGAAGTTGCTCTCGCGTTCGTCCGAGATGTTTTCGACGCGCAACGCGTGCGGGTCATAGCGGCACACGCCCTTATCCGTGCCGAACCAGACGACATCCTCCCTGTCAATGAAGATGGCATAGATGTGGTCAGAGCGCAGTCCGCCCGCCGTGCCCTCGAAAGTGAAATGCTCTATCAAGCGCGAGTTGTGCTCGTAATGAAAAGCGCCGTGGGCTTCTGTGCCGACCCACATCCCGCCGGACGCGTCCGCGCGGAGCGCCAGCACAGTGCCCGTCTCAGCCGCGACCTTGACAGGACGCAGGGCATCGCCGGACTGGTACAGCCCGCCCTCATCCTTCTTAGCCTTCGCGCCGAACCAGAGCAGTCCGCGCGCATCCTCCTCAACCGCCTGGATGAAGTAGGCGCGCGGGCGTGCCTGAATTTCTTTGAACGCATCGCCTTCAACCGTTAAGAGACCGCGACTGAGCGAGCCTGCATAGAGCATCCCTTGATTGAAGGCGAGGCCGGTCAAATTTAATGGTCCGGGATGGTCCACATCCGCGCTGAGCAATGGTTGCGAGGGCAGCACGCGCACGCCGAGCGAGTCGTCCTTTCGCACTGTGCAATCGAAGATGACTCCGCTCTCGCTCGTCATCAATGCGCGCCCGCGTTCAGGCATGATGATGGACGCGACGGCCTTGCCGTTGGTCTCCGTGACGGGATGAAACTCTCCGCCGCTGAGACGCGTCGCGCCGCCTTCGGTCCCGACCCAGAGCGCGCCGTCCTGGTCCAATTTAAGCGCGAGCACGCGTCCCTGTGGGAGTCCTTCGGCGTTGACCGTCTGCGTGCGGCGTCCGTCGTACCTCGCCAGGCCCGCGTCCGTCCCGAACCACATGACGCCCTCCGTGTCCTGCGCGACGGCGCGCACGCGGTCCGAAGGCAAGCCATGAAAGAGCGTCACAGCGCCCCACTGGTGCAGGCTCGGAGGCTGCGCGGGCAGTGTGTTCTGTTCGGTCGGATTACCCACGCCGGTATTAGGGAGGGGCGGCGGCACAGGCGTAGGCGTTGCGCGCGTGATAGAAAGCAGGAGAAAGGGAGAGCAGAGGGCGACGCTCAGCAGACAACGAGCCGCGAGCGAAATCCGCTTTCTGTTGAATGCTATGGCAACTTGCAAATGGATGCGACGCTCTTCTTTGCGCCCTTGCGCCAAGGCGCAAGTTTGTTTCGCTCTCATTAAAAGAAGTGTGAACGCTATCACGGATAAACTCGCGCCAAGGCGCAAGGGCGCAAAGACGAAGACGCAAAGAAGAGGGTCGCATTCAACTGCGAAGCGCCATATGTTCATGATGAGTGTCTGGAAGGTTGATAACTCACCACAGAAAAGCAAGTCGGAAGTAGGAAGGAGGAAGGATGAAAGAATGATAACTCAGCTTGAAGAGCCACGCTTTCATCCTTCCGCCTTCCATCTTCATCCTTGCTCTACTTGCTGCCGCTCGCTTTGTGTTCCTTCTGTTCTTCTATGTAACGCTTGCGGTCTCGCTCGGTCCAGGCTTCGAGGTCGTGCGAGGCATTTTCGAGTTCGTCGCTGTTGAGCAGGCCACGACGGAGGGCTTCAAAGAAGGCGCGCGTGCGTGTGTTGTAAGCCAGCTTATCGTAGGCTTCGTGCGGCGTGCCTTCGGGCATCGAGACGAAGAGTTTTTCATAGAGCGTCGCCAGTCGGCTCTCGACGCCGCGCAACGAAAGACTGCACTTGCGCGCGATGGCCCAGTTGGAAAAACCGAGCGCGAGATAATAGAGGGCTTCGGCCTCGAACTCCGTCAGGAGCGGTCGCTTGAATGAATCTTTGAAGGCCGGGTCAATCATGTCCGCGCCGTCTTCGAGCACGGCGGCGACGAAGCGCAGGAAACGCGATTCGGGATTGTTCTTGTGAATGAAGCCATAGGCTGGCGGCGGCTCGACCGACTTAACTATCTTGCGTATCTCGTTGATGTAAATCTCGTGCGGAAACTGCGTCCAGAAAATGATGCGCGCCGAAGGGTAAGCGCGCCAGATGGCCCGCGCCGCTTTGACCCCCGAAAGGCGCGGCATCTGTATGTCGAGCACGCACAACTCCGGCTTGTGCTCCAATGCCAGCGCGACCGTCTCCTCGCCGTCTCCGGCCTCTATCACGGGCGCGTGCGCTTTGAACTCACGCTCCAGAATCTCGCGCAGGTAATGGCGTTGCGCCACGTTGTCTTCGGCAATTAAGATTGACATAAAATTTCAGAACCCGGACGCCAGTATAAATCCTGCTGGCCCCTCATGCCTAACATCTGTCAAACTCGCTCGACGGTCAATGTGGATTCCCACAGTGTCTCTGCGTGCGCGCTCGCCCTTGATGCTTGACGCCGCGCCCGTCTTGTCTGCACTATGACGCTCAAGTTCGCTATAAAGGTCGCTGCAAAAGATTCTTTCAGCCCGTGTCACACATGATAAAGAATATGCAAAGAAAAGTTTTTAAAAAGGACCACGCACTTCGCGCGAGCCTGGCCTTCGTGCTTCTACTCTCTGCCGTCATGCCCTCGATGGCGCAAACGGCGGGAAGGATGGCCGCCAGCCCGCGCCAGGTTTTATCCGGGACGGTGCAACGCGATGAGCGGCTCTGGCAAAGGGCGCTCCAAATTCATCGCAGGGCCATCGTCATTGACACGCATAATGATGTCACAACCCCCATGACGAACGACGATTACGACCTCTCCGGGCCACCGCCTGAGCCGTATCGCACGAGTCTTGAGCGGATGAAACGCGGCGGTCTCAACGCGGAGTTTTTCTCGCTCTACATCAAGCCGACGTATGTCAAAAACGGAGGGGCCGCGAGGCGCACGCTAGACATGATTGACGCCGTCTACAGAGCCTCGGAGCGACATCCGGATGATTTGATGATGGCCTATTCCGCCGCAGACATCCGCGAGGCCAAGCGGCGCGGGAAGATTGCCGCCCTGATGGGCATAGAGGGCGGACACGCGATTGAGAATTCGCTTGCCACCCTGCGCGAGTTTTATCGGCTGGGCGTGCGCTACATGACCCTCACATGGAATAACACGAATGACTGGGCGGATGCCGGACGCGGCGAGAAGACGCACAACGGCTTGACGGATTTCGGCAAAGAGGTCGTGCGCGAGATGAATCGCATGGGGATGCTCGTGGATGTCTCGCACGTCTCGGACAAGACGATGAGCGATGCGCTCGACATCTCCAAAGCTCCCCTCATCGCCTCGCACTCTTCCGCGCGCGCGCTGGCGGAACACCCGCGCAATATCCCTGACGACCTGCTGCGCCGCATCGCCAAAAACGGCGGCGTCGTGCAAGTCAACTTCTATGATCTGTTTGTTGATGCAAAGGCGGGCGCGGCCAACGACGAACGCTCAAAGCGTCTCAAGCCGCAGTATGATGCGGTGGACGAGCGCTTTAAGGATGACCCGGAGCGACGCGCGGAGGAGGAAGACAAACTCGACGCGGCCAATCCCTTACAGCCGCCCGTCACGCTCTCCAAATTAGTGGACCACATAGATTACATCGTGAAGATAGCGGGGATTGATCACGTCGGCCTCGGCGCGGATTTCGATGGCGCGATGGACATGCCGGAAGGAGCGCGCGACGTGTCTGAACTTCCCAACATTACTTATGAACTGCTGCGTCGCGGTTACAGCGAGAAGGACATACGCAAAATACTCGGCGAAAATTTCCTGCGCGTCTTCGCCGAAGCAGAACGCATCGCACGCAGTTCGAGCCGCAACATCAGCGGCGACGGCAGCCTGCGACGGATTAAGTGAGAGGCTAGAAATTAGAGGCTGGAGACTGGAGGCTGGAGGCTGGTGAAAAACATCTCTTCTTGACGAGTCTCCACCCTCTAGTCTCCAGCCTCTTTCTTGTCCTGCCTGTGCTCTTCTTGCCAGCGTTCTTCGAGGCGTTCCATGACGCCTCCGGCGATGCCTGAGTTGTTCGGATTGCCCGTGCGCCATTGCGGCATCTGCTCCGGCAACCGACGCCGTCCGCGCGCGCCCGACTCTTCCGGCTGCGACGGTTGGTCCAAAGCCTTCTCCTGCGTTTGATCTTTCGCAGCCATCCTCCGCCTGCCGCCGGTCCGCTTTGCTATTGCCATGATGAAACTCCCTGGAACTCTCCATGCACATCATTGAGAAGCACGGGGACTTCGATCTCTGAGCGACCTCAAATCCCCGTGCTCTATTGTGCGCTTGGGTCTTCTACTTAAAGACAGCAGCCTTGCTTTTAACTTTCACAGTTGCTGTTCAATGATTACTGGCCGCCGCCTCCGCTGCCGCCAGTGGAACCACCGCCACCGCCGGAGCCACTACCACCGGAGCCGCCGCTGGAACTACCACCGCCGGAACCGCTCCCGCCGCCGGAGCCGCCGCCGCTCTCGCCAGAACCTGAGCCACCGCCAGAACCACTACCGCCACTGGTTCCACCACCACCGGAGCCGCTACCACCACCGCTCCCGCCGCTTCCGCTCCCGCCGCTGCCACTGGAACTACCACCTCCACCAGTGCCGCCACCGCCGCCGGACGAGCCGCCGCTGCTCCCGCCTGAGCCACCAGAGCCACCGCTGCCGGAAGAGCTACCACCGCCGGAACCACTCCCGCCGCCGGAGCCGCCGCTGCTCCCGCCAGAACCTGAGCCGCCGCCGGAGCCGCCGCTGCCTCCTGAGCCGCCAGAGCCACCTGAACCGGAGCCGCTGCCGCCGCTGGAACTGCCACCACCGGAACCGCTACCGCCACCGCTACCACTGCCGCCGCCGCTGGAGCTACCACCGCCGCTGCCAGAGCCGCCGCCTGATCCCGTGCCTTCCTTATCCGTCTCTTTCATTGTCATATCCTCCCAGGGTTTGGATGTTCGCGAACAAATGAACATGCGAAGATCATTTGAGATTGTGATGACAGGACACATGTTCACCCGATGTGATGTTACGTGCCATCAAATTGCATCAATCTGCATGCCGCACTGTCGAGCAGACAAGAGGCTGCGGATTGCACGAAAAAAACAGCCTCGGACTGATAAATCGCCTTTTGTCAGCATATAAATTTAATACACGTCGGGCAAAATCATACACCGGGGAAGACCCGGCTCGCCCCCTCGTGTTTCCTCGCAAAGCCTCAAAGCAAAACCGCGTGCTATAATCTTTTTCTTTAAGAATGATGCAAGCAGGAGTCTACATTCACATCCCCTTCTGCCAGTCGCGTTGTGCCTACTGCGATTTTGCGACGGGACTCTATGAAGGCGCGCTGTCAGAGTCTTACGTCCGCGCGTTGACGGCGGAAATCAACTCGTTCGAGATGGCGTCGGCGCACGCTCCCGTTGACACCATCTACTTCGGCGGCGGCACGCCCAGCCTGCTCAGCCCCGCGCAGGTCTCGCGTCTACTCTTAGCCGTGCGCGCGCGTTTCCATGTGGCGAGCGATGCGGAAGTGACGATGGAGATGAACCCCGGTACGGTCACGCCCGCGACGTTGCGCGCCTTTCGCGCTCTTGGCATCAATCGCGCGAGCTTTGGCGCGCAGACCTTCGATGACCGCGAACTCAAACGCCTCGGTCGTATTCACACAGCCGGAGACGTGCGCGACACGATTCGTGACCTGCGCGATGAAGGGTTCGCTAACGTCAGCTTTGATCTCATCGCCGGGCTCCCCGCGCAGACGCTCGAAGCCTGGTCCAATAATCTGGAACAGGCTCTCGCGCTCCACCCTGAACATCTCTCGCTCTATCTACTAGAGGTCCACGAGGGGACGCCGCTCGCTCATCAAATCATGACGGGCGCACTGCCAGGCCCGGATGATGATGTCGCCGCTGAGATGTATCGCATGATGCTCGACAGGACGAGCGCCGCCGGGTATGAGCACTACGAGATTTCAAATTTCTGCCTGCCCGGCTACGAATCGCGCCACAACACTAAATACTGGATGGCGTGCGCGCCCGTTTACGGCTTCGGCTGCTCGGCACATTCTTACGATGGCGAGCACCGGCGCTGGTCCAACGAACGTGACGCCGCGCGTTACATCAATCTCATCGAAGCGGGCCACACGCCCGTCGTCGAAACCATCATCCTTGACGAACATGATGCGCGCGCAGAAGCCATTTTCCTGGGCCTGCGTCTCCTGCGCGGAGTCAATCTCAACGAATACCACGCGCGTTTCGGCAGAGACCTGCGCGCGGACTACGCCACAGACCTCAAGCGTTTGCGCGACGCAGGGCTAATCGAATTGAGCGACGATTTAATGAGACTGACGCGCCACGGCGCGCTACTCTCCAACGAAGTTTTTCAAACATTCGTTTGAGCCAGGAGTCTGAGAGTCATGAGTCAGGAGTCAAGAGCCAAAAGCAAATTTTCTTGACTCCTGACTCTCAGACTCCTGGCTCATGACTGTTCTTGACTCCCGACTGTTCTCGACTGATGACTCCAGACTCCAGGACTCCTGACTTGATTATCGCTATTGACGGCCCATCGGGCGCGGGCAAATCAACGCTCGGACGTATGATCGCGCGCACACTCAACCTGCTCTATCTTGACACGGGCGCGATGTACCGCGCGGCGGCCCTCGCCGTCCTGCGCGCGGGCGTCAGCACGAAGGACGCGGCGGCGGTGGCTCTGGTCACTGCGCGTGCGAATATCAACCTCGCGGGCGACCCGGATTCTTTGCGCGTGACGCTCGATGGCCGCGACGTGTCCGACGAGATTCGCACGGAAGAAGTGAGCCAGTCCGCGTCCGTCATTTCGACCATCCCCGAAGTACGCCGGACCCTGGTCCAGCGCCAGCGCGAGATAGGCGCTCAAGGCGGCGTCGTCCTCGACGGGCGAGACATCGGGACCGTCGTCTTTCCCGACGCGGACTTAAAATTTTTTCTCACGGCGGAGCCGGAAGCCCGCGCCCAGCGCAGGTATGACGAGGAACGCGCCCGCGCCCGCGACGTGACCTTCGAGCAAACGCTTGACGACATCAACCAGCGCGACCGACGCGATTCGACGCGCGAGACCTCCCCGCTCGCCATCGCAGATGATGCCATCGTCCTCGATTCAACAGAGCTTTCGATTGAAGAAGTCTACGAGCGCATGATGAACATCATCCGCGAACGCTTGAGAGCGACCGGATAATCATCAGGAAAGCTGATTTATGTTTACAGGAATCATCGAAGAACTGGGCAGCGTCCGCCGCATCGAGAAACGCGGCGAGGGCGCGCGTCTCATCATCGAAGCCAGCGCCGTCACCGAAGGCACACAGGAAGGCGACTCCATCTCCGTCAACGGCGTCTGCCTGACGGCCATAGACGTGCGCCCCACTTCCTTCGCCGCAGACGGCTCGCGCGAAACCCTACAACGTTCAACCCTGGGCCAACTACGCGCCGGTTCACCCGTCAACCTCGAACGCGCCGTCACTCCCAGCACACGTCTCGGCGGCCACATCGTCCAGGGCCACGTAGATGCGCGCGGTCGCTTCCTCAGCGCCACAGAGCACGGTGGCTCCTGGACCATCCGCATCGCCTACCCTGAAGAGATGGCCCGCTACCTGGTCTTCAAAGGCTCCGTCACCGTCGAAGGCATCAGCCTCACCGTCGCCGCCCTTACAGACCAACACTTTGAAATCGCCATCATCCCCAAAACCTGGCACGTCACCAACCTCTCCCACTTAAGGCCCAACGACCCCGTCAACCTCGAAGCCGACATCATCGCCAAATACGTCGAACGCATCCTCACAGTTGGCCCACACGTCAAAGGCGAAGGCTCAGCGTTGACGATGGAGAAACTTACAGACCTGGGTTACAAGTGAACATCTGAATTCGTGGAAGGCGGTAACGGTCTATTAATCAAACTCTCTCTTCACAAGGAGCACCGAGATGTCAGATGCACCCAACCCTGTCCTTGAAAAAATTCGAGAAGCTAAAGAGAAGCAGCTTAAAGAATTAGATTTAACTTATGACTGGAGTGGTGACCATGAGCAACTAACTAAAATCCCTTCCGAGGTTTTTGAGTTAGAGCAGTTACAAGCATTAAATCTAAGCAGTAATTTACTTAAATCTATCCCCAAATCAATCTCTCGACTACAAAATCTAACTACACTTTATTTGGGCGGTAATAAATTTACTGATATTCCTGAATCAATCTCCCAACTGCAAAACTTAACTTTGCTTTATTTAGGTGATAATGAATTAACTACTGTTCCAGAATGGATTTCTCAACTGCAAAATTTAACCTCACTTGACTTAGCTGGCAACGAATTAACTACTCTTCCAGAGTGGATTTCTCAACTGCATAACTTAACCTCACTTGACTTGAGTGATAACGAATTAACCACT
>DASYML010000247.1:0-4337 GCA_036009045.1 Pyrinomonadaceae bacterium
AGTTATTGTATTTTTTCTCTGTGCTTACTCTGAGTCCTCTGTGTCTGCGGTGGTGAACTCCTCTTTCATCCTCACTCATGGCTCACTGAACCGCTACGGAATTTTTATCCAGACGCTTTTTTATCACCCGGACGATTTTGCAAAAGCGCCGTGGGTTATGGCAAAATATGTTTTCGCCCACGGTCGGTCTTGCTTGAACCCAGATATTCAAAGTTCCTGGCTCACAAACTTTAATCATCTCTCAGTCATCATTCTTGGAAGGAGAATTATCGAAATGCAACGTAAACATTGTGCCTTCAATCGCGCGCTCAGGCTCTTGCTCGCGGCGTTCATCTGCGTCTCCTCCGGCGCACTCTGGACCGCCCGCGCGCAGTCCATTGACCCGCTCGAACGCGCCCGCGCCAACGATATGCTCAAGGTGCTCAAAGACGATATTAAGAAGAACTATTACGATGCGAGCTATCACGGCATGGATGTGGATGCGCGCTTCAAGACGGCTGAGGAAAAGCTCAAGCAGGCCAACTCTCTCGGACAGGCTTTCGGGATTATCGCGCAGGTCCTGTTAGACCTCGACGATTCGCACACCTTCTTCCTCCCGCCGCCGCGCCCCGGCAGCCTGGAGTACGGTTGGCGTATGCAGATGGTCGGCGACAAATGTTTCGTGACGGCCATCAAGCCCGGCAGCGATGCGGAGAAGAAGGGTCTCAAGGTCGGAGACGAAGTTCTGGCAATCAATAAATTTCATCCGTCGCGCAAAGAGTACTGGAAGATGGAGTATTACTACTACGCGCTGGCTCCGCAGCCCGCGTTGGACCTCGTCGTGCAAAGCCCTGACGGGCAACAGCGTGAAGTGGCTATCAATGCGCATGTCGTACAGGGCAAAGCCGTCCTCAATCTGACCGGCACGGATGGCGGGACGGACATCAATGACTACATCCGCGAGATAGAGGATTCGGACAGGTTGCAGCGCCACCGCTTTGAGGAATTCGGCGGCGCGATTGTCTGGAAAATGCCGGGCTTCGATTTTGACCCGGATCAGGTCGAAGCCATCATGTCCGGGAGAATCAAAGGCCACTCGGCGCTGATCCTGGACCTGCGCGGTAATCAAGGCGGCTACGTCGTCACCCTGGAACGTCTCGCGGGCTACTTCTTCGACCACGATCTCAAGATCGCGGACTTGAAAGGGCGCAAGGAGATGAAGCCGATGATGGCGAAGACGCGCGGCAAAGGCATCTTCGACGGCAAGCTGGTCGTGCTGGTTGACAGCCGGTCCGCCTCCGCCGCTGAAATCTTCGCGCGGTTGGTCCAACTCGAAAAACGCGGCGTCGTCATCGGCGACCGTACCTCCGGCGCAGTCATGCAGGCCAGGAGCGTCAGTCATGAGATGGGCTTTACCACCGTCATCAACTACGGCGCGAGCATCACCAATGCAGACGTGTTGATGTCCGACGGCAAGAGCGTCGAGCATGTCGGCGTCGTCCCTGACGAAATGATGTTGCTGACCGGCGAAGACCTCGCCACCCATCGTGACCCTGTCATGTCACGCGCCGCCGCGCTCCTCGGCATCAACCTTGACCCGGCCAAAGCCGGTCTCTTCTTCCCCATCGAGTGGAAGAAGTAAGCGAGGTTAAATCTTCGCGCGGCGTTGGGTAGAAAGTTTGTGAGGCGGGGTTTGACCTGTGCCGGGTTGACTCCGCCTCACACCCGTCAGGGACGATCTGTATGAGGTTGATCCGAGTACGCCACTCAAACGTTTTTCGGGATGATTACTCACTCTGCACATCAATTTCGATTCCACCTGGGTCCAACGGCGAATAACCCTCTGCGACTTCCCTGCGAATAATCCTGGCGGCTTCACCCGGTTCTTCAGACATTCCCGGATTGCCAGGACGGCGATTGAGGAATCTGCAAAACCCTAGAATGGCCCTACAAGCGCTTTGGAGTCGTCGGGAGGATGTGTGCCCTGGGATAGAGGTCTAAAACGCGTCTGAGGCCACGCAGACGCTCGCACGGGCCATTCTGATGGCGAATCCCTGCCTGGATTAAAGGCGCTGGGCCGGGAGAAGGCGTGCCGGACATTCTCAACCGACGAAGCCGGATGGGAGTATGTTCATAACGTCCGATAACAACGATAAAACAAAACGATGAAGAGGTGTGGGTCGTTATAGGACGCGGCAGGCATCGCATAATGGCCCCGGAAGGAAGAGCGCAGAAGTTAATGAAACATCTTTTGTTCTTAATCACCATCCTGCTCGCGACCAGCGTCGTTTTCGGACAGGAGAAATCCGTGCGCATCGGAGAGATTGAATTCTTCGGGTCTGCCGGAATCAATCTCCGTAAGGTTCGGGCAGCGCTGCCGTTTCATGAAGGCGATGAGTTTCGTTTTGAGGCGAGTGATGAAATAAAGAACGCGGCGCGGCGTTCAGTGCGACAGGTAACAAACAACGCGCCGACGGATGTGGCGCTTGTCTGTTGTGACGATCAAGGAAGCGTGATGATATTCGTAGGGCTGTCAGGCAGGAATATTCGTTACAACCCGACGCCGAAGGGACACGAACGGCTCTCGCCAGACGCCGTCAACCTGTACCAGCAATCCATGAAAGCGCTAGGCGAGGCGACGCGGAAAGGAATGGTGACCGAGGACCGCTCGGAGGGTTACGCTCTTTCCGCATATCCGCCCCTGAGAGACGCACAGCTTGCGATGCGAGCATATGCCTTGCGCCACGAACCTCTGCTCCGTAGGGTTCTGGCATCTTCCTCAGACGCTGGACAAAGAAACGTCGCGGCAGAACTGCTGGGCTATGCGCGCCGGTCCGGGTCTCAGATTAACGCGCTGGCGCGGGCCAGTCTTGACAGCGATAGCGGCGTTCGCAACAACGCGACGCGCGCGTTAGTTGTTCTCACATGGTCGGACCCGAAAATCGCGAATCAAATTCCGGCGCAGAATTTTATAGAGATGTTGCTTTCCGGGACGTGGACGGACCTCAACAAAGCGAGCGCGCTCATCTCCGATTTGACGAACGGGAGAAATCCGAAGCTGCTGGCCCGACTGCGTCAACCACAGGTGCTTGAGCGTCTCATCGAGATAGCTCGCTGGCGGACGGGCCACGCGCGACCGGCGAGAGTCATTCTCGGACGAATGGCGGGGATAGAGGAAACGCGTTTACAAGAGCTTGTCGCGGACGGGAAGGTAGAAGCCATCATCGCCGCGTTGGAGGACAAACGATGAATGAGTGTCGAAGCGCGCGGCAGGTCGCATCAATCACTTTCCTTCTGTGAGCCGTTCGTGCCTGCATCTGGCGACCCCGTCTTCAAAGCCCTTCGGGTAATAGAATCCAGTGCCGCCGCAGTCCGGGCAATCTTTGGCCTCCCTGCCGGGGACAGCTTGCTTCTCATGCGCGGCTGTTGACTTCACTTCGAGGCTCATCTGTTTCTTGTCCATCTTCCAGAGCCTTCGTCGCAAGTGCTCCGTCAGAAATGCCGGGACGGATGAAACGGTCGTCCGCGCGCTGGCGATGCGTAGCTCTGTGACGATGAGTTGCCCGAGTTCGCGCCAGCGATCCTGTTCTCCGGCGTTTGAGATTTTCCCGGTCATCTCGACGGAGACCTGTTTGAGCAGCGCGAGCAATCCGGCGAAAGCCTCATCATCATCATTGTCTTTTACTATTGTATTTAAATGTCCGGTAATTTTTGACTCCAGTACCGCGGTAATATTTACCGGAGCACCGGAGCACCGGAGTACCGGAGTACCGGAGTAAGTGTTCACTTCATATTCATCGCCGAGCGGGCTGTTGTGATGCGTCAGACGCTTAATAATTTCCTTCTTCTCCAACCCTCTGAGAGCTTCCCTGATGGTCTTGTCTGAGCGATAGCCTGTTCTCTCAAGTAGTTTGGAAACACGCACTTGGCAGGTCTTTTTATTGAAGCCGACAGAGAGCCTGAGCAGGTGGTCGAGCACCTTACTCTCCGCAGGGTTTAAAGTTCTATCCAACTGGTCTGCCGCTTCATTCGCCTTGCGATAGAAATTCTTGTCCGGTATGACTTGCTGACTCCGGTATTCCGGTACTCCGGTAATCTGGTCGGACGGGGCATCCGTAACTTCTTCAGGTATAACGGTTTGTTGTCCAGAGGGTCCGGTACTCCGGTACTCCGGTAATGCTGTATTTTGACGCGCCTGCGCCTCTTTGGCCTCGCGGAATAACCTGAGCGACGGGTCATCAGGGGAGACGGGGCGGGGAATCGGCGCGGCGATGACCAGACCGGCAGCGCGTTTCCTGGGCTTGGGTTTCTTCTTCTCGCTCATCCCTTTACCTCACGGCGTGAAGCTGCCTCTTCTG
>DASYML010000248.1:0-22304 GCA_036009045.1 Pyrinomonadaceae bacterium
TAAGCCGAAGTCGAGGACTTTGACCTGGCCCTTATCGTTGACCATGACGTTAGAGGGTTTGATGTCACGATGAACGATGCCGCGTTCGTGAGCGGCGGAGAGGGCTTCGGCCACAGATTCGATGATACGCAAGCCCTCGGATATTTCCAGGTCGCCCCGCGCCAGAATATCGCCGAGGGTCTCGCCCTTGATAAACTCCATGACGATGAAGGCGCGGCCATTCTCTGTCTCTCCATAATCGTAGATGGTGGCGATGTTGGGATGAGAGAGAGCGGAGATGGCCCTCGCTTCGCGCAGGAAGCGAGAGCGAAAGTGCTTGCTGTCGGAGTCTGGAGAGATGGTCTTGATGGCGACCAGCCTGCCCAGATAAGTATCTTCGGCAGCATAGACGACGCCCATTCCGCCTTCGCCGAGTTTTTCCGTGATGCGGTAATGCGAGATTGTTTGGCCGATCATTCTGTCTGGGCTACCGACGAATTACACACTTAAAAAAGTCACGGCGGTTAAAGACGATGGCCGCCGGAATCCGCCTTCGGACGGCAAGAGCAGGCTCTCAGATGAACTCAGATACGCGGTTCACATTCTGCTCTAAATCCGACAGTTTTCCAAGGGGAAATTTCCAGCGGCGTTGCGAATTGCGGATTGCGGATTGCGGATTGCGGATTGTTGGAAATCGTCACCGGATTCGTGCGCTCCTCCTTCATCAATCCGCAATCCGAATTCCGCAATCGAACGATTCCGCAATTCGATTCAAGGCTTTCGCTTCGTCAAAGCGTCTCGCGCCGCGCAGACGAGTTCGAGCGCCGCATCCGTCGTCGCCGCGCGCGCCGTGAGATGGCCCATCTTCCGACCGGGCCTGGCTTCGCGCTTGCCGTAGAGATGCAGCTTGACCGCAGGAAAGGCGCAGGCGGCGGGCCAGTCCGGCTCTCCCTCCTGCCAGATGTCTCCGAGCAGATTGACCATCGCGACGGGAGAGAGGAGTTCCGTCGTTCCGAGCGGCAATCCGCAGACGGCGCGCAACTGCTGTTCAAACTGGCTCGTGATGCAGGCGTCAATCGTCAGGTGGCCGGAGTTATGCGGGCGCGGGGCGATCTCATTGACGTAGAGGCGTTCATCACGCGTCAGAAAAAATTCGACGCAGAGCACGCCGACGACATCCAGTTGGACCAGTAAAGCGGTCGCCATCTCCGTCGCCTCGACGACGATTGATGGAGCGACCCTCGCGGGCGCGATGGAGGAATCCAGTATGTGACGACGATGAACGTTTTCGATGACGCCGTAATGGACCACAGAGCCGTCCACGCCCCGCGCCGCGACGACAGACACCTCTCGCTCGAAATCAACGAAGGCTTCCAGAATCGCCTCCTGCCCGTCCAGCGAACGAAACGCCCCCTCACTCTCATCAATGTTCGTCAGCTTGCGCTGGCCCTTCCCGTCATAACCGAAGCCAGCCGTCTTGAGGACGGCGGGCAAGCCTAGTTCACCAACGCCCGCGCGCAACTCTTCAACGCTGCGGACATGGCGAAAGGGCGCGACGGGAAACCCCGCCTTCTCTAAAAATGTTTTCTCGCGGACGCGATGTTGCGACGTGTGCAGGACCAGTCCGCCGGGCCTCACGGGCACGCGCGACGCGACCGCCATGACCGTCTCCGAAGGAACGTTTTCAAACTCGAAGGTGACGACATCAACGCCATCCGCGAAGGCGCGCACGGCATCCAGGTCTTCATAAGCGGCTGAGATTTCGAGATCGGAAATTTGCCCTGTGGGCGTCGCCATCTTCGGCGAGAAGGTGTGGACCAGATAGCCCATGCGCCTCGCGGCCATCGCGAACATGCGTCCGAGTTGCCCGCTACCGAGCACGCCGATGGTTGAGCCTGGAAGAATTGGTCCTTTCACTTTTAAGCGTCGCCCTCTCGCTTCAGCCTTAACGTCTCACTTGAGCGTCGCCTCGCGGACCTCTTGTGTTTGCGCCGCGCGAAACAGGCGCAGCCTTTCTCGCAGTTCGGAACGCGTGTTGGAGAGAATCGCGACGGCCAGGAGCGCGGCGTTCTTCGCGCCCGCCTTGCCGATGGCGAGCGTCCCGACAGGCACGCCCGCCGGCATCTGCACGATGGAGAGCAGCGAGTCCATGCCCTTCAAAGCCCGGCTCTTGACGGGCACGCCGAGCACCGGCAGGAGCGTCTGCGCGGCGACCATGCCGGGCAGGTGCGCGGCCCCGCCCGCTCCCGCGATGATGACCTCCAGACCGCGCGCTTCAGCCCCGGACGCGAACTCCGTCATCCATCCGGGAGTGCGATGCGCGGAGACCACCAGGCACTCGTGCGGCACGCCGAATTGGTCCAGCACTTCATCCGCGTGCCGCATCGTCTCCCAATCGGACTTGCTGCCCATGATGACCGCGACGAGCGGCGCTGCCTTCTCTTCATCGCGCTGCTTGTTCTCTTCCTCTTTCATAAAATCATAGCAGGCTGAAAACTTTGTCTGGCGTCTTTCTTTGCGCCTTTGCGTGAGCATACGTTTCTCGCAAAGGCGCAAAGGCGCAAAGAAAGATAAAGCCCTTCTAGCTCTGCGCGCCCGAATAGCCTGCCTGGCCGTCGAAGTTGCAGAGATTTTCCGTCTTGATGAAATCGAACCCGGCGTCAGCGATGCGTTGCAGCAGGCGGACTATCTGCGCGTGTTCGACCGTGCCGCCTGCTGCGATGAAGCGGCAACGCCAGTGGTCCGTGACGAAGGTTTCGGGCAGCCCGCCCGGATAAACTTCGACGCCGCGATTGCTGATCATCGTCAGTTTGAGTCCGTCGCCGGACAACTCTTTAATCTTGTTTCCGAGATCGTTGGCGCTGCCCTCGGTCCAATCCAGAAACACGTCAACGCCGACCAACTCCTTCTTAACAGACGCGCTCTCCGCAATGCTCTCTCGAGCTTGCGAAGTCTCTTCCGTCTTCGCGCTGTACTTGACGGCCTTGAGTTGCTCCGGCTGTTGGCCCAGACGCCCGACCACCGCCTCCGCAAACTCCTTCGTCCCGACCTTCTCCTTGCTCACGCCCGCTTCATAAATATCGTAGGTGTGGACGCCATCTTCGAGAGTTCGCAGCCAGGCGTTGTGGACCTGCGCGGCTGTCTCCGTGAGACCGATGTGGACGAGCATCATGACCGCGCCGAGCAGTAAGCCCGAAGGGTTCGCCAGGTTCTGTCCCGCGCGACGCGGGGCGGAGCCGTGTATGGCTTCAAACATCGCCACGTTCTCGCCTATGTTGGCGGAACCCGCGAGGCCGACGGAGCCTGCTATCTGCGCCGCCACGTCCGAGAGAATATCTCCGTACAGGTTCGGCATCACGACGACATCAAAGGCTTCGGGCGTGTCCGCGAGTTTGGCCGCGCCGATGTCCACAATCCAGTGCTCGTTCTCGATGGACGGGTACTCGCTCGCGATCTCGTCAAAGACCTTGTGAAAGAGTCCGTCCGTAAACTTCATGATGTTGTCTTTGGTAAAGCAAGTGACCTTCCTGCGATTGTTACGCCGCGCGTACTCGAAAGCGTAGCGCACGATTTTCTCGCTGCCCGGACGGCTGATGAGTTTCAAACACTGCATGACCTGCGCCGACTGGC
Organism: Pyrinomonadaceae bacterium; assembly: GCA_036009045.1. Taxonomy (GTDB): domain Bacteria; phylum Acidobacteriota; class Blastocatellia; order Pyrinomonadales; family Pyrinomonadaceae; genus DASYML01. Next base: position 3,610 of record DASYML010000248.1, read on the forward strand.
GATACTCGATTCCCGCGTACAGGTCCTCCTCGTTTTCGCGGACGATGACGACATCCATCTGGTGATGCTTGGTCTCCACGAACGGGTGATAAGAGACGCACGGGCGGACGTTGGCGTAGAGTCCGAGAGTCTTTCTGACGGCCACGTTGAGGCTCTTAAACCCGCCGCCCTGCGGAGTCGTAATCGGCGCTTTGAGAAAGACTTTGGTGCGGCGCAGAGAGTCCCACGCGCTCGGCTCGATGCCGGTCGAACTGCCGCCGAGGTAAGCCTTCTCACCGATGACGATGGTTTCAATCTCCAACTTCGCGCCCGCTTCCTGAAGGATGTGCAGCGTCGCCGCCATAATCTCCGGCCCGATGCCATCGCCATGCGCGACGGTGATAGGAACGCTTTCTGGCATAATCCTAAAATGCCTTTCTGTAATTTTCTGTGATGAACTTTTGAGACGTGTTGCACTATATGCCAAAAGGCGCAGCGCAGGCAACGATGTGAGGATTACGAAGCTCTCCAAACGCTTTGAACTGTATCACGCATGACGACCAGCAAACCGGGCCACTCGTTCTCTGCAAACTGTTTGAGCGCCTGCATGATACGCTGGTGAATCTTTTGTTCATTCGGCTGTCTGAGACGAACAACCAAAATCCCCCAATGGCTTTCGCTACGATATTGGACGAATCCTTTGTCTGTGCTTATCAGCAATCTCTCTTCTTTTTGAATCATGGTCCACAAAAGATCATCCGGCATCCCTTGATCTGATGTTCCACGCAGGTCCAACACATCATGCCCCAGCCTCTTCAATTCCTGCACGGTGACGTAAGGGATGTTTTCGTCCACACAAATCTTCATCGGCTGCCCGCTAATTCTTCAATTGGCGTGACCTGTTCTTCTGCCAACGAAGCGGCGTACTCAAGGCAGGCGAGGATGTCCGCACGCTCAAGGGAAGGATACGCCTGGAGTAAGCTTTCGATAGTGTCTCCGTTCGCCAGCATGCCGATAAGCTGGTGAACGGGAAGACGCGTTCCCCGAACGCATGCCTGCCCGTGACAAATCTTCGGGTCAATCGAAATGCGGCTCTCCATAATCGAGTCTCCTGACTTTTGGGTTGGATGTAACGCAGCGTTTGTCTTGATGAACTTTTGAGACGCGTTGCACTATATGCCAAAAGGCGCGGCACAGGCAACAAGGCTGAGAATCAGGCAGCAGGCCAGTTGAGCGCCTTTTGATGGCGATTCTTCATCAAGAAGTTTGACTTGCGCTGCAAGTGTTTATATTCTCGTAGTTGATAACGCTGATGGCCAGACTCTCTGGCCCCGAACCAGAAAACCCCCGTATGTCATCCGCGCAGCCACACGACATCACCCAACTCCTGGTCGCTTCCAGTCATGGCGACTCGGATGCTCTCAACAAATTGTTGCCGCTCGTCTATGACGAGTTGCGTCGGCTGGCGGACCGCTACCTGCGGCGCGAGCGCGATGACCACACGCTGCAAGCCACGGCGCTGGTCCATGAAGCCTACCTGCGATTGGTGGACCAGAATGTTCCGTGGCAGAATCGCGCGCACTTTTTCGGCATCGCGGCGGAGATGATGCGGCGCATCCTGATAGACCACGCGCGCGGACTGCAAGCAGCCAAGCGGGGCAGCGGCGGCATCAAACTGGCTCTGGATGAAGTGATAGACCTCTCGGACGAGCGCGCGGCGGACCTGATCGCGCTTGATGATGCCTTGAAAGCCCTGGCCGAAATTGACCCGCAGAAAAGCCGCATCGTCGAACTGCGCTTCTTCGCCGGTCTCTCCATCGAAGAGACCGCCAAAGTCCTGGACATCGGCACGGCGACCGTCATTCGACAATGGCGACTGGCAAAAGCCTGGCTCTTCCACGAGGTCAGTAAACAATAGTGACGAGTGACGAGTAACAAGTGACGAGTGACAAGTTAAAGACAAGTGATGAGTGACGAATCATGAGTGATAAGAGAAAAGCTTTTCCTGCTTGTCACTCGTCACTTGTCCCTCGTCACTGCTTTTATGACTCCTGAGAGATGGAAGAAGGTTGAAGAAGTCTTCGAGTCCGCGTTGGAGCGTTCACCGGATGAGCGGCGCGGCTATCTGGCGGAGGTCTGCGTCGGGGACGAGGCTTTGCGCGAGCAGGTCGAAACCTTGCTTCAATCCTACGATGAGGCGGGCAGTTTTATAGAAGCGCCGGTCCTCGCCCCGGACCCGAACCGGACCTTGATTGACGAGCAATCCCCGGCCATGATCGGGCGGCGCGTCGGCTCTTACAAGCTGGTGCGCGAGATCGGTCGCGGCGGGATGGGTTCGGTTTATTTAGCCGTGCGCGCCGACGACGAATTCCAGAAGCGCGTCGCCATCAAGCTCATCAAGCGCGGGATGGACACGGATTTCATCATCCGCCGCTTTCGCAACGAGCGACAGATTCTCGCCAGCCTCGACCACCCGTATATCGCGCGCCTGCTGGACGGCGGCACGACCGAAGACGGCCTCCCCTATTTCGTCATGGAGTATGTCGAAGGCCAGCCGATACATTTTTATTGCGACACGCAAAAGCTCTCGATACACGAGAGGCTCAAGCTGATTTGCAAAGTCTGCTCGGCGGTCCACTACGCGCACCAGAATCTCATCATTCATCGTGACCTCAAGCCGAGCAATATCCTCGTCACGGGCGACGGCACGCCCAAGCTTTTAGACTTCGGCATCGCCAAGATACTCAACCCGGAAATCTCTTCGCAGACCTTGGACCCGACCACCGCCGCGCTGAGGTTGATGACGCCCGAATACGCCAGCCCCGAACAGGTACGCGGCGAAGGCGCGACCGTCGTGAGCGATGTCTACACATTGGGCGTCATGCTCTACGAACTCCTGACGGACCATCGCCCGTATCGCCTCCGCAGCCACATGCCGCAAGACCTCGTCCACGTCATCTGCGAGGTTGAACCCGAACGGCCCAGCACGGCCATCAACGGCATCGAAGTAATTCCGATAGACGGCAGAGAGCCTCTGGAGATTACGCCCGAATCCGTCAGCCGCGCGCGTAACAGCACGCTCGAACAACTTCGTCGCCAACTCTCCGGCAGCCTTGACAACATCGTTCTCAAGGCGATGTCCAAAGCGCCGCAGCGTCGCTATCAGACGGTCGAAGAATTAGCCGAAGACATCAATCGCTATCTCGAAGGTCAGGCGGTCCTCGCGCCCAACTACTTTCCGGGTTCTTCCACTTCGGCGGAGATACGCACGGAAGAGCCTGCGAGCGGTTCGAGGTCCATCGCCGTGCTGCCCTTCAAAGTCCTGCGGACGGAAGAGAAGAGCGATGAATTCTTAGGCATGGGCCTGACCGATGCGATTATCACCAAGCTCAGCAATATTCATCGCATCATGGTCCGCCCGACCAGTTCGGTCCTCAAATATTTCGACGGCGAGCATAACGTGCAGGCCGCAGGTTATGAATTGGACGTGGGCTTCGTGCTTGATGGAAGAGTACAGCGCGTGGGCGACCGCGTGCGCGTGACGGTCCAACTCGTGCGCGTGCGCGACGGCACGCCGCTCTGGGCCACCAAGTTTGACGAGAACTGCTCGGACATCTTCGCCGTCGAGGACTCCATCTCCGAACAGGTGGCGCAGGCGCTGATGCCGAGGCTGACGGGCGAAGAGCTTGAACTGCTGCACAAGCGCGAGACGGAGAACGCCAACGCCTACCAGTCTTATCTGAAGGGGCGCTACTACTGGAACAAGTTTTCCGACGAGGGATTCGAGAAGGCGCTCGAACAATTCAAGGAAGCGATCAGGCAAGACCCTGAGTACGCGCAAGCCTACGTCGGCATCGCGGACTATTACAACTGGATTGCCATCTACGGCCTGCGCGCGCCGCAGGACTGTTTCCCGCAGGCCAAGACCGCCGCGACCAAGGCTCTCGAACTGGACGACACACTGGCGGACGCGCACGCCGCGCTCGGCTTTACCACTCTCTGCTATGAATGGGACGGCGCGAGTGCCGAGGCGTCTTTCAAACGCGCGCTCGAACTCAACCCGCACTCCGCGCCCGCGCATCACTGGTACTCGAACCTGCTCGCCGCGCAGGGGCGCTTCGACGAGGCCGTTAAGGAGATGCGGCGCACGCAGGAAATCAACCCGCTCTCTTTGATGGACAAATCAATGACCGGGTGGATTTACTATCAGGCACGCAGGTACGAGTTAGCGGAGGAGGAATTGCTGCGCGCCCTTGAGATGGACCGCAACTTCGGCAACAGCTACATGATTCTCGGCGGCGTCTACGAGCGCATGGGAAGATACGAAGAGGCTGTCCAGTCGGAAGAGAAGGCCCTCGAATTTATGACGGGGTCCGTCGTGCCTTACTGGTTTCTGGGCCACGCGCTGGCCGTTTCCGGCCACCGTCGCGAAGCCCTCTCGATTATAGAAGATTTGCGGCGGCTCTCTGCGGAGCGTTATGTCTCGCCTTACTTCTTCGCGCTCATCTACGCGGGCCTCGGAGACGCGGACGCGGTCATCGAATGGCTCACGAAGGCTTATGAGAACCGCGATGAATGGTTAATCTGGCTCGGCTCGGAACCGAAGCTGGACGAGTTTCGCAAAGACCCCAGATTCATAGACCTCCTCCAACGCGTCGGCTTGGTGGACGACGAGCACGCGACCCTCACGCACGATTCGCAGAGTCCCCTGCGCCGTGCGGAGTTTGAACGCGCGCGAGCCTCTTCGGGCCGCTTCTCGCTCGGAGGCCACGCGGTCGGCGTTGATTCCCATCGTGGGCCAACGAGTGTGGAGACGGACGGGCAGCGTTTGAAACGCACGCACGAAGTCTCTGACACTCACTCGACGGACGGCATCGCGGAGCACTGGGTGAGCGGTCCAGGCTCTAAGCGTGCGTGGACCTTTGGGCTGGTGGCGGTGGTCCTGATGCTGGCCGTCGTCGGTTATGAACTCTACAGGTACGTGGATCAGAGTCCGAGGGTCGGGGCGCATTTTCAGTGGACCAAAATGAGCAAGCTGACGACGAGCGGCAATATCTCTATGGCCGTCATCTCGCCGGATGCGAAGTATGTCGTCTACGTCATGCAGGAGTCCGGGGGCAGGCAGGGCTTATGGGTCAGGCAACTGGCCGTGGCAAACAGCCAGCGCCTCGTTCCTGCCGCCGAGACTACCTATCGCGGGCTGACCTTCTCGCACGACAGCACCTATGTCTATTTTGTCGCCGTCGAAAAGAACAACGGCCAGAGGGGCCGTCTCTTTCAACTGCCGGTCATCGGCGGCTCTGTCAAGGAGATTGCGCGAGACGTTGACAGCCCCGCAGGTTTCTCTCCGAGCGGCAGCCAGTTGGCCTTCGTGCGGAGCAGCGCGGACGGCAAAGAGGATCTCATCGTCGCCAACGCGGACGGTAGTTCCGAGCATCAGGTCGCGTCGCGCAAATTCCCGGACCATCTTTCGCTCGCCTCCGCGCCGGTCTGGTCGCCCGACGGGCAGAAGATAGCCTACGTCACTCAAACTTCGGACGCCAACGGTTTCTACATGAAGCTCTCGGAAGTTCCGGTTGACGGCGGGACGGAGACGCCGCTCGACGCGCGTCGTTGGTCCAGGATTGAACAGATGTCCTGGCTCATGGACGGGAGCGGGATGATTATGACGGCGCAGGACCAGGATTCGTCCATCCTGCAACTCTGGCATCTCTCTTATCCAGAGGGACAGGCGCGCAGGATTACTTCGGACCTCAGCGACTACAGGGGGGTCAGTCTCTCAAACGATTCGGGCACGCTCCTGACCGTGCAGGGGCAGACCTTCACGAGCATCTGGGTCGCGGGCAAGGGAGACCCCAACCACCCCACGCAGATTACTTCGGGCGCGGGCCGCTACGTTGACCTCTCGTGGATGCCGGACGGCAAGCTGCTCTGCGCTTCGGACGCGAGCGGGACGGCTGACATCTGGGAGATGAAAGACGACGGCTCATGGCAGAAGCAGTTGACGGCGGGCGCGGGGCGCAACTATGCGCCGGTCTCTTCGCCGGAGGACGGGCGTTATATTTTCTTTCACTCGAACCGTTCGGGCGTCTGGCAAATCTGGCGCATGGACAGCGACGGCAACAACCCCACGCAGTTGACCTTCGACCAGGAGGACAGCAACTGGCCCTCCGTCTCGCCGGACGGCAAGTGGGTGGTGTACACGCACGCCAACGAGGGCGGGCGTCCCGTTCTCTGGAAAGTCTCGATTGAAGGGGGCACGCCCGTGAATTTGACGAGCGAGCACTCGACGCGCCCTTCCATCTCACCCGACGGCAAGTGGATAGCCTACTGGTCGAAAGCCGAGACGCCCAACGCGCCCTGGCGCATTGATGTCATTCCCTTCGACGTGGTGGAAGGCTACACACCCGTGATGCGTTCCTTTGAAGTGATACAGAGCGACGCCGACGGGATGTCAAGCCTTCACTGGACCTTCGACAGCCGTAATCTCATCTACACGGATTACCGCAACGGCGTCACCAACCTCCGCCTGCAACCCCTCGATGGTGGTCCACAAAAACCCCTCACGGAATTTAACAAAGACGAATTCTACTCCTACGACCTGGCCCGCGACGGTCGCATAGTCTACGCACGCGGCCTCACCACCAGCGATGTCATCCTCATCAACGACGCCAAGTAATCATTAGGGATTATCTGAAAAGTTCCGTCAGCCCTGAAAGGGCGTAATATGATAGCCGGGGGCAAGCGCTCGCAGAGCGAGACGCCCCCGGTGCTCACGTCAACATACTCCGACCCTGCAAGGGTCGCACACTCAATGTTGAGGTGCGACCCTTGCAGGGTCGTCTCATCTTGCGATGAGAGGACCGGGGGCGATGCCCCCGGCTATCATGTTCATCCCCTGCGGGGATGTTGCAGCCTACTGCATTTTAGACGACCTCACGCTGCGACTTTCAATAGAGCGGGCCGCCGCTTGAGCGGCCTCGCCGCGCTGGCTTCTCTCGCATAGAGTTCGCCCGTCGCTGGCTGATGAAAATAAAACTCCCCGGACATCTGCCAACTCTCAGGGTCGAACCTGCGCCGCGCCCCGCAACCGAGACAAGCCCTGTAGGTCTCCTCGCCCTGCGTCTGCGGACGCCCCATCTCCGTGTGCCAGCACCCGAAGACGCTCTTCAACCCGCGCCCCACGCTCCCCACAGCCCACGCCAGGGAGAACCCCGCGCCACTCGCATTATTCTTCAATCCAGACTCAACGGCTCGCATCATACACATCCTTTCTCCAACGCCGATTCAAACGGCCTCTATCTACTAACGCGCAAACCGCAGCCCGATTCAATCATTCAAAAAACCACCCCACAAATCAAAAAAGAGAATGCAACGGCGACCCACGCCCGCATCCTCCCTTCACATTCCAACCTTACAAACTCTCTAACTTTTCAGCCAGACCTCCTCAACTTGACCGCCTGCACAGAGGCATGATGCGCCTCTTCCAGACCGCTATGCCGCGCCTCCCGCGCGCCCCTCAGGTGAAAGTGTTCTCCAGCTTATCCAATGACTGCCAGACTAACTCCGCATAGGGGGACCTGAGATTCTCGAAGATAATCAAGGCATCACGAAAAAGGCTGGCGGCTTCCATGGGCTGGCTTTTCTTTTCTGAAATTATCCCTAGATGATACCAACAACCGGCGATTCCGCATTGGTCGCCGAGCTTTCTTCTGATATGTAAACTCTGTAGGCAGAGCCGCCGCGCTTCTGCTAAATCACCGCCGCGCTCAACTTCCAGTTTGCCCAATTCGTTGAGAGTATCGGCCAGCCCCTTTTGATCCTTGAGGTTCTCTCTGATCTCTATACTCTCTTTGTAGAGTCGTTGCGCTTCGGCAAAATCCCCTCTGGCGTGGGCGATGCGACCTAATTCAAAATCGGTCGCGGCAATGCCCCATTGATCTCGCAGGTCCATCTTGATCTTCAGGCTCTGCTCATAAAATTGAGCGGCCTCGACCAGGTCGCCGCGATCATGTTCGAGGCGTCCCAGTTCATGCAACACACCGGCGATTCCGCTTTCATCTTGCAGCAACCTTCTAAGCTCCAGGCTCTCATGATAAAAATCCTGAGAACTTGTAAAATCATTCTGGCTGCGCGCGAGCCGCCCCAACTCAAACAGCGTGGTCGCGGTTCCGTTCTGGTCCGCCAGGCTCCGCCTGATCTGTAAAGCTTCGTCATAAAGCCGCTGGGCTTCCGCAAACTTGCCCTGATTCAAGGCGATAGTGGCGGATTGGTGCAGGCACACTGCAACATTAGCCGCGCTCTTCAGATTTCTGAAAGCTTCTATCGCATGATGATAAATCCGGCGCGCTTCATCATACTCACCGCGCTTCATCCGAAAGGTGGCGGCAGTGACGGCAAACTGCGCCGCCGCCTCCTCGTTATTCACCATCCGGGCCGCTGTCGTCGCCTGTTCGCCACGACTGATAGCTTCAGACCAGTAGCCGCGAATATCAAGGAGGCCATTTCGTTCGCGCCCGAGGACGGTCATCAGGCGCATGACGCTTTCCCAGTTTTTTGTGAGGAACGCAATGTCCATCGCACTCAGCAGATTATCCTTCTCAGTTTCCAGCGCATTGAAATTTTCCAGGCTAGCGGCTTCGTGCTTTTCCGCATAAGAGACAAAGTACTCGACAAAACGCTGGCGCAGAGCATCCTTTCTGGCATCCTGTTCGAGCCACTCTCTGGCTAACTCACGAGTCAGGCCATCAATAGTGAGACGTTGTCCACCCTCCGTCATTCTCACCAGCCAGAGCGCAGCCAGGCGTCTCACGACATCATTTAAGCGCTTCAAGTCATCCCCAAAGCCCGACACTTGCGCGAGCGCAGGGCGCGAGGCGCTGGGCACGGAGAGCGCGAGCGCGAGCAGCACTGCCTGCCCATCATTCCCCAACTGCGGCAGATTGAAAGTAACATCGAAAGCGCGCCGCGAAGCGTTCCCTGCGCCTTGAGCCAGAGCCTCCAGGATGTTGCGTGGATTCTGCGTTTCGTCAATTTGTGCCACGACCCATTGCAGCACTAAAGGATTGGCTTCCGCCGTCTCAATAATGCGTTCCCGGTCCAGCCCTGTAAAAGCATTGGCATCATTGGCTTTGGCAATCAACCGCTCTAGAAACTCGCGTGCTTCCTCCGCAGACAGAGCTTCAATGCCTATGTTATGCGCCGCCTCGACCTTTTGGCGCGTTGTAATGAGCGTCGAACATGGAGCGGGCGTCAGGAAGTTTGTGATTCTCGCTCGCTCCTCCGCCTTCACCGTTTCAAAGTTGTCCAGCACGCAGAGAGCGGGCGCGGCGGTAATCAACGCCCGGACCTGTTCGGATTTCTGCGCCAGGGCAAGCGGGCGCAGGTCCGCGCGATTTAATTGCGTCGCAATCTCATCGAGGAGCGTGGAGAGTGTGAAATCTTCACGTCCATACGCGCTCACCCAGACGACGCGTTGCGCGAAGCTTTCACTTAAGAAGCGCGCGGCCTCAGCCGCGAGAGTTGTTTTCCCCACGCCGCCCGCTCCCCAGAGGGCCACCAGTTGATTCTTTCCGGGAGCTAATTCGGCTTTCAATTGTTCCAGTATGTCACGCCCTTCTTCGTCTACGCGCGGGACAAACCCTATGATGGAGGGACGCGGGATATAGGGGGACGGGCCGCTGAGACCGGCAACGGACGAAAAAGGCATGACATCGTCCATCGTCGCAAGCAACTTATCAACGACATCCCTGATGCCTTCCGCCACGCTCTTGAAGGCTTCGTCCATATCCGCCCAACGGGTCACGGGAACGACATCTTGAGGAAGCGCCTGAAGCTGCCCGACAGGCGTATCCTCCCACAGCGAGGGCCGTAGGATGATGGGAATGATGCGTGCCTCTCCGGCATTGTGCCGTTGCCAGGCAATGGTCCCTTCGATGGCGTAGCAGAAATCAGAATCAAGATAATCAGGGCTGATGAGGAGCAGGATCAGGTCCGCATCATTCAAGCGGGTCTTGATTTCCTCTTCCCACTTGGCCCCCGGCTCAATATAACGGTCATACCAATCCTTGATCTTCCCCTGTCGCTTCAAAGGCGCGAGAGAGATGTCCAACTTTTTTCTTAGCTCTCTATCAACATGTGCGTAAGAGTAAAAAGTCTTGATGGCTCTGCTAAATTGTTGAGATGGCGGATGAGCTGCCACGAATGATTGCCCCCCTTTAAACTTCGCTGAGTTTAACACAACTTGGTCTGGTCCAATATTGCTTTCTGATTAATTGGCCCAACCTGTCCTTTTCAACTACGGCGGTAAATGGTGATCGGTGTGTTTCACGTTTGATGCTCCGTGGAAAGCAAGTCGGAAGGCGGAAGGATGAGAGAGTGGCTATGCAAGACGATGAGCTCTGCTTTCATCCTTCACCATTCATCATTCATCCTTGCTATTTGTTGTCCAGTTCCATGATAGCGTGAAGGCGTGCGGCGGCCTGGGGGTTGATTTGGAGTAGTTGTTGATATTGCTCAAGCGCTCCGGCGCGGTGGCCGATGATGAGATAGCTGATGCCCAGATTGAGACGATAGAGGGCGTCTTGGGGGTTGAGGCTGATGGCTTTCTGGTGATAGGCGATGGCTTCGCTGGCGCGACCGGATTTGGTGAGGGCGACGGCGAGCGCATCATAGGCGAGCGCATAGTCCGGCTTGAGACGCACGGCGCGGCGCAGGGAGGCGAGCGCTTCTTTGGGCCTCTTGAGCATGTCGTAGATGACGCCTAGATTGTAGTGGACGGCGGGCAGTTGGGGGTCTAGCTCGGCGGCCTTTTTGAAGGCTAAGAGGGCGCGCTCAGGTTCGTTGAGATGCCCGTAGGCTTCGCCCAGATTGTTGTAGGCCATGACGAAGCGGGGGTCTAGTTCGACGGCGCGCTGGTAGTTGGAGATGGCCTGGTTGTATCTCTCAAGGTTGAGATAGAGGTTGCCCGCGTTGTAATGCGCGAGGGCCGCCGTGCGCGGGGAGTTGAAGTTGAGCAGCACGACCTGGTTATAATCGAGGATGGCTTCATCGTAGCGGCCCTGCTCGGATGCCTCTCTGCCAGCGTGGAAGAGCCTCTCCGACTCCTTGTCCATCTGCGGTATGTCGGACTGCTGCGGCTGCTGTGGCCCCTGTGACTGCTGGGCCAATAATTGGCCGAAGCCGCCAGCGAGGGCCAGCATGAGGGCCGCGCAGAAGAGCCAGCCGAATTTCGCACGATGAAGCATGTTCCGAAAACTCCTCTTTCAAAGCGTGTCTCCGACCGGCGCGCTCCCCGATTGGAGTAAAAGCGCGAGTCAGATTATAATACCGCTCTTTTGGAAAAGCACAGACAACGCGCCTCTGCACGGAGAGAGAGGGGTCCGGCTCATCGCCTTCAAGTGTGGATGGACGGCCCTGGATTGGACGCGCGAGGGAGAAGACAAGAGATGCACAAGACGGAAATTCTGGACCGCGTCGCGCAAGCGCACGAGCATTTGACGCGCGCCCTCGATGGATTGACGGAAGAACAGGCGACGAGCAAGGGTGTGACCGCCGAGTGGTCCGCGAGGGACGCTCTCTCGCACATCACCGCCTGGGAGATTGAAGGCGCGCGTATCGTCCGCTCCATACAAGATGGCAGTTACCAGCCGCAGCGTATCAACAAGGACTTGATAGAAGGTTTCAACGCGCGCGCGGTAGAGGAGCGCAAGGAACGTTCGATGCGCGAAGTGCGCGACGAATTCGACGGCGCGCACGGCGAGATGGTGCGCCTCATAGAATCTTTGCCGGATGAAGTGGACGAAGCATCGCCCGCCTTCAAGTTTATAGAAGGCGTCACCTTCCACCATCTGGCCCACCACGCCGGACAGATAGAGGCATGGAAGCAGAAACTACAGTGACGAGTGACAAGTGACGAGTGCCGAGTTAAAGACAAGCGACGGGTTGAAAGTCTCTTCTTGCTTGTCACTCGTCACCCGTCTCTCGTCACTGTCTTACGGAGGGAACATTGGCTACGGAACAATTTGATGTGACGGTCATAGGGAGCGGTCCCGGCGGTTATGTGGCGGCGATTCGCGCGGCGCAGTTGGGCCTCAGGACGGCCATCGTGGAGAAGGACAAGCGGCTCGGCGGGACGTGTACCCTGCGCGGCTGCATCCCTACGAAACAGCTTTTGCAGTCGGCGTACGTTTACGAGCAGATGCAGCACGCGGCGGACTTCGGCGTCCAGGCCACAGGAATTCAACTCGCCTTCGCGGACGTGCAGAAGCGCAAAGAGAGGGTCGTGACGAAGAACTCTAAGGGCATAGAGTTTCTGATGAAGAAGAATAAGATTACGGTCTTTAAGGGCACCGGAAAACTGGCCCTCCCCGGCAAGGTTGAAGTGACCGGCGAGGACGGGCAGACGCAAGCCATCGAAACCAAAAACATCATCATCGCCACAGGCTCTGTAGTCCGGCCTATCCCCGGATTCGAGACCGACGGCGAAAGAATCGTCAACTCCGACCACATACTGGAATTGAAGGAAGTGCCGAAATCTTTAATCGTGATGGGTTCGGGCGCGGTCGGCGTCGAATTCGCGTCCGTCTACGCGCGCTTCGGCACGGACGTGACCATCGTCGAACTGCTGCCGCGAATGGTCCCGCTCGAAGATGAGGAAGTCTCTAAAGATTTGGAGCGAGCGTTTCGCAAACGCGGGATTAAATCTCAACTTGGAACGCGCCTGGAGAAGATGGAAAAGACGGAGACGGGCGTACGCGTCGGCGGCAAAGACGCGCATGGCAAAGAGGTCCAATTAGAAGCGGAGATGCTGCTCGTCGCGGTGGGCCGCATGCCTTATCTTCAAGGGTTGGGAATCGAAGGCACGAAGATTAAAGTCGAGCGCGGCAACGTGCAGGTTGACGAATACCTGCGGACTGGCGAACCCAATGTCTACGCCATCGGCGACGTGATACCGACGCCTTGGCTGGCGCACCTCGCGTCCAAAGAAGGCATTCTCGCCGTCGAACAGATCGCGGGGCAGGAAGTCAGGCCCATTAATTTGCGGCTCGTGCCGTCCTGCACCTACTGCGACCCGGAGATAGGCTCCGTCGGTCTCACGGAAGCGAAGGCGCGCGAAGAGGGTTACGATGTTAAGGTCGGCAAGTTTCCCTTCTCCGCTTCGGGCAAGGCGCGCATCCTCGGCGAAGAGGAGGGCTTCGTCAAGATCGTCAGCGAATCGAAGTATGACGAAATTCTCGGCGTCCATATTATTGGTCCACACGCGACGGAAATTCTCGCGGAAGCCTGCGTCGCCATGCAACTCGAATCCACGGCGGAAGAACTGGGCCGCACCATCCACGCCCACCCGACCGTCTCCGAGTCCGTCATGGAAGCCGCCGAAGACGTGCATAAACTGGCGATTCACTTTTAAAGGCAGTGACCAAGTGACAAGTGACGAGTTAAAACAACTTCTTGCTCGTCACTCGTCACTTGTCACTCTTCACTGAGTTTTTATGGCGACACAGTTAACTTGTACAAACGAGACGCGGCTCACGACGGAGCAGATGTTGGAGCTTTATCGTTATTTGAAGCTCACGCGGATGGTCGAGGAGCGGCTGGTCAATCTTTATCGTCAGACGAAGGTGGTCGGCGGGGTCTTTCGTTCTCTGGGCCAGGAGGCGACCGCCGTGGGGACCGCTTACGCCCTCGAAGCGCAGGACTTCGTCACGCCTTTGATACGCGACCTCGGCGCGGTGCTGGTCAAGGGGATTCGCCCGCGAGAGATTTTCGCGCAGTACATGGCGAAAGCCTGGGGACCTTCCGGCGGGCGTGATTTGAACATCCACTTCGGCGATATAGAGAAGGGCTTTATTGGTCCAATCTCGCATCTCGGAGATATGATTCCGGTGATGACGGGCGTCCTGCTCGCGGCGCGGATGCAGCAGAAGCCGATAGTCGCGCTCGCTTATATCGGCGACGGCGGGATGAGCACGGGCGCTTTCCACGAAGGACTGAACTTCGCCGCCGTGCAACGCCTCCCGCTGATAGTCATCGCGGAGTACAATCACTACGCATACTCTACGCCGACCAGTAAGCAGACGGCGGTCAAAGACCTCGCGGAAAAGGCGGCGGGCTACGGCATCCCCGGACACATCGTGGACGGTAACGACATCGTCGCCTGCTATGAAGTGACGAGGCAGGCGGCGGAGTACGCGCGCGGCGGCGGTGGCGCGGTCCTCATCGAAGCCAAGACCTATCGCCGCAAGGGCCACGCGGAGCACGACGACCAGCGTTATGTCCCGCCGGATGAGATCGAATACTGGGAGAAACAGAACGACCCTTTGGACCGTTACGAGGCTTATCTGGTCCAGCGCGGAGTCGCCACTCGTGAGAAGATGGATTCGATTACGGCTGACCTTCAGCGAGAGATTGATGAGGATGTCGAGTGGGCCGAAAGCTCTCCAATGCCCGAAGCGTTGCAGGCCGCTTATAGAGTTTTCGATAATGAGATAGTGCCTCCGGCCTTTCGTCCGAAGGTGTTGGAAAAGTAAGAATAAGGTTTTGGAGAAATAGAAATGCTGCTACCCGTCAACAAACCGCAACGCAGGCGGCCTGAGATACGTAGTGCCGAGGCCGTCTCTTATGGAGAAAAAAAGATGGGACTGGTGTATGCAGAGATAGAATTAATCAGCGGCGATGATATGGCGTTATTCCGTCACGGCTTTTTGCCCGAAGAGCAGATCAAGCACATGAAGGTGAGCATGTTAGTTGACAGCGGCGCTTACATGCTCGTCATCAACGATGAGATCAAAGAGCAGCTTGACCTGCCTATCCTGGAAGAGAAGACTGCGCGCCTTGCAGACGAGACGGAGATTAAAGTGGGAGTCGCCGGGCCGGTTGAGATTCGTTTTGAAAATCGCGCAACGACCATGAGGGCACTGGTCCTTCCGGGAAGTTCCGAACCGCTGCTCGGCGTGATTCCGATGGAAGATATGGATGTGGTGGTTGACCCGAAGCAACAGCGATTGATGGTCAATCCTGAGAACCCGAACATCGCAACGACGTATGTGAAGTAACCGGGCAGTTCATTATTGGACCAGTATCTGACCGGGCGCAAATTTAATCATCATGACGACAGCAACTAAAAAGGACCATAAATCGAACAGGCCCGCGCGCGGCGGGATGGCGACCTTCGTCGAGGCGATTCGACAGGGGATCTGGGAAGAGATGGAGCGCGACCCCACAGTTTTTATCATCGGTGAGGACGTGGGCGCGTACGGCGGCGCGTTCAAGGTGACGGACGGCTTGATTGACGAGTTTGGTGAAGAGCGTTGCGTTGACACGCCGATTTCCGAAGCGGCGATTGTCGGCGCGGCATGCGGCGCGGCCCTCCTGGGGATGCGCGCGGTCGCGGAATTTCAGTTTATAGATTTTATCTCCGCTGGCTTTGACATGCTCACCAACTATGCCGCGAAGTGTCGTTATCGCTGGGGCGCGGGGCTGCCCTGTGTGTTTCGCGGCCCGTGCGGGAGCGGCGTCCATGCCGGTCCGTTTCATTCGCTCAATGCCGAAAGTTTTTTTCTCAATACGGCGGGCCTCAAAATCGTCGAGCCTTCGACCGCCTACGATGCGAAGGGTTTGATCAAGGCCGCGATACGCGACCCGGACCCCGTCCTCTTCTTCGAGCACAAGAAACTCTATCGCCTGCCGCGCCTGCGCGAAGAACTGCCCTCCGATGATTACATCGTCGAGATCGGCAAGGCGCGCACGCGTCGAGAGGGACGCGACCTTTCGATTATCACTTTCGGCGCGATGACCCTGACGGCGCTCGATGCGGCTGAAGAGTTGGAGAAGGAGGGACTGGATGTGGAAGTTCTGGACCTCCGAACGCTTGCTCCGCTCGACAGGGAAGCGATCTTGACGAGCATACGCAAGACGAGCAGGGCGCTCGTCCTGCACGAGGCTTCGCGCACGGGCGGCATCGGCGGCGAGATCGCGGCCACCATCGCCGAAGAGGCTTTCGAGTGGCTGGATGCTCCGGTCGTACGCGTCGCATCCCTCGACACGCCCGTTCCCTATTCGCCGCCCCTCGAAGAATATTATTTACCGCAAACCAGAGACGTAGTTGATGCGGCGCGTAAACTTGCAGCATATTGAGTCAGGAGTCAGAGAGTCAGGAGTCGAGAGTCTGAAGCAGCGAGTTTTGACTGTCTTGCTTTTGACTCCCGACTCCTGACTCTCAGACTCTAGACTGTTTTTTGGAGAGCATAATGAGCACAGAAGTAGTCATGCCGCAGATGGGCGAGTCCATCGCGGAGGGGACGATCACGAAGTGGTTGAAGAAGGTCGGTGACCGCGTCGAGCGCGATGAGCCGCTGTTTGAAATTTCGACAGACAAGGTTGACGCGGAGATACCTTCGCCCGCCGCAGGGACTCTGACCGACATCAAATTCAAAGAGGGCGACACCGTTGAGGTCAATACGGTCGTCGCCGTGCTCGATGGTGGCGGCAATGGCGCGGCGCATGGCGATTCCGGCGCGGCCAAACAGGCGGAGGCGAGCGCGGCCCCGCCGCAACCGCAGGCACAGCAGCAGCAACAGTCACAGCCGCACGATGCACAGCCAGTGCCCGCTCAGGCACCAGCAACACCCGCCGCTTCCTCATCCTCATCATCGCAGGCCGCGTCGCAGGCATCGAGTGCGCCCGCGCCGTCTGTCATGCCCAACGAAGCGGAGGTCGCCGGAAGAGGTTATGACGCGCAACGTCCCGGCGCGATTGAGCAGGGACAGGGAATTTCTCAGGCCGCAGATGATGGCGGCTCGCAGGACCACCAGTCCGCAGCCGTTGGCGAGCAGACCGTGGAAGAATTGCGCAAGACCAAGTCCAGCCCGCTCGTCCGCAACATTGCCAAAGAACACGGCATAGACATCTCGCGCCTCGAAGGCACGGGCCTCAGCGGTCGCGTGACCAAGAATGACATCCTCAGTTTTATAGAATCCGGCGCTGGCGCGGGCGGAGCAGGAGCAGCAGCGTCGGCGTCGGCCAACGTGCCTTCGATGCAAACTGGTCCAGCAACTCCGACCGTTCAAACGCCAGCCGCGCATACTCCGCCGCCAGTGCAACCCGCCGCTGGCGACCGCGTCGAACCCATGACCGTCATGCGCAAGAGAATCGCGGAGCACATGGTCCTCTCGCGCAGGACCAGCGCGCACGTCACGACCGTCTACGAGATTGATATGACGCGCGTCGCAAGACTCAGAGAGCAACACAAGAAAGCGTTCATGGAACGCGCGGGCACAAAGCTCACCTACATGCCCTTCATCTTCCAGGCCGTGACGAACGCGATTCGCAAGTTTCCCATCTTCAACGCGCAAGTCAGCGGCGATCAGATTATCTACAAGCGCGACATCAACCTCGGCATGGCCGTCGCGCTCGACTGGGGCTTGATCGTCCCCGTCATCAAACGCGCAGACGACCTCTCGCTCTCAGGTCTCGCGCGTGCCGCCAACGATCTGGCAGACCGCGCACGCACTAAACAACTCAAGCCCGACGACGTGGCCGGAGGCACCTTCACCATCACCAATCCCGGCGTCTTCGGCGGTCTCTTCGGAACACCGATTATCAACCAGCCGCAGGTCGCCATCCTCGGCGTCGGAGCGATTGAAAAACGCGCGAAGGTCGTCACCAACCCCGAAGGCGACGATTACATAGCGATTCGCCAGATGGCCTATTTCGCTCTGACCTTCGACCACCGCATCATTGACGGCTCAGACGCAGAGAAGTTTCTCGCCTACGTCAAAGAGTTGCTCGAAGCGGGACAGTTCACACCATAAAAAGAGGCTGGAGGTTAGAGACTAGAGGCTGGTCAAGACAACTGTTCTTGACCAGCCTCTAGAGCGGTTCTCAATTGGATGCGACCATTGCGGCAAGCGTCCAGGTCAGTCCCGCCTGCTTAAGCTGGGCGGGTCGTTGCTGAGCGAAGAAGCCGCCCAGCTTAAGCAGGCGGGACTGACACTTAGTCGCACTCAACTGCAAACCGCTCTAGTCTCTAACCTCTAGTCTCTAACCTCCAGCCTCTCACTGTCTTTTCTTGCAATCACCTAGCGAATGTCTAACAAATTGCTTGTGATGGATGAAAGCGGCGGTTTTCTCCTTCGTCTCGCTTGACTTCCCGTGCGGGTTCGATAGAATTCGCCTTCTAAACTATCGGCACAGTTGACGGCTTTCACCTGGCGCTCAAAAAAGCCTCGCGCGATGTCTGGCTGGCTTCCAACCCGCAGGGGTCCGAAGACCATCCATAGGCTTAACGGCAGCGATTATTGGTCCAATCAATTTCGCGTTGGACCTTGATTCGACTGCCAGACCTGATGAAGTCTCACATGTGATGAGCCTTCAGGGTTGATTACCACTATGGAGCTTAATGAGATGATTAGTATTAAAAAAGAGTTTCGGTTATTGGCGTTGGCCTGCGGACTGGCGCTGATGTTTTCGACGGCGGCGCTCGCGCAGGACAACGGTGCGACGCCGAATAGCAGCGCGGGTTCGCGCTCTGTCGCCAACGGGCAGAAGATGTCCATCACGGGCAATGTCACACGACGCGATGCGGACTCCTTCTCCGTCAAGGATGCCAACGGCACGGAGACGGTCGTCAAGTTGACGGACCACACGACCGTCAAGACGGAAGGCGGCTTTCTGCGCGGCGGCAAGAACTACAGCGTGACCAACATCCTGCGCGG